>NZ_VCKZ01000567.1 GCF_005889745.1 Actinomadura geliboluensis
TACATTCTTACTGCGGGAACATTCCCCCGCGCGAGTACGAGGAAGCGTTCAACCGGTCACGTGGCACAGCGACCTAGACCGGCTGAGAACCAACAATCTGAGCCTCCAACATCGCCGGGGCGGTCCACACCCACCCACCAACAGCAACCGGCCCAACGGCGAGCGGCGCATGGTCCCGCTCACCGTCTGGCTGTGCTCAGACCCTTACAGCCAGGACCTGCCGCCTCGACCGGACGCCCGCTCGAACCGACAAAGGCCCGGCACCGCGATCTGCCTCCAGCACCGCCAGACCATCGGGCGCGAACTGGCCCAGCACCTGATCAGTACCTGCACCAGCGAAGGGGCACTGGTCGCCGAAGGCTTCACCACCAGCGAAGCCACCCTGATCACGGCCGCCCGCCTCGACCGGCGCGCCATCGCACTGGTCCCGCACTTCCCGCTCGCCCAGCACATCGGCACCCGGCTCCGCGCCGCCCTCGACCACCAGCAGCTGACGCGAGTGCGGATGCGCCCCGTCCGGCCCGACCAGATGGCCAAAGGCCTGGCCGACCACCTCGGCCAGGTCTCTCTGGTCATCGGCGCCCCGCCGCCATACGAGACCGGCGGCCACAACCCGAGGCGAGGCTCAGGAACGGGCTGCCCGGCGTGCCGGGCCGACCTGTGGATGCTCACCAGCGAGCAACTCGGGCTGTTCATGGCATCGGCATGGCGAGTGCTGGCCCCCGGCGGCGTCCTGGCCGTCATCACCACGGCCCGCCACCAGGCCGGACGCCTCATCGACCTGGCGCCGCGCATCATCCGCCACGCCCAAAGCCTCGGCTTCCGCTACGCCCAGCACGTCATCGCGCTGCGCGTCCCGATCGAAGGCGACGCCCTGGTCGTGCAGGCCGGCCCCACCGACCTCGCCCAACTCCGCGACACCCGCTCCACCGCCCTGCCGCCCACGGTCGGCGTCCACGCCGCGGTGTCGCTGTTCAAGAAACCCCAAGAGCCCGCGAGCTCACCTGGTCCCGACGGCCCGTCCTACGGGAGGGCCCGATGAACCACAACGAATTCGCCCGCGTCCAAGCGTTGCCGTCGGTGCTGGCGACTGGACAGCGCCCGTCCCGGCTGCAGCGCCAAGGACGCTACACGCCCGAGTCGATGCGCCACCCCGGCAAGATGCTGCCGGCCATCGCTGCCACCGTCATCAGTGCGTTCACCCGTCCCGGTGACCTGGTGGTCGACCCGATGTGCGGCATCGGCACCACCCTGGTCGAGGCCATCCACCTCGGACGCGACGCCGCCGGCGTGGAGTACGAGCCCGACTTCGTCCACCTCGCCCTGGGCAACCTCCAGCACGCCCGATCCCAAGGGGCCACAGGGACTGCCCACCTGCCTGCGGAGACGCCCGCAACATCGCCACCATCTACCGGGCCCTGCACGGGAAAGCGGCGCTGGTCCTCACCTCACCACCGTACGGATCACACACTCACGGGCACATCCGCTCAGGACGCGACAACGGCGGCGGAAAGATCCACAAGCGCAACCACCGCTACTCCACCGACCGCGGAAACCTCGCCCACCAGCCCCTACCCGGCCTCTTGGACGGCTTTGGCCGCATCCTTGTCGGCAGCGCCACCCTGCTGCGGCCCGGCGGTGTGATCGCCGTGACCATCCGTCCTATCCGCGCCAAAGGCGAGCTGATCGACCTACCCGGCCAGGTCATCGACACCGCCGGCAAGAACGGTCTTGTGTTGGTCGGCCGCCATGCCGCTCTTCTGGCGGGACTGCGAGACGGCCGACTGGTCAACCGGGCCTCCTTCTTCCAGATGCTCGAGACCCGCCGTGCTCGCGACCGAGGCATTCCCGCCTGCGCCACCGCCCACGAGGATCTCCTGCTCTTCCAGCCCGCGACCGACCTGCCGGAGGCGAGCCGATGACCAAGAACCCACACAGCAGGCAGGCCGGCCGCAACCGGGTGCTGGAGATGCTGGCCATCCTCCAGATCGGTCTATGCGGGCGCTGTGGGCGTGCCCGCTACACCACGCGCCGAACGGCGCGGCACGCCGCCCGCATCGCCGCACCCGGCATCCGGCTGCGCGCCTATCAGTGCGAAGACACCTGGCACCTGACCACTCCACCGGGTCGGCCTCAGTTCATCGCCCCGCCCGTCACACAGCCCCGCATTCGCACCGGGAACAGGCTTGACCTCCACGGCCGAGTCAAGCGTCGATACTGGGACGGTTGCAATCCCCGCGACCGCAGCCGTACCGCAGGGCGCGCACAGCGGACGGGCGACGGTTCACCAGCAGGGCGACGGTGACGGAGAGCGACAGGAAGGTGCGCCTGGTCGCGCCGGACGAGCCGCCACAGCTCACCCCCGGCGCGGCCAAGGTGCTGCTGCGGATCCTGCTCAAGGCAGCCGAGAACCCTTCAAGAACCAAGACAAGGAGACAGACAGAGAAATGACCAGACCCGTGCTCTATAGCCGAACCAGTCCGAGACCGGGGCCGTACGAGGCCGTTCGGTGCTCCACCAACGAGGAGGAATCGTCGTGACCGGAAGGCCCAAAGATCTGCAGCCGCAGTCCGGACGCGACGACGACACCCGGACCTCCGCACCGCCGCGTCTCCGGTACGCCTTCTATGGGCGAGTGTCGACCGAGGACAACCAGGACCCGGAAGCGTCGCGTGCCTGGCAGCTTCGCCGCGCCCGAGCCCTCATCGAGCCGAAGGACGGCGTGATCGTCGCCGAATACTTCGACGTTGACAAGTCCCGCTCGATCCCGTGGTCGCGGCGGCCGCACGCCTCGTTGCTGCTCGACGAACTCAAGAACCTCCAGCGGAACTTCGACGCGGTAGTAATCGGAGAGCCTCACCGCGCCTTCTACGGCAACCAGTACTCCCTGACGTTTCCGATCTTCGAGCACTTCAATGTCCCGCTCTGGGTGCCCGAGGTCGGTGGACCCATCGACCCAGTCAACGAAGCCCACGACATGATCATGGGCGTGTTCGGGGGCCTGTCCAAGGGCGAGCGGAACCGCATCAAGATCCGTGTGCGGTCCGCGATGGCCGCGATGACGGTCACCGAAGGCCGCTACCTCGGTGGCCGTCCGCCCTACGGCTACCAACTAGTGGACGCCGGTCCGCACCCCAACCCTGCGAAGGCCGCTGACGGTAAGCGGTTGAAACGGCTGGAGGCACACCCGGTCCATTCCCTAGTGGTGAAGTGGATCTTCGCGCAGTACATCAAGCAGCAGGGACGCGGGCTGCTGGACATCGCCGAGGAACTCACCCGGCAGGGCATCCCATGCCCCTCCGCCAGCGACCCGGTCCGCAACCCACACCGGAACCAACTCGCCTGGTCCAAATCGGCCGTCAGGACGATCGTCGGCAACCCTCGATACACCGGCCGGGAGATCTGGAACAAGCAACGCAAGGACGAAGTCCTCATCGACGTCGATGACGTCGCCCTCGGCCACACCACCAAGATGCGATGGAACGACCGCTCCGACTGGATCTGGTCGGAATACAAGGTTCACGACGCACTCATCAGCACCGAGGACTTCGAACGAGCCCAGCAGCTCCGGCAGTCACGAGCGCGCGGTTCCTACTCCAAGAAAGGCAACCCGACCTCGCGTCCCTACGTCTTCCGAGGATGCCTGCACTGCGGCTACTGCACGCGCAAGATGCAGGGGAACTGGAACAACCAGCAGGCCTACTACCGGTGCCGTTTCCCTGCCGAGTACGCCATGGTGAACGAGATCGACCATCCCAAGGTCGTCTACCTGCGCGAAGCGGAGATCCTCGGCGAGGTCGACGGGTGGCTGGCGACCGCGTTCACACCGGACCGCATCGCGTCGGTCATCGACATGATGGCCGCCCAAATGACCGACCCTGACGCACAGAGAGCAGCGGACCTGCGCAAACAACAGACGCGATGCGATCGCAAACTCGTCCAGTACCGGGCTGCGCTGGACGCCGGAGCTGATCCGGCGGAGGTCACCCGCTGGATCAACGACGTCAAGCAGGAACGCGCCCGCCTGGAACACGAGGCGAAGGCCACTCCGCGCGGCTCAGGCATCTCCCGGCACGAGATCGCCGACCTGCTCCGGCGAACCGGGGACCTGGCGCAACTCGCCATCAACGCCGACCCCGAAGACAAAGCCGACCTCTACCAGCAGCTGGGCCTGACGATGACCTACTATCCCCAGAAACACGAAGTGGAGGCCCGTGTGATTCCGGAGCCCCCACATGTGCGGTCGGTACGTGTCCGAGGGGGACACGACGCCGAGGAGCCGGTGCCGGTCGCTCCGGACAAGGCCGAGATCCGCCCAGGAGGCCGAGCGGATGCCCGACCCTCAGATGCGGGCGTATCTCCTGGCGTTCGCCGATTGCGGTTACATGGTGACCGAGGCCAACCAGCACACGTTTTCGGCACACGAGGTCGAGGCGTTCCTGGATGCGGTCGAGCGGCACCTGGACTGAACGGGTCGGCGGCGTGAGGGGGGCCAGGGTGCTGCGGGGGATCACCACGCGGTGCATCGGCGTGGGCGTCGCCGCGTGGCCTCGAGCAGCAATCAGTCACTCGATCAACCAGCTTCTGGTCTCCGGGGCCATGGTGGCCACCGGAGCGGTAGGGCGTCGATCACCAGCCTGGCATGGATGCAGTCGGGCGATTCCGTTTGCGACCGTCCCACGCCTGGGACGGTCTACGGCCGGTCATGTCGTATCACCGGATCCGGTGGGGGTGCGGTGTGTGGCGAGGATGCGGGTGAGGTCGGTGACGGGGGAGGAGGCGAGCTTGTGGTTGGTGTCGTCGTAGCCGCGGGTGGTGCGGGGG
>NZ_VCKZ01000568.1 GCF_005889745.1 Actinomadura geliboluensis
GCGCTGGAGAGCTACCAGGACCTGCGCCGCCGCCTCGCGGGCGAACTGGGGCTCGACCCGGGCCCGGAGCTGACCGCGCTGCACGCGTCGATCCTGGCCGGCGACCCGTCCGAGCGGGCGCCGGCGCCCGCGCCGCGTCCGGTGAAGCCCACCTCGAACCTGCCGGCCCCGGTGACCGAGCTGATCGGACGCGACCACGACGTCCGCCGCGTCCGCGAACTGCTGGCGACGGGACGGCTCGTCACCCTGACCGGTCCGGGCGGCGTGGGCAAGACCAGCGTCGCGCTCGCGACCGCCCACGCCGTGGCCGACGCGTACCCGGACGGCGTGTGGCTGGTCGACCTGACCACGTGGGACGGGCGCGGCGACCCGGCGGAGACCGTGCTGTCCGTCCTGTCCATCCCGGACGTGCCGGGCGACGCGGAGACGGGCACCGGGGCGCGGCTCGCGGCGGCGCTGCGCGAGCGGCGGATGCTGCTGGTGCTGGACAACTGCGAGCACGTGATCGAGCCGGTGGCCGAACTGACCGGTGGGCTGCTGCCGGCCGCGCCCGGCCTGCGGGTGCTGGCCGCGAGCCGGGAGCCGCTGCGGCTGCGCGGCGAGGCGCGCTGGGACGTGGAGCCCCTCGACGTCCCGGGCACCGACGACCCGGACCGGCTGTCGCGGTCGCCCGCCGTCCGGCTGTTCCTCGCGCGGGCGGGGCTGGACCCGGCGCCGGAGACGGTCGCCGCCGTGGCGGAGGTGTGCCGCCGGCTGGACGGCATCCCGCTCGCCCTCGAACTCGCCGCGACCCGGGTGCCGGCGCTGGGCGTCGCCGAGCTCGCGGCCCGGCTGCGCGTGCCGCGCGACCGGTTCGGCCTGCTCGGCACCGGGCCGCGGGACGCGCCCGCCCGCCAGCGCACCCTGACCGCGGTGATCGACTGGAGCTGGCGGCTGCTGACCGGGCCGGAGCGGGCCGTGCTGCGCCGCCTCGCCGTCCACTCCGGAGGGTGCACGCTCGACGCCGCCGAGGCGCTGTGCGCCGGGGACGGGGTCGAGCCCGGCCAGGTGCTCGACCTGGTCGCCGGACTGGTGGACCGTTCCCTCGTCGTCCGCGCGCCCGGGCCCCGGTTCCGGCTGCTGGAGTCGGTGTCGGCGTTCTGCCACGACCGGCTGCGGGAGGCCGGGGAGGAGGCGGAGCTGCGCCGCCGCCACGCCGACCACTACCTCGCGCTGGCCGAGACGGCCGATCCGCGGCTGCGCGGGCCGGGCCAGCGCGAATGGCTGCTCCGGCTGGACGCCGAGAGCGCGAACCTGCGCGCGGCCCTGGACTCCTTCTGCGGGGACGGCGCGGCGGAGCGCGCGCTGCGGCTGGCCGGGACGCTGACCTGGTACTGGTTCCTGCGCGGCCGGTTCACCGAGGCCGACCGGGCGCTCGCCGCCGCCCTGGACGTGCCGGGCGAGGCGCCCGCCGGCGTCCGGGCGAAGGCGGCGGCCTGGCACGCCGGGCTGGCGCTCCTGCGGGGCCGGGCCGGGGCGGAGCGGGTCGCCGAGGTGCTGCGCGACGTGGAGGCGGTGGCGGATCCGGTCGAACGCGTCCGGGCCCAGTGGTTCATCGCGAGTTCGATGATCAGCTTCGGCGACGAGACGACCATCGCGAAGCTCCTGGCGTCCGCCCTGGGCACGGCCCTCGCCACCGGGGACCGCTGGGGCGAGGCGGCGGTGCTGAGCATCCGCACCGTCCTCGCCCACATGCGCGAGGAAACGGACGCCCTCGAACACGACGCCCGGCGCGGCAGCGAGCTGTTCGCCGAGCTGGGCGACGAGTGGGGCGTGCTCCAGGCCGCGAACTGGCTGATCGGCCTCGCGGACATGGCCGGCGACCACGCCGCGGCGGCCCGGCTCGCCCGGGACGGCCTCCGGATCGCCGAGGATCTCGGGCTCTGGTCCGACGTGACCGACCTGCTGAGCTGGCTCGCCTGGACGTCGGTGCAGGCCGGCGACCACGCGAGCGCCCGCGAGCAGGGCGAGCGGGCGCGGCGGCTGGCGGCCGAGCAGGGGCAGGCCGGGGAGGTGTTCGCCACCATCTCGGTGGCGTTCGCCGCGCGCCGCGGCGGCGATCTCGACGAGGCCGAGGAGCACCTGCGCTGGCTGCTGGCGACGGCCCGGGGGCGGCAGACCGAGGAGAGCCGCCCGCCGTACCTGCCGATGGTCCTGGCCGAGCTGGGGCTGCTGGCCGCGCGGCGCGGCGACCCGGCGACGGCGCTCGCCCACCACCGGGAGGCGTTCGCGGCGTGCCGCGACCAGGGCTCGGCGCGCGGGATGGCGTGGGCGCTCGCGGGCATGGCGGAGGCGCTGGCGCTGGACGGACGCCCCGGCGTCGCCGCGCGGCTGCTCGGCGCCGTGGAGACCACGCGGCGCGCGACCGTCCTGCCGCCGTCGCCCTCCGACCGCGCCGAACTCGACCGGATCACGGCGGCCGTCCGCGACGCGGAGCCGGATTTCGACGCCCTTTTCCAGCAGGGCGCCGAACTCACGCCCGAACAGGCCCGGTCCCTCGCGGACGAGGGTCGGGCCTGACTGGGGCACCGCCGTTTACTTCGGGACGTAGACGTGGACGGTGATCCCCGAAGCGAACTGGTTGACGTCGGCCAGCTTCAGGTGCGTGGTGTCGAAGCCCGCGTCCTCGAACAGGTGCCGGCCGGCCCCGACGATGACGGGGAAGTACCAGAAGTGGAACTCGTCGACCAGGCCGTGCTCGACGAGGGTGCGGTCGACCTCGCCGGTGCCCCACTTCAGGATGTCCTTGCCCGGCTGCTCCTTGAGCTTGGCGACCTCCTCGGGGACGTCCTTGAGGACGGTGGCGTTCCACTTGGGGGCCTCGGTCAGCGTCCGCGACGCCACGTACTTGGGCATCGCGTTGATCATGTCGGCGCCGGGGTCCCCGGCCCGCGACAGCCACGCGTCCGCCATCCCCTCGTAGGTGACCCGTCCGACGAGGATGGCGTCGGCCCTGGTGATCAGGCCGGCCGAGTAGTTCTTGTGGTCCTCGTCCCAGTAGGGCATGCCCCAGTGCTGCGGCTCCGCCCGGGACGCCGTCGACGGCGTGGTGTCGTTGATGACCCCGTCCAGTGACACGAACGTCGACTCGATCAGCTTGCGCATCGTGCTGCTCCCTCTGTCCTCCGGCGGCTCCCCGCCGGTTCGATGACTCCAAGCTGCCGGAGGCGCCTTACGGTTTCCTTCAGGTCCCCCATCGACGCGCCGTAAGGCGACTCTGCTGTGCTTGTATATGCCGGTGTGACGGCTCCTCTTTATGTGCCCGCAGGGACTTCGGCAGAGCGGACTGCGGACAATGACGAGCGGGTCGTGCGCGTCCTGGCCAGTACCGAGCAGCGTCTTGCGGCCCGCGTCGTCGACGGCGCCGTGGCGTTCGTGGTGGTCATGGCGGGCCTTTCGCCGGTCTATGTGGTCGGTCTGTTTTTCGAGGACGCCTCGTTTTCGTGGATGACGTGGGTGGGCATTCCGGCCGTGTTCCTCGGGGTCTTCGCCATGGTCCTGCTGCGTGTCGGGGGGATCGCGCGGTGGGGGTGCACGGTCGGGCAGCGGGTCGCAGGGATCCGGGTGGTGCGCCAGGAAGACGGGATGCGGCCGCCAGGGTGGCACCGGTCTTTCAAGCGGTACGCGCTTCCTCGGAGTTCGTCGTCCATTCCGCTGATCACCGATCCCTGGGAGCACAGGAAGGACGGACGGCTCGGGCAATGCCTGCACGACCGCCGGGCCAAGACGGTCGTCGTCCTGGCGCAGGCACCGCCCGCGCCTGCGGAGACCGGTGGGCTGGCGGTGCTCGGGTCCTCCGGTTCGGGTGCGGTGGGGGCTGACCATGTGCGGCGCTGGGAGAGGCGGGAGCGTCGGTGGCGCATTGCGCTCGGTTCCATTGCCGGGGTCCTCGGAGTGACCGTTCTGGCGGCGCCGGTCGTCATCGGGCTCACGGCCGGTGGGTCTTCATCCGGCGGGGCTTCATCCGGCGGGGGTCCGGCGTTCGAGGTGAACACCTTCTACGACGATGACATCCGGTTCGAGAACGCCTTCGGTGGCGCCTCGGAGACCTACGAACGTACGGCGGCCAAGGTGCTGGACGACGAGAAGGGCTGCCGCGCCGGTGCGACCAGTGAGCAGGCCCGTGGCGTCCTGCGGCAGGCCGGGTGCGAAGGGCGGATCGAGATCGCGTTCAAGACCCCCGACGGGGTGCTGGTCAGCAGCCACGTCCTCAGGTTCGCCGATCCGGGCGCGGCGAGTGATGCCGCGCGGCGCTTGCGGCACACCGATCTGCGGTTCGTGCCGGGTGGCGACCTGGAGCCGCCGGGCGGGGCGCAGGTCGGGCAGGTGGGCAGTCAGGACCGGTATGTCGTCGCGACGACCGCCGTGTCGCCCGCGCAGCCGGATGCCGCGGGCAAGGCGAAGAATGCCTTCCGGTTCATTCAGGCCCCTACTCTCAGCGTCATCCTCTGGCTGTGAGGGCGGGGATCGGCCTTTTCACCCGCCGGCCGCCTCTCGCCGGCCAGCGGGTGACGGGGTCGTGTCAGGAGGCCGCCACTCGGGCCGCCAGGGTCTTTTTGCTGATCTTGCCTACGGGGGTGCGGGGGAAGGCGTCGGCTGTTTCCAGGCGGTCGGGGAATTTGTAGGCGGCGAGGCCGCGTGTGCGGAGGAACTCCTTGATCTCGGGGAGGGCTGGCTCTTATACACATCTCCGAGCCCACGAGACCCTAAGACATATCGTATACCGTCTTCTGCTTGAAAAAAAACAAATATATCAGTATTGCCAGCACTCTTA
>NZ_VCKZ01000084.1 GCF_005889745.1 Actinomadura geliboluensis
GGTGCCGGGCTCGCGCTGCGGCCCGCCGGTCTCCCCGGCCGCCCGGACCGCGCGCGGCGCGGGCTCGGCGGTCTCCGCCGGATGCGCGGCGGCCGCCGCCATCGCCGCGCCCACGATGCCCGCGTTGTTCACCAGCCGGGCCGGGACGATCTCCGCCCGCACCCCCTCGACCAGCGGCAGGAAGTGCTCGGCCTTCCGGCTCACCCCGCCGCCCACGATGATCAGCGACGGCGAGATCAGCGCCTCCAGGTGCCGCAGGTACACGCTCAGCCGCTTGGTCCACTTCGGCCAGCTCAGGCCCTCCTCGGTGCGCGCCCGCGCGGACGCGCGCAGCTCGGCGTCCCGCCCGTCGATCTGGATGTGCCCGAACTCGGTGTTCGGGACGAGGACGCCGTCGGTGAACAGCGCGCTGCCGATGCCCGTCCCCAGCGTGAGCAGGACGACGGTGCCGCGCCGGCCGCGTCCCGCGCCGAGCCGCATCTCCGCCACCCCGGCCGCGTCCGCGTCGTTGAGCAGCGTGATCTCGCACCCGGTCGCGTCCGCGAACAGGCCGGCGGCGTCCACCCCGAGCCAGTGCCTGGACACGTTCGCCGCCGACATCGCCACACCGTCGATCACGACGCCGGGGTAGGTGACGCCCACCGGGCCGTCCCAGCCGAAATGGTCCACGATCTCGGCGATGACCTTCGCGACCGGCTTCGGCCTGGCGGGCCGCGGCGTGTCGACCCGGAAGCGCTCCCGCGTGAACGCGCCGGCCGGATCGACCGGCGCCCCCTTGATCCCCGACCCGCCGATGTCGATCCCGAGCATCTCCCGTGCCATGCCTCCACTGTGCCCGTTCCTCAGGGGGCTAAGAGTTCTCGGCGAACTGCAGGCCGACCACGCCGATGATGATGAGCCCGAGGAACCCGAGGCGGGCCGGCGACGCGCTCTCGCCGAACGCGAAGACGCCCACCAGCGCCACGCCGAGCGCGCCGAGGCCGGTGAAGACCGCGTAGGCGGTGCCCACCGGTAGGGTGCGCAGCGACAGCGACAGGATGACGACGCTGAGCAGCGCCACCACGAGGCCGATGGCGGTCGGCCACGGCTTCGTCAGGCCGTCCGACTCCTTCAGCGCCGTCGCCCACACCAGCTCCATCAGCGACGCGATCAGCAGGAAGACCCAGGCCACGACGGCACCCCCATATCCGGAAAGATCTCCGCCCGAGATTACCGGAGAGCTTTCCGGATACCCTGTCCGCTCCGGTATTCTGCCGGAGCAGGATCTCCCCGGGACGGAGGCCGACATGCGGGAACTGCCGGTGCTGGGCCGCCCGCCCGCCGAGCGCGCCGACGCCGCCCGCAACCGCCGCCGCATCCTGCGCGCCGCGGCGGAGGTGCTCGCGGCCCGCGGCCCCGACGCGGTCACCATGGACGAGGTCGCCAAGGCCGCCGGCGTCGGCGTCGGGACCGTCTACCGGCGGTTCGGCGACCGCGCCCGGCTCGTCTACGCGGTGATCGACGACCGCGAGCGCGCGTTCCAGGCCGCCCTCCTGCACGCCCTCGCCGACCGCACCGAGGCGCAGGCCGACCTGCTGCTCAGGGCCGAGGCCGACCCGCCCGACGCCCGCTTCCGGGACGGCTCCTACGGGCTCTACCACATGCACCTCGGCATGCTCCTCGCCCGGATCCGCCCCGGCTCCGACACCGCCTACCTCGCCGACGCGCTCCTCGCCCCCTTCGCCGCGACCCTGTTCCTCTACCAGCGCCGCACCCGCGGCATGCCGCTCGACCGCGTCAAGGCGGGCCTGGACGCGCTCGCCGCGGGCCTGACGGGCGGCGGTACGGCCGCCCTGACCGGCGGGGACACCCCGTCCTGAACCGGACGTATAACGATCTGTCGCCGCAAACCCTTTATCGGGGCGCCGGGCTGCCGCCACACTGGGGGACGTGAACGACTTCGATCTCCTCGTGCTCGGATCCGGGCCCGGCGGGCAGCGCGCGGCCATCGCCGCCGCCAAGCTCGGCCGCAAGGTCGGCATCGTGGACCGCCGCGACATGATCGGCGGCGTCTGCATCAACACCGGGACGATCCCGTCCAAGACGATGCGCGAGGCCGTCCTGTACCTGACCGGCCTGAACCAGCGCGAGCTGTACGGGCAGAGCTACCGGGTCAAGGACGACATCACCGTCGCCGACCTCGGGATGCGGACGCAGCACGTCATCGGCCGGGAGACCGACGTCGTCCGCAGCCAGCTCGCCCGCAACCGCGTCGCCGTGCTGCCCGGCACGGGCCGGTTCCTGGAGCCGCACGCCATCGGCATCGCCGGCGCCGGCGACCGCGAGCAGAAGGTCACCGCCGACCGCGTCGTGATCGCCACCGGCACCCGGCCGGCCCGCCCCGACACCGTCGACTTCGACGACCGGACGATCATCGACTCCGACGGCATCATCAACATGGACCGCATCCCGGAGACCATGGTCGTCGTCGGCGCCGGCGTCATCGGCATCGAGTACGCCTCGATGTTCGCGGCGCTCGGCACCAAGGTCACCGTCGTCGAGCGGCGCGAGCGGATGCTGGACTTCTGCGACCTGGAGATCGTCGAGGCGCTCAAGTACCACCTGCGCGACCTGGCCGTCACGTTCCGGTTCCGCGAGTCGGTCGCGTCCGTCGAGCGGATGCCGAACGGGACGATCACCGTGCTGGAGAGCGGCAAGCGCATCCCCGCCGACACCGTCATGTACTCGGCCGGGCGGCAGGGCATGACCGACGACCTGTGCCTGGAGGCCGCCGGCCTCACCGCCGACCGGCGCGGCCGGATCAAGGTCGACGACGACTACCGCACCGAGGTCCCGCACATCTACGCGGTCGGGGACGTGATCGGCTTCCCGTCCCTCGCCGCCACCTCGATGGAGCAGGGCCGCCTCGCCGCCCACCACGCGTGCGGCGAGCCCGTGCCGGACATCAACGAGACGCAGCCCATCGGGATCTACACCATCCCCGAGATCAGCTTCGTCGGCCGCACCGAGGACGCCCTGACCGAGGCCAAGGTCCCCTTCGAGGTGGGCGTCTCCCGCTACCGGGAGCTGGCCCGCGGCCAGATCATCGGTGACTCCTACGGCATGCTGAAACTGCTCGTCTCACCGGAGGACCGGCGCCTGCTCGGCGTCCACGTGTTCGGTACGGGGGCCACCGAGCTCGTCCACATCGGCCAGACGGTGATGGGCTGCGGCGGCACCGTCGACTACCTGGTCAACGCGGTGTTCAACTACCCCACGCTGGCCGAGTCGTACAAGGTCGCCGCCCTGGACGCGATGAACAAGATGCGCCACATCGCCCGCCTGTCCGGTTAGGACGGCCAGAGCAGGTTCTCCAGCTCGGCGTCGATGTCGATGAACTCGCTCTCCTCCCCGGCGGGGACGGCCTGGTACGTCCGGTGCAGGAAGTCGGCGAGCGGCGACAGCGGCACCTCGAACAGCGCGTCCCCGAACGGGGACGACAGCGCGATGTTGAGCGAGCCGTCGTCGTCGGCGGGCCAGACCTCGACGTCCCCGTCCCCGACCCTGCGCACGATGCCGACCGTGAGGAGCTCCCTGGCGAAGATCCACTCCACCGGCTCATCGTCGCCCACGTAGAAGGCCATCCGGATCGCGTACGGATCGTCGGCCGCGTACTCCAGCCCGGCGAGCAGGGGGACGGTCGTGCGGTCGGGGACGACGAGACGAAGGCCCAGCTGTGCTGAGACGGTGGTACTGCTGTTCATGGCCATTCCCTCTTACGTCGGTCCCGCTGGCTCGCGGGGTGCTCCGGTGGGTGGTTCTCCCTCTGACGGACATCCCCGCGATCTATGACGCCTAACTGCCTGATCTCGGCCGAACATTCCGGCGTCCCCGTCGTTTGTGATCCATCTCACCGTAGCAAAACCTGCGTCTGACCTGCGCAAAAGCGGATCTTGCGGTGCGGCGACCGCCCACAATCCGGGACGATCTGGACGCTCCCTGGAGTCCCCGCGGCGGCCACACCTCGCTTAAGGTAAATCTGTGGCAAGCAATGATGATAAGGATGGCCGGCTCCACCGCTTCCGCGACCGGGTCCGGCGCAACCCGCTGCTGAACACCGCCTGGCGCGCCGGCGTCTTCGCCGTCGGAACGACCGTCCTCGTCGGCGGCCTGGTCATGATGATCACCCCGGGTCCCGGCCTCCTCGGCATCGTCGTCGGGCTCGCGATCCTCGCCACCGAGTTCGCCTGGGCCCAGCGCGCCCTCCACCGCGCCAAGACCGCCGCGGACCGCGCCAAGGAGAAGGCCCTCGACCCCCGCAAGCGCCGCCGCAACACCATCCTCGGCACCGTCACCGCCGTCGTGCTCGCCGCCGCCGTGGCCGGCTACCTCGGCGTCTACGGCCTCACACTGCCCTGGAAGATCGAGGACCCCACGTTCTGGACCTGACCCAGGCGCTCACATAGCGTGACCGTGTGCACTCGATCCGCGACGGCTGGGCGGACTTCCGTGCGTCCCCGTACCTGCCCGCCGCCGTCCTCCTCCTCATCCTCACCACCGCCGCGGGCCTTTTCGCGGGCTCCTACTGCTACGCCATGGCGAACCCGGCCCCCCGCGACATCCCCGTCGCCGTAACCGGCCAGGGCCAGTCCACCGCCTTCCTCCAGGCCCTCGACGATCACCTGGACGCCTCCCTCTCCGTCCAGAGGTACCCGACCTACGCCAAGGCCGAAGACGCCGTCCAGGAGCAGCGCGCCTTCGCCATCGTCGTCCTGAACGGCCCCCGCGCGACCCTCGACACCGCCGCCGCATCCGGCGCCTCCGTCGCCCGCCTCCTCACCCAGGCGGGCCCCGCCGCCGGCCAGGCCGCCGGCGTCCCCGTCACCGTCCGCGACATCAAACCCCTGCAACCCACCGACCCGCAGGGCCTCGCCATCTTCTACATCTCCCTGGCCGCAGTGATCATCGGCTTCGTCGGCGCCATCCAGCTCAACGTGCACGCCGCCGCCCTCACCCCCGTCCCCCGCATCGCCTTCACCGCCGCCTACGCCGCCCTCGGCGGCCTCGCGATCTGCACGGTCGTCGACCACGGCCTCGGCGTCCTCACCCTCCCCTTCCGCGAGTCCTGGACGATCTCCTCGCTCACCATGTTCACCAGCGGCATGGTCTTCACGATGTTCAACGCCCTCATCGGCCGCTGGGCCATGATCCCCACCTGGGGCCTCATGGTCCTGATCGGCAACCCCTCCTCCGGCGGCGCCGTCTCCTGGCCCCTCCTCCCGTTCCCCCTCGGCACCATCGGCCGCTGGCTCCCACCCGGCGCCTCCGTCGACGCCCAGCACACCGCCATCTACTTCCACGGCCACCAGCGAGCCGAGCCCTTCATCACCCTGACGGCCTGGACCCTGGCCTGCACGGCCGTCTTCCTCATCTGGCACCACCGCACTCAGCGCGCGACCACCCCCCAAGATGCGCTAGAGTTTCCGACGTCGGAACACCGGGGCGATTAGCTCAGTGGGAGAGCGCTTCGTTCACACCGAAGAGGTCACTGGTTCGAACCCAGTATCGCCCACCCCTTACAACCCAGGCCCTCCCGCATCTCAGCGGCAGGGCCTCAGTGGTCAACTGGGAGGATTTTGGGAGATCACCTCCCTCCCACCCGAACGAGGTCACAAGAACACCTCCGAGTCATCACTCTCCGTAGCCGTACGGGCGGGACAAGACGAGCACCCCTGTCCCGCCCGCAGCACGATTCCCTAAGCGCTCGCGAGACGCAGGACCGACGAGTCGGCCCGCTTCTGGGCGGCCTCCAGAAGGTCGTTGAGCGTCGGAACCGGAGAGGTCGCACTGAACCGGAGCCGTTCTTGCAGCGCTCTCTCCCAGCGGCGCTGGAGCTTGGCTTTGAGATCGTCCCGCATGGTGTCCGAGACATGGGAGTACACGCCGCGATGCCCGGCACCGTGTGGCCCAGCCGCTCGGCTTGAAGCACTTCCGGTACTGCGTCCTCCAGCATCCAGGTCTTGTGGCTGTGCCGGAGCCCATGCGGAGTGAGCCCTTCGATGAGCGGCAGCCACACTGACGGCGAGTCCTCTTCGGTCACGACCCGGATCCCTTTCCCACGTGGGGGATGGAACGGCTGCCCGGGGACGGCGTCGGGCCAGGCCGGAAGCGGTACTCCCGGCCATTCCGTCGTATCCACCAGGACCCTCTTTCCGGTCTGCCGATTGCCCTTGGGGTATCGACCGTCAGCACCCGGCTGGAACATGCGCCGGGCGTAATTCGAGCGTCGATGATGCGACCCGTCCGGGCTGAGGAACAGGTACTGTCCGCGCCCACCGCACTCGGGCGTCCGTCCTGGACATGCGCAGCGGCCCTGCGAACGCACGCTCTGCCCCGACACGAGTCCTGCAAGGAAGGGCGGCAGGTCGACGGGCCGGTGCGAATCGTCCTTGGGCGGCACCATCTCCAGCCGCCCCGCCAGTTCGCGCAGCTGCCAGTCGACCTGTAGACGGTCCAGCCGGCATGCCGGCCGTTCCAGCCCGTGCACCTCCCCCCACCGCATTCCGGTGTAGGCGGTGAGGACGATCAGGACGAAGTCGTCGTCGCGTCCAGATAGCAACGCGCACCGCTCGGCCAGCAGCAGCGTCTGCAGGGGAGTCGCCCACACCTTTTCGGGCCCGCGCACCGCGATGGCCCGCCGCGCCCGCTTCCGCCCGCGCCCCCTCCGCTTGACGGCGACGTTGCTGGCGACCATCCCGCGTTCCTTGGCGTCTCCCAGGACCGTCCCCAGCAGCGACCGGGCATCGGCCGCGGTCCGGTGAGAGAACCCGTTCGTCCGCGTCCGCTTCTCCCAGGCGACGATCTCCTCGGGGCTTGTGAAGGTGTTGACCGGCCGGTTCCCGAAGGCTGGAACGATGTGATGATCGATCAGATACCGGTACTTGGCCTCGGTGGTTGCCTCCAGGTCCTGCCCGGACCACCACAGCTCGACCCAGTCGACCAGTAACGCCGCTCCGTCACGGGGATCGTTCCAACTATGTCGCCGGATACCGGCCTCCTGATCCTCTCCCCAGTTCAGCGCGGCCTTCTTGGTCTCGAACCCCGACTGCGAGGCCGTGCTGCCGTCTGGCCGCACATACCGGACCCGCCACTTGGACCCCCGCTTTTCGGCATACGCCATAACATGCTCCTCCTTGTTGTACTGCTGCGGCTCAGAACCTGCCGCGCCGTTGTCGGACGACCGGCTGCTTGGCGCCAGCCGCGATGATCGCGGCGATGTCCTGGTCGCTGAACCGCAGATGCTTGCCGATGAAGGTGCACGGGATGACCCGCGCACTCGCCTTCTTGCGCAGCCACGACTCGCGGACCTGCAGCATCGCCGCCGCCTCGCCGGGCGTGTACAGCCGGACGTCGGGCTTCAACCCGCGCTCTGGACCGGCCTTGCGCTGCCGAGGATCCCGCTCACCTTGCAAGGTCACACCTCGCTTCGCCGTCGAGCTGCGGAGCACACGATCACGTGTCCCGCCCCGCGGCCACAGATCAGGGACGGAGAGCACCCTTCACAGGAGATGGACGACCTTGGTCGCGATTTTACACAGACTGTAGTCACTCCTGTACGCAACGCTTGGTGTGTCGGTGGCTGGCCTCCAGTGACCAAGGTCGGCTTCGATCGCGACACCTTCGCCACCTACATGTGGCACTCCATGGACTCGCGGCAACACCGAGACCGACAACAAGACCTACTAAGTCGCGCCGGACGCCGGAACTCCACCCCGTGCGGTAGATGCTCTGCGCAGGCACCGTGCGCGCCATGCGTCCCAGCGGTCTCAGGCGGAAGAGGCGTGGCACGACAGCGGGCCTAGTGTTCTGCTAGGCGCCGGCAGGCCACTGGGACACCGCGAACGTGCGGCAGGCATTTGGGTTCGTGTCGAAGGTGATCCTAGGTGCTCATCGGCAGTGTGCGGTTGCAGGCTCGGCTTATGCGACGTCACCGCACTGGACCGCCGGAGATCGGGAGCGCTAACGAGGATCCGCTCTCTGGTGAAGATCGGCGAGTTCGTGGCACATGGCAGAAGTACATGATCGCTTCAGGGGGATGGCGATGCGCTTCATGGCCATCGTGAGGGATCGGTGCAAAGTGAGCCTTGTCATTGGCCAGAAACCGTAGAATGCGAGAGTGGCGATTGGTGGACGCGAATCGGTCTGGTATCCGCGCATGGCAGACATTCCGGGCATTGCGTTCCGGGGCAGCTTGGACGTCGACCGTTCCCGATTGCCTGGAGCGCGGATCCGACCGCGTGCTGACAACGGCTACCTCTCGTGGCCCTCTGTCGAAGGTGGCACCTCGTCCGGCTCCCCGGTTCACCACCTTGCTTTCGGTGCCGCTGCACCGCGAGACGAGCTTGAACTGGTTCGGAGGACCTGGGAGGGACTGGAACTGCCGGGGACCCCTTCGGACTACCACTTTCTCTTGCAGGGGGCTGTCACCGACCTGTGGAAGCATCGGCGGCGTTATCCGCAGGGCTTGGCGGCGATCGAGCAGTTCTGCCATCTGGACCTGCTCTTGATCGAGGCTGCCCCAGAGGCGGTCGTGCTGGATGAGAGCGATCCTGCCCGTGGCTTTGTGCGCATTGCGACGCTGAGGGTCCTCGTCAACCTCCTGGAACGGGAGGGGGCCTTGCGTGAGGCGCTGGAAGTGAGCCGGCGTGCCCGCAGATTCGGCGAAGGGTACTGGAGCGATGAGTTGGAGGCCAAGGTCGCCACGCTCGATGAGGAGCTGGCATGACTTCAGGGCGCCTGATCGACACGGTGCCTGGACGATCGTTCCTGGAGAACGCCTTCGTCCGTTGGGTGCTGGCGCCAGCGGTTCGGATGGCGATCGCAGCGCACATCGCCCCGCAGCATCCGGTGCCCGCACCAGAGCACACCTACGAGCTGGACTACCTCATTGCTGGTGCGCAGCTGCGGGTGGCAATCGAACTCGACGGGTTCACGTATCACAGTGACAGGCATGCCTTCGTCTATGACCGGGTCCGCCAGAACGACCTTGTTGCCCAGGGGTATACGGTTCTCCGATTCTCTTATGACGCCATCCGCGAGGAAACCGCGCAATGTGTGGCCCAGTTGCAGGCGGTGCTGCGCCAGGACCCGGTCCTCGCGACCTATGTGATCACCGACCCCATCGTCCCCGTTCCCGACGACATGGTCGCCAATCCGTTGGGACTGGCCACGCCGCCCTCGGCGGCCGTGCCGCGTACCGCGCTGGGTTTCTACAACATCGCCCGCCAGCACCTAGCCGTGCGACCGTTACGAGAGTGCCAGCGCGAAGCCTTGGGCGCCCTGGCCGATTACTACCGCCGCGGCAAGCTTGACGCGGCCTGCGTGATGTCGGTCGGCGCTGGTAAAACCGTGCTGGGAGTAGCGGCCGCTCTGGCCTTCACCCAGCGACGGGCGCTGATCGTGACGCCGGGTCGCGTCATCCGCGGTACGTTCGCCGCCGCTCTAGACCATAACCGGGCAGGCAACACGCTATATACCCTGCCGGGCGGGCCACTGATTCCGGGATGCCGGCCGCCGCGCGCACTGGTACTCGACAGCAGCGGCGGCCCCATCCAGACGGTGCAGTCCGAAACACTTCTGGCCGCCGACATGATCGTTACTAACTACCACTCGTTGATCGGTGGTGACCAGGGGCCGGGGCTGCTAGGTAAGCTCGGCCCCGACGACGTCGACTTCATCGTGATCGACGAGGCGCACATCGCGGCGGCCGACTCTTATCGACGGCTGTTCGCGCGCTTCCCCCGGGCGCGCCGTCTGCTGATGTCAGCCTGCTTCAGCCGGGCTGACGGTAAGCGCATCACCGCGGACGTTGTCTACCGCTATCGCCTCATCGACTCGATCGCCGACGGGCACGCCAAGCAACTGAACGCACTTCGGTTCAGTCCGCGTGTCGAGGAGACCGCCTACGAGATCCGCTGGCCGGACGGACGGCGCGAGCAGATCATCGGCAAGAGCGCGCTCCTGGAGGTCATGCGGGACGAGCGCAAGCTGGCTCGGATTACAGCAACTTCCGAAGAACCCATCCGTAAGATCATGCGCAACGTCCGTACCTGCCTGAACGCCCAGGCCAGGACACTGGCACCGGTCCGGCCCCGCGTCCTGTTCGCCGCGCTGGGACAGCAGCACGCGGAACAGATCGCCCGCATCGCCAACGAGCACGGCATCGCTTGCGCGCCGCTGCACCACTCGATGGGCGATACTGAGATCTCCGCCATCCGGACCCGATTCGAGACGGACTCGGGGAACCTGGAGGCCATCGTGCAACTTCGGATGCTCGGCCAAGGCTACGATCTGCCCCCCATCACCATCGTGGTGCCGATGCGGCCCTACGGCAGCTTCGGCGAGTTCTATCAGTTCATTGGTCGCGGCATCCGGATCGTCCAGCACCGCGACCTGGCCGACCGCACCCATGAACAACGACTGGACGTCGTCTACCACGGTGAACTCGGCCTCGACGCCCACCTGGAGACACTGCGGGCGGAGAACGACATGGACCCCCATCCCGCCCAGGACGATGAGTTCGGTGACGCGCCAGTCACCGATGCCACTGTTACAACGACAACGGCGCCGTTGGCCGGCTCCATACCAGGATGCTCAGCAGTCACTGGGACCTCGGCCGTGGTCTTGTGGGAACTAGGCGACTCGCAGCAGCAGTTCCTGCACAACGCCGACCGGATTGAGGCACGTCGGCAGGAACGTGAGCTCGACGTCTTTGCCCAGAGATACACCGCCTACGCCGAAAAGAACCCGAACCCTAAACCGTTTGAACAGTTCGTCGCTGTCATCCGGAGCATGCATGGCTGACCGCGACCAGGCCATAGACCGAGCCGCGTACCTTGGACGTCTTCCGCCCTATGCGTTCCTACGGTCGGAGAATGAACGCGGGCGCCGCGAGCGCTTCGATGACATTGACCACTGCACAGCACAACTGCTCGAAGCCGCTTTAGCAGGCCAGTGCATCATCAACCTGGTCGACGACGATACTGACCCGGAGCGCCATACCCTGGTCACGGCCACCCCCATCGACCCGGTCGGGCGGACCGCCTTGGAGAAGAACCTGTCCTTGTCGGCTCAACAGGCCAACGGAGCCTGGTTCCTTCCAGAAGCGGTGCCCCTCAAATCGCAGACAGTGAACTTGAGTGCACATTTGCGGAGCCAGCCCTCGTACGCGCTGACACTCGCTGCTGACGACAACGTTCGGGTGCGGCTGGCGTCCTCTCCTGACGCGATGCTTACTTGGTCGCTGCTCGTTCCCTTGTTCGACCAGTTACTGCGGCCAATTACAGAGCGGGCCGCCGCCCCAGTGCGCACACCCGACGAACACCGCACCGTCTGGCTGGAGATCGTCCGTTGCTACCAACGGCTGGGCATCAGCGCCGGCTCAGTGCTGTGGGCCTTCGCTTATCGTGGTGGTTGGAGCGGCCTGGACCGGGCTGGACACGCCCGGGCTCGCATCGCCCTGCTGGACGCCATTATCGGTCACGACCCACTGTCGATTGTCCGCGCGTTCCGCGCCGAGCGAATCAGCGCCTTCATCGACAAGACCGCGCAGAAGGCCAAACGTGGGACCCCGTTGGCGCGCCTCGTGCTGACCAAGAAAATGCAACCTATCCTGTCGGCCTACTTCGCGGGCAGTTGGCTGGAGTTCCTGGACTACCTGGAACTGTCGCCCAATCCCAATGAAGAACTCATGACTGCATTGCCTCAGCCTACGTTTTTTGTCGGCGGTGCCAGCAAGGTCGGCAGCGCAGCCGCCGAACACGGCATCGAGGTGGACGACGTCAATGCCATGCTGGCGGCCTTCCTAGGACAGGACACTACGACATCACCTGTCGAGCGACGCGTGACCGCTCTGCGATCGTGGTGGCGGCACTTCGATGCCGCCCACGCCAGCCAACGCACCGGAATGCCCGACCTGTGGGGTCTGGTCGAGGACGCCCCCCACAGCATCGGCCCCCTTCCCTGTCCCGCTCCGCGACTCTTCGAGCGGTTCCTGCCCACTGACCTCGTGGCCGAGGTGGAGGAACTGTGGAGCGGCACGGTCTTGCCGCGCTGGCCGCAGGCAATCACCACCGAGCCCTACCCGCACATGGCAATGGCCGAGACCCTCGGTCCGGCGGTCTCCTTCTGGCATGGCGTCGGTCTCACCGCGTGGTTCGTGTGCGCGGGGCCCTCCTCGCGCACGCCCTTGAACGGCCTGCGCGGCTATTACGAGCGCACCCTCACTGAACTGGCGGTCATGGGAACGCCGATACATCCAAGCTTGTTCGAAGAACTAGAGCAAGCCGAGAACCTATTGGGGCCCCCGGAAGAGCTGATCCAGCACGAGGAACAGGTACAGATGTCCGATGGCGTCATCGCGATCAGATTCATTGGCGGTGGCCAGCGCCGCGCCGGTTTTGAGATCCTGCGCGACATCATCACCCGGCACCGTCGCGGATGGAGCAACCGCTACTTGGACTCCTACCTGCAAGAACGCTGGACGCAGGAACTTGCCGCTGTCGCCCGTGAACTCCATCGGCGCATCGCCGTGGCGAGAAAGGCCCCGACCTTCCGTCAGTTCGCCAAATTTTCCGCGGGGACGGCCGGCCACTGGTTCAACGGAGACCTGGCAGCTTTGTACACCGCCATCGGCGAGAATGCCCCGGACACAGCCTCCCGAGTCAGGCTTCTGCCCCGCGACACACGCCAATTCATCGAAACCGTCTACGCCGAGCTCGGCGGTCGTCCCTATGAAGAACACCTGCGAATCACCGACTTTTCCACCGCTGACCGTTACCGTCAGAGAGCAAGGCTCGCCACTGCCAGCACCCGATACGTTCAGATCTTCGAAGCGCTCGGTCGCCCGCCCAAGCACACCGAGTTCGGTGCAGGCCGATACGAGTGGGACTGGGCGGACGGCTTGGAAAACGGCTGGCCTCTCTACCAGCGCGCCATCACCGCGGCTGGGGGTCCGTGACAGACTCTGATCTCGCTCGTGACATGCAGCTGTCGTCCGTCCACTGAGTAAGCCATAGATGACAGGCACGCACAGGAGCGCCGCAGGTCGGTCATCCATCCTGGGCTCTCCACCAGTTCTACGCACCGTCTTCCTGACTAGGTCGCGAGCCTGTACCGGTTCCGGATGGGCGGTATCGAGGATGAAAGTGGTCAAGGGCTGCAACTTGTCGAAGCTCTGGCTTCGGAATGGGGCTTGTAGCCCATCACGGCCGGTGCCACGGCTACTGGCAAGGTCGTCTGGGCGTCGTGGTTGCACCGTCCAGGTACGGGCGCATCGTCAATTGATTGCAACTTCTCACCGACGACGTGGTGGCGAAATGGCGCCATGTGATCCGCCCGCGGTCCTGGTGTTGCTGCTCCCCGACGACTCAACCGAGGGCGAGCACGCCGACGGGCTTCAATGGGCATTTTCCCAGTCCCGTGATGAGCCGTGCGGCGAGCGACGCCACGCCGGACACAAGGCCAGGCCGACTTCGAGATTGAGAGCGAGAAGATCGCGTCGACTGCAGTAGCGACGGCTGTGGGTGTGTCCGCCCAAGACCGCGCAAGCATCCGGGTGATTTGGATCGACACCACTGCCGCGCTGCGTGCATATCGCTCTCAGCAGCAAGGGAAGCGGCGTCGGCACTCGACCCGAACCCAACCCAGCACCCGACGCGCCCACGGCGGCCTAGTAGTTCGTAGGCGCGAGCCCCTGTCTTCGGTGTGGCCGTACCGCTGCGGGGACGCTGAGGCCGTACCCGCATCGGTACGGCGTCCGGCAGTGCCGCGTTGGTCCGAGCGTCGCTACTCGGACGATCCTGATCACGCCGGGCACGGCTCGGAGAACGTCCACTTCCAGGTGTGGAGGGTTGTCTGGTCGGGGGGCAGGGCAAACGGTAGTTCGGGTTCGTCGCGTCTGTCCTAGGCAGCGGAGGGTATGAGGTTGCCCCAGACGCTCCGGCGAGATATCTGGCCACGGTGCCAAGGGTGGCGAGCCTGGCGCTGACCACGGATGCTGCCCACCGGCGTCAGCGAGGGCGCCGGTGGGCAGCACCCGCGCTTCTGGCAGGGGCGATGAGTTGATGATCACCACACCTGGCTACCAACAGTGATGATGCTCGCTCAGTCAAGCGCGCTGTTGGCGCTTCGCGCGGACCGCTCTCACGTTGTCGGTGCTGGCTGGGTGTGGCGGCGCTCGCTGCAGTGGGCGTCCGAGTGGGCCGTCCCTGGACGTCATGTATCATCCAGGCGTGATGTCAGTTCAAACTGATGTGTTGAGGTTGCTGGCCGACCCGCTGCGTGCGCAGATCGTGTCGCTCCTGGGTGAAGAGG
Organism: Actinomadura geliboluensis; assembly: GCF_005889745.1. Lineage (GTDB taxonomy): Bacteria > Actinomycetota > Actinomycetes > Streptosporangiales > Streptosporangiaceae > Spirillospora > Spirillospora geliboluensis. The sequence continues at coordinate 14,353 of NZ_VCKZ01000084.1, forward strand.
CGTTGTGCAACTGCCACCTCGTCGAGGAGACCGGCGCCAGGCAGACCAACATCTCCAACCACCTGCGGGCACTGCGCGAAGCCGGGCTCGTGGACACCGAGCCCTGCGGACGGTTCACCTACTACCGGCTACGGCCCGAGGTGCTGGAGCACCTGGCCGCCGAACTCGGAGGACTGGCCGCCGCCGCCCGCGAGTCCCGGGCTCATCAGCGGAAGAGGCCGTGCACGTGACCAGTACGCAAGACTCCGGCGCCGCCACACGTCCGCAGGAAGCGGGGGTGGTGGCCGGGCTGTCGACCCTCGACCGGTTCCTGCCGGTGTGGATCATCGCGGCGATGGTGCTCGGCCTCGGGCTGGGACGCGCCGTCCCCGGCCTTGACGACGCGCTGGCCCGGGTCGAGGCCGGCGGGATCTCGCTGCCGATCGCGCTGGGCCTGCTGGTGATGATGTACCCGGTGCTGGCCAAGGTCCGCTACGACCGGCTCGACACCGTCACCGGCGACCGCCGCCTCATGGCGGCTTCGCTGCTGCTGAACTGGGTGGTCGGTCCGGCGGTGATGTTCGCGCTGGCCTGGATCTTCCTGCCGGACCTGCCCGAGTACCGCACCGGTCTGATCATCGTCGGGCTGGCCCGCTGCATCGCGATGGTCATCATCTGGAACGATCTGGCCTGCGGCGACCGGGAGGCCGCCGCCGTGCTGGTCGCGCTCAACTCCATCTTCCAGGTCATCGCGTTCGGTGTGCTCGGCTGGTTCTACCTGCAGGTCCTCCCCGGGTGGCTGGGCCTGGCGACCGACGAAGTGGACTTCTCCGTCGGCAAGATCGTGGTCAACGTGCTGGTGTTCCTGGGCGTCCCGCTGGCGGCCGGCTACCTCACCCGCCGCCTGGGTGAGCGGGCCCGCGGCCGCGCGTGGTACGAGCAGCGGTTCCTGCCCCGGATCGGCCCCGTCGCGCTGTACGGGCTGCTGTTCACCATCGTCATCCTGTTCGCCCTCCAAGGCGACACCATCACCAACCAGCCCACCGACGTCGCCCGTATCGCGCTGCCGCTGCTGGCCTACTTCGCGCTCATGTGGGGCGGGTCCTTCGCCCTCGGACGCGCCGTCCGGCTGCCCTATCCGCGCACCGCGACGCTCGCATTCACCGCCGCGGGGAACAACTTCGAGCTGGCCATCGCCGTTGCCATCGGTACCTTCGGCGTCACCTCCGGGCAGGCCCTGTCGGGCGTGGTCGGGCCGCTGATCGAGGTCCCGGTCCTGGTCGGGCTGGTGTACGTGTCGCTGTGGCTGCGTCGCCGATTCCAACCCGCCGGGCGGTGGCACGACGATGACCGCCGCCTGTGAGGCTCGCGAACCGAGTTCCTTCACAAGCCGTACCAGGCGGGCCGGTCCGGTTCGAGCGGCGAGTAGGGGCCGCTGGCCGGTGACGGCCCTGAGTGTTGGCCTCCAGATGTGTCGGGGAGACGAACGGTGACCTGCACACCAGGCGAGGCATTGTTCGACCGCATCGCGGCGCGGCTGGCCGCCAGGTTCCATGGCCTGGTCTCTGTCGAGACCGCCCGCCGTCTGGTCACCGACTCCTACCGGCAACTGCACGCCACCGCGAGAGTCGACGCCCACCTGGTGGTGCTGGCCGAACGGTTCGCCGCCGCGCGGCTCACCGCCCTCGCCCAAGCCGAGGGACGGCTCGACAAACCGGTCCCCGAGGTGCTGTTCGTCTGCGACGCCAACGCCGGCCGGTCCCAGATGGCGGCCGCGCTCGCCATGACCCGGGGGTGCGGACGCCTACACGCCCGCTCGGCCGGCAGCGCGCCGGCGGCGGAACTGGAATTGGCCGTCGTCGATGTCATGGCCGAGATCGGGGTCGACCTGTCGGCTGAGTTCCCTAAACCGCTGACCGACGAACTGGTCGCTGCCGCCGACCTGGTGATCACGCTGGGCTGCGGCGGCGCCTGCCCACTCCTGCCGCACACCCGGTACCTGGACTGGGCCGTCCCCGACCCGGCCCATCAACCGTTGGCCGAGATCCGCCGCATTCGCGACGAACTCGACCTGCTCGTCACCGACCTGCTGACCACCCTCGACCAGCCCGGCCTTGAACAGCGAAGGAACGCCGGTGCCTGATCAGGCTCGCTCTGCCAAGCCCAGTGTCCTGTTCGTCTGCGTGCACAATGCCGGACGCTCCCAGATGGCCGCCGCCTACCTCACCCACCTGGCAGGTGACCGGATCGAAGTGCGCTCCGCCGGGTCCGCGCCTGCCGACCAGGTCAATCCGGCGGTGGTCGAGGCGATGGCGGAGGAGGGTATCGACATCTCCGCCGAGACCCCCAAGGTGCTCACGGTCGATGCCGTCCGGGCATCCGACGTGGTCATCACCATGGGATGCGGTGACACTTGCCCGGTCTTCCCCGGTAAGCGCTACCTGGACTGGACTCTCGATGACCCTGCCGGACAGGGCGTCGACGCCGTCCGTCCGATCCGCGACGAAATTCGCAAGCGCATCGAGAACCTGGTCAGCGGGCTCCTATCGGAGAAGTGAAGGAGAAGGGCAGAGCCGGGCGCCGGGGGCGTGACGTCCTCGGCAACGTGTGCTCTGCCCGGTCTGGCTGCTCCAGAGCCGGTCCGTCCTGGACGTACGGTGACAGCCGCGCTAGGCGAAGGCGCCCGTTCCGTCCCGTGCAGTCAATCCGTCGAAGGGGAGCGAGCTGACCAGCCGACGGCGGGACGATCCGCCGGTTACTCGGCGGGCATGACTGCGGCGCGCTGGGGTCGGCGCAGCACGAACAACGCCAGGATGGCCAGGACCGCGCCGATCCACAGCACGCTTGTAGTGCCGGTGCCGTCGACGGCGAAGCCGCCGAAGAGCGCACCGAGCGCGATGGACAGGTTGAACGCGGAAACGTACAGCGAGGTGGCCGCCTCGGTGGCGTCCGGCGCGGCGTCGAGGATCCAGGTCTGGAAGGTGACCGGCACCGCGCCGTAGCCCAGGCCCCACAGGACCAGGATCGCGCCCGCGGTGAGGGTGCCCGTGTCGACGAGCGCGAGAGTGACCATGGCCGCGGTGAGGAGTACCGAGATTCCCATGACGCTCTGCCGGAGCCTGTTGGTGACGAGGGCTCCGGCGATGAAGTTGCCGCAGATGCCGGCGACTCCGAACGTCAGCAGCAGCACACTGATCGAGCCGTCGCCGACCCCGTCGCTCTGGAGGATCGGTCGGACGAACGTGTAGGCCAGGAAGTGGCCGGTGATGACCAGGAAGGTGAGGGCGATGCCGGCCCGGACACCGGCGTTGCTCCTGAAGACCTTCGGCAGGGCCGGGAGCGTGAGGGTCCGCTCGGCCGGCACCTTCGGCATCAGGAAGACCAGGCAGACCAGGGCGACCAGTCCGAGGGTGCCCACGGCGGCGAACGCCGTACGCCAGCCGCTGTGGTCGCCGATGAACGTCCCGGTGGGCACCCCGAGGACGGACGCGGTCTCCACGCCGCCGAAGATGACGGCGGTGGCCCGGGCGGTGTGCTTCGCCGGCACCAGCCGCAGCGCGATGCCGCCGGCGATGGACCAGAAGCCGCCGACGCCGATGCCGATCAGGAACCGGGCGGCCAGGACCACCGCGAAGCTGGTGGCGACGGCGGAGGCCAGGTTGGCCGCGCCCATCAGGCCGATCAGGACCGCCAGCACGATGCGGCGATCGATGCGCCCGGTCGCCACGGTGACCAGAGGCGCCGAGATGGCGGCGACCAGGCCGGGGACGGTCACCATCAGTCCCGCGGTGCCTTCGGAGACGACCAGGTCGGTGCCGATCGGGGTGAGTAGGCCCACGGGGAGCAGCTCGGAGGTCATCAGGGAGAAGATGCCCAGGGTCACCGCAAGTACGGCGAGCCAGCCCCTGACGGGTGAACGATCGGTGGCGGCGGACGCCTCGGTCTCAATGGTGGTCACGGCTTCGTCGGCCTTTCAACAGGGAAGAGGTCCATGGCATGCGGCGGGCGATGGCCGGCAGGGCGGCCACCGCCCGCGGACGATCAGTCGGTCACTCGGTGCCGGGCGTCTTGCGCGTGGTGACGTTCATGCGGTTCCACGCGTTGACGGTGAAGATGAGCGCGATGAGCTGGGCGAGCTCCTTCTCCTCGAAGTGCTTCGCGGCCTCCTCGTAAACCTCGTCCGGCACGCCCTGGGGCAGGAGGGTGATGGCCTCGGTGAGGGCCAGGGCCGACCGCTCTTTCGCTGTGAACAGGCTCGACTCCTCCCACGCGGAGAGCTGGTAGATCCGTTCTTCCGACTCCCCGGCCCTGCGAGCGTCAGACGTGTGGTAGTCGATGCAGTACGCGCAGTGGTTGATCTGCGAGGCGCGGATCTGCACCAGTTCCAGCAGGACGGGGTCGAGTCCCTCGCGAGCTGCGGCGTCAAGGGCGAGGACGGCCTTGAAGACCTTGGGAGAGACGGTGGAGAAGTTCATTCGCTGAGGTACCTGAACCGTGGTCATGCATCGACCGTAAGCATCGAACCGGCCCAAGGTATGGTGCATTCTCATGGAGGAAACGTGGGCCAATGTTCAGAGGCCGGCGGGCCCGGAAATCGAGGCCGAGCAGTCCGCGGGCACCGACCTCCACCTCGAACTCTCCGGCGAGGGAAATCTGCGGAGCCGGCTCATGCACGCCTTGCGGGAGGCTGTCCGCTCCGGCCGGCTCGCGCCCGGAACGCGGCTGCCGCCGTACCGAAGCCTCGCCAACGACCTGGGCATCGCCCGCAACACCGTCGCCGCCGCCTACGCCGAACTCGCGGAGGAAGGATGGCTGTCCGCGCGCCAGGGTTCCGGCACCCGGGTCGCCAGAAGGACCGCACCACTCCACGCCGTCCAGGCGCAACGCCCGCAACGCCGGGCACCGCGTCGCGTCGTTCACGATCTGATGCCCAGTTCCCCAGATGCGGCCGCCTTCCCTCGGTCCGCCTGGGTCACCTCCGTCCGCGCGGCCATGGCCGCCGCACCCAACGACGCCTTCGGAGTGGGGGATCCACGCGGCCGGGTCGAACTGCGGGAAGCACTTGCGGAGTACCTGGCCCGCGCCAGGGGCGTGCGCACCGAACCCGACCGGATCGTCATCTGCTCCGGTTTCGCCCACGCGCTGCGGCTACTGGGCGGCGTGCTGAATGGCCCAATCGCGGTGGAGTCGTACGGACTGGAATTCCACCGCGGCATCCTCGATGAGATGGGGCTGCGCACCGTCCCCCTGACGGTCGACTCCTACGGAGCCAGGATCGAGGAACTGCCGGGCACCGGCGCCGGGGCCGCGCTGCTCACGCCGGCGCACCAGTTCCCCATCGGCGGCCCGCTGCATCCGGAACGCCGGGCGGCGGTCATCGACTGGGCCCGTTCCAGCGGCGGGGTCCTGCTAGAGGACGACTATGACGGGGAGTTCCGCTATGACCGGCAGCCGGTCGGCGCGGTGCAAGGCCTCGACCCCGACCGGGTCGTCTACATCGGCTCGACGAGCAAGAGCCTGTCCCCGGCGCTGCGGCTCGGCTGGATGGCACTACCGGGATGGCTCGTCGACGACGTGCTCACCGCCAAGGGGCCCAGGGAGATGTGGTCCGGCGTCCTCGACCAGCTCACCCTCGCCGACTTCATCGCTCGCGGCGCCTACGACCGGCATCTGCGTCATATGCGGAAGCATTACCGGCGGCGGCGCGACCTGCTGGCGAACGTGATCGCTGAACGCGCCCCGCACATCCGGGTCAGCGGCGTCGCGGCGGGACTGCACGCCGTCCTCGAACTGCCGGAGAACACCGAGCAAGCGGCTCTCCGCGCGGCCCGCCGGCAAGGACTGGCTCTCGACGGGCTGGGCCCCTACCGCCACCCCGACAGCGCCCTACCACCGCGCGAGGGCCTGGTCATCGGCTACGGCACCCCATCGGACCACGCATTCGCCGCAGCCCTGGACGCCCTATGCCTGGCACTACCAGCTCCGCCGCACCCCGACCGGTAACGAAAGAGCCTGCGAACTCGAACAAGCCCGCTAGACCGCGCACCACCAACTGCGCATGGTGCGCGACCCGCCTGTCAGCATGCCGCCGGTGCCCGCAGAAAAGGGAACCAGGTGGGACGAATCAGGCATCAAAGAGCAATCAGGCGCTCGGGCGGTCACAGGGCGGGTTGACCACAAGGTCCACTGGCCGTCGACGGGCGCGGAATGCCGCTGTCGATCGTGGTCACCGCCGGCAACGTCAACGACTGCACCGCCTTCCCCGACGTCCTCGCCGGGATTCGGGTGCCGCGCCTGGGGCGGGACGTCGGCGGTGCCGACCGGACCGGGTGATCGCAGACAAGGCCTGCAGTTCGGCGGCGATCCGCCGGACCCTGCGCCAGCGGGGCATCGCCGTCACCATCCCCGAACGCGTCGATCAGAGGGCCGGACGCACCCGCCGCGGCCCGCACGGCGGGCGGCCTCCGGTGTTCGACCCGGCTCTCTACCGGCGCCGCAACGTGGTCGAACGCTGCATCGGCCGCCTCAAACAATGGCGCGCCATCGCCACCCGGGCCGACAGCTCGCCCGCAACTACCGCGCAGGAATCGTCCTGGTCACAGCCCTGCTCTGGATCAACGCATGATCCACCGGACGCGACCTAGGGGGCTCAGTTGCCGGGTGGGCAGCAGGTGTGCAGGTAGGCGCGGAGTTCGGCGAGTGACCGGTCGACCGCGGCGGAGTCGATGCGGTAGAAGACCTGCTTGCCGTCCCTGCGCGAGGTGAGCAGGCCGCCTCGGCGCAGTAGCGCGAGCTGCTGCGAGGCGTTGGACTGGCCGACCCCGAGGCGCTCGGCGACCGTGCCGACGGTGAGTTCGATGCCGCCGGCGAAGAGTTCGAGCATCTGCTGCCGCTGCTCGCTGGCCAGCGCCTTGAGGAACTCGCGTGCTCCGGCGCCGAGCTGAGCGGTCGGCACCGCCTCGCAACCGCCCCGTGCGGGGACCGTCTTCTCGACCGACTCGCCCATCGCCGCTGGCTCCTCCCCGAGGTGTGCGCCCAGCATACGCCACATATCAGTACTTCATTATTTTATGAAATGTTGATATGTTTGCTCCATGCTCACCACTGCACCACTCGTCATCATCGGCGGCGGCCAGGCTGGTCTGGCCACCGCCCGCATTGCCCGGTCTCTGGGCTTGGCGCCCATCGTCCTGGAGGCGGCCGGCCAGCCGGCCGGGTCCTGGCCGCATTACTACGACAGCCTCACCCTGTTCTCACCGGCCCGGCGCAGCGCTCTGCCCGGAGCGGAGTTCCCCGGCGATCCGGACGGCTACCCCACGCGGGATGAGGTCGTGGCCTACTTGACCGACTACGCCGCCCATCTGGACGCCGACATCCGTACTGGTCACCGAGTCAAAACGGTCGTGGCTGCCAAGGACGGCACACGACCGGGGTTCGAGGTGGTCACGACGAGCGGTGAGGTCTTCGCCGCGCCGCTGCTCATCGCCGCGACGGGCGGATTCAGCCGCCCCCACCGCCCGGACCTGCCGGGACTGGACGGCTTCCCCGGCACGGTGCTGCACTCGTCCGACTACCGCCGTCCCGGACCGTTCACCGGCCAGCGCGTCGTGGTGGTGGGAGGCGGGAACTCGGCCGTGCAGATCGCGATCGAACTGGCCGCGGTCGCCGACGTCGCGCTGGCGACCCGGCACCCGCTCCGCTTCATGCCCCAGCGCGTGCTGGGGGTCGACATGCACATCTGGTTGCAGCGCACCGGACTGGACGCCGCAGGGTGGGCGCGCCCGCTGCTGACCGGCGGCAAGGGCACCCCGGTGTTCGACACCGGCACCTACCGCGATGCCATCGCCACCGGCAACCCCGACCGCCGCCCGATGTTCACTCGCCTGGACGGCGACCAAGTCCTCTGGAGCGACGGGACCCGCGAACACGTCGACGTGGTGCTGCTGGCCACCGGGTTCCGGCCGGGCGTGGAGTATCTCGCCCCGCTGGGCGCACTGGACGGCGACGGGCAGCCCTGCCATCGGGGCGGCGTCTCGGCCACCCATCCGGGACTGGGATTCGTCGGCCTGGAATGGCAGCGCTCCTTCGCCTCGGCCACCCTGCGCGGAGTCGCCGCCGACGCCCGGCACGTCCTCACCCGGCTGCGCAAGCAGACACGCACCCCCGACGGCGCGCTGACATCGACCCGATGACCGCCCCCAGAGCGGGACAGCCTCTGGAATCAGGCCGGGACTAGAGCCGGCAGGGCGAACAGACCCGATAGGCGGGTCAACCTCTCCGGCACAACCCGGTAGTACACCCACGTGCCGCGCCGCTCACCCTCGATGAGCCCGGCCTGGCGCAGCACCTTCAGGTGGTGGGAGATGGTCGGCGCGGTGAGGTCGAACGCGCCGGTCAGGTCACACACGCACGCCTCGCCTCCGTCCACCGAGGCGATCATGTTCAGCAGACGCAACCGCACCGGATCGGACAGCGCCTTGAACACCTTGGCCAGTTCAGTGGCCTCCGCCTCGCTCAATGCCGGACCGCTCAACGGTGCGCAGCAGGCGGGGTCGGTCACGTCCTCAAGCTCCAGAATCTTAGACATGCATCTAATTTGACATCTATCTATCCAGTGATGCAAACTGGCGCCTGCTTAGACAGGTATCTAAACAAGGAGTCGGAGATGAAGACGCTGCTCGCCCGGATCACCGCCCGGCGCGTCAAGGCCGTGTCCTTCTGCGAGACCTGCGGCCAGGTCTGCACGCCCGCATGCCGCTCCGCCGCACACATCGACCGCGTGACGACCGCCGCCTACCGCACCCGCCTCTGACAACATTCCCCGGCGCCCGACACCCATGACCGAACCGACAAGGAGTCATCGTGAACGACGAAACCGGACGACCGGAGCCAGCAGCCTCCCCGGACGCCCCCGCCAGCGCAAGCAGCTGCTGCGGTGTCAGCGCGTGCTGCACCGACGCCGAGCAGGCCGTAGACCCCGGTGCCACCGTCCAGCAGGCCAAGACCGGCGCCGGCTGCGGCTGCGTCGAGCAGGGGCCGCTCGACGGGCTGCCGGTGGTGGTGATCGGTGCCGGGCCGGTCGGGCTGGCCGCCGCCGCCCATCTCGCCGAGCGCGATCAGGAGTTCCTCGTGCTGGAGGCCGGGGGAGAAGTGGGCGCGGCGGTCTCGGAGTGGGGGCATGTGCGGTTGTTCTCGCCGTGGCGGTACGACACCGATGCGGCCGCCCGGCGGCTTCTGGAGCCGACCGGGTGGCGTCTGCCCGACCCGGAGGCCCTGCCTACGGGTGCCGAACTCGTCCGCGACTACCTCGCGCCGCTCGCTCAGGTTCCCGCGCTGGCCGGACGGGTCCGCACCGGCACCCGCGTGGTGGCGGTGACCCGGCAGGGCGTGGACGTGACCCGCACGGTCGGGCGTGCGGAGCGTCCGCTGCTGGTCCGCGCCGTGGGCCCGGACGGAGCCGTGGACGACATCGCCGCCCGCGCGGTCATCGACGCGTCCGGCACCTGGGGCCGCAGCAACCCGCTGGGCCACTCCGGCCTGCCCGCGCCCGGCGAGGAGCAGGCCGCCGCCCGCATCACCGGCCCGCTGCCGGACGTGCTGGGCCGCGACCGGTCCCGCTTCGCGGGCCGCCGCACCCTGGTGGTCGGGATGGGGCACTCGGCCGCCAACACCCTCCTCGCCCTGGCCGAACTCGCCAAGAACGAGCCCGGCACCCGCATCACCTGGGCGGTGCGCGGCGCATCGGTCGCCCGGCTCTACGGCGGCGGCGACGCCGACGGCCTTCCCGCACGAGGCGCGCTCGGCACCCGCCTGAAGGCGGCCGTGGACAACGGTGAGATCGACCTGGTGCGCGGCTTCACCATCACCGGCGTCGCCACCCTGAACGATGAAGCCGCAGCCGTCCAGGTCAACGGCGAGACCCCGGACGGCCCGCGCGTCCTGGAGGCCGACATCGTGGTCGCCGCGACGGGGTTCCGGCCCGACCTGGACATGCTGCGCGAGGTGCGGGTCGAACTCGACCCCGCCACCGAGGCGCCGGTCAGGCTCGCCCCGCTGATCGACCCGAACTTCCACAGCTGCGGGACCGTCCCGCCGCACGGCGAACGCGACC
>NZ_VCKZ01000569.1 GCF_005889745.1 Actinomadura geliboluensis
GTCCACGCGTTCCCTGCCCATTGTCACGACCCCCACACACCTGTGACGCCCGCCGCCGGGGATTCGTTCGCCCCGATCGGCCGATAGCCTTCTGACGTGAGTGTTCCACCGGATTCCCCGAGGGGGGACGACCTCCCACGCCCCCCGGCCCGGCTCCGCCGGGGTGAAATGCCCGTCGTGGGCATGGCGGGCGGCGGGCAGCTGGCCCGGATGACCCAGCAGGCCGCGATCGCGCTCGGCGTGTCGCTGCGCGTCCTCGCCGGGGCGCCCGACGAGTCGGCGGCCAAGGCCGTGTCCGACGTCCGGGTGGGGGACGACCGGTCCCGCGACGACCTGCTGGCGTTCGCCAAGGGCTGCGACGTGGTCACGTTCGACCACGAGCACGTCCCGGGCCCGCACATCCGGGAGCTGGAGGAGTCGGGCGTCCCGTGCCGGCCGGGCGCGGCGGCCCTCGCCCACGCCCAGGACAAGCTCGTCATGCGGGAGCGGCTCAGCGGCCTCGGCGTCCCGTGCCCCGCGTACGCGCCCGTGCCCGCGTCGGAACCCGCCGCCTTCCTGGCGGAGTACGGCCGCGAGCACGGCTGGCCGCTGGTCCTCAAGGCGACCCGCGGCGGCTACGACGGCAAGGGCGTCTGGATCGTGGACGAGCCGTCCGGCGAGGTGGAGCGGCTGCTCGCGGAGGGCGTCGACCTGATGGTCGAGCAGCACGTCCCGTTCCGGCGGGAGCTGGCCGCCCTCGTCGCGCGCTCGCCCTACGGGCAGGGCGCCGCGTACCCGATCGTGGAGACCGTCCAGGAGGGCGGCATCTGCACCGAGGTGATCGCGCCCGCACCGGGCCTGTCCGACGACCTTGCCGCCGAGGCGCAGAGCCTCGCCCTCCGCGTCGCGGAGGAGCTCGGCGTCGTCGGGCTGCTCGCGGTCGAGCTGTTCGAGACCGACGCCGGGCTGCTGGTGAACGAGCTGGCCATGCGCCCGCACAACTCCGGGCACTGGACGATCGAGGGCTCCCGGACGTCGCAGTTCGAGCAGCACCTGCGGGCCGTCCTCGACCTGCCGCTCGGCTCCACCGAGCCGACCGCCCCGTACACGGTGATGGCGAACGTGCTCGGCGGCGACGACCCGGACGTCTACTCCCGCTACATCCACGTGATGGCCCACGACCCGGCCGTCAAGGTGCACATGTACGGCAAGGAGTCGCGTCCCGGCCGCAAGATCGGCCATGTGACGGCGCTCGGCACAGACCTCGACGACGTCCGGGAACGGGCCCGTCATGCCGCGGACTACCTGCGTTGGGGGACGAAGATGGGGGAGAAGCGGAAATGACTGAGCCGGTCGTCGGCGTGGTGATGGGCAGCGACTCCGACTGGCCCGTCATGGAGGGCGCCGCGCAGGCGCTGGCGGAGTTCGGCGTCCCCTACGAGGCCGACGTTGTGTCCGCGCACCGGATGCCGCACGACATGATCGCCTACGGGGAGGAGGCCGCCGGCCGCGGCCTCCGCGTGATCATCGCGGGCGCGGGCGGCGCCGCGCACCTGCCCGGCATGCTGGCGTCGGTGACGCCGCTGCCGGTGATCGGCGTCCCGGTGCCGCTGAAGTACCTCGACGGCATGGACTCGCTGCTGTCGATCGTGCAGATGCCCGCGGGCGTCCCCGTCGCGACGGTCGCGGTCGGCGCGGCCCGCAACGCCGGGCTGCTGGCCGTCCGCATCCTGGCCGCGTCCGATGAGGGGCTGCGGGCCAAGATGGAGGTCTTCCAGAAGGACCTCTACGGCCAGGCCAAGGCGAAGGGCGCCCGGCTCCGCGACAAGCTGTAGCGTCCTGCCGCCACCCGCCGCGGACTCCCCGGCGATCCTTCTGAGCGACCGATTCGAGTTCGCGTCAAAGGACATCAGGGTCCGCGAGAGGTGATGTTGGGGCCCTATGGCCCTAGGGGGCCGGACGTCATTCTCCATACATTTTTCTCCAGTGATCGGGCGGCTAATCGGAAAGCCCGACAATGGAAGGAAGTGTGGAGAAATGCACGAGGAGAAGTCTGAGCCGCGCAAGCCGTCGCGGCGCCGCGCCGCGATCGCCGCGGCGGTGGGCGTCACCGCGCTGAGCGGCGCCATCACCGCCGGCGTGCTCGTGGGCGGTCAGTCGGAGTCCGGGCCGGTCGGCAAGGTCTCCGCGGTGTCCGACCAGCAGGCGCCCGCCGTGCTGGGGGGAGCCGCGGCGGGCACCGGAGCCGAGTCGGGCACCGGGGCCGCGTCGGGCACCGAGGCCGCGTCGGGCGCCGGGAGCGCCGGGGCCACCGGGAGCGCCGGGACCAAGGCGACGGCCGGCGCGAAGGCGAAGGAGAAGTGCAACACGGTCGACCGGTACATCAACTCCAACACCATTCCGACGAACTACCAGTGGCACTCGAGCGTCAAGTACTGCTGGAACGGCAAGAAGGTGCGGATCATCCGGGCGAGCAGCTACCTGAAGAAGGCGGGCTTCAACGTCAGGGAGGAGCCGAAGCCGAACCGCATCATCTTCAACAAGAAGCACTCCGCCGTGACCGTGATGATCAGCGCGGACGTGATCCGGCCGAACGCGTGGACCGATGTCATCCGGCACCCCAAGGTCCAGTACCGCATGTGGGCGATCAACGGGGCCCACACCTACAAGATCATCGACAACGAGGCCTAGCCGGCCGGCGGCCCCCGAGCGCGCTCGGGGGCCGCCGCCGCGCCTCGCGGAAGGCCGCTGCGGTCCCTAGCGGCGCAGCGCCCATTCGACGGCGGGGCAGCGGTTCATGACGACGTCGAGCCCGGCGTCCTTCGCGCGCCGGGCCGCCGCCTCGTCGATCACTTCGAGCGGCAGCCACACGGCCTTCGCGCCGGCCGCGATCGCCGCGTCCACGGCCTCACCGGCGTGCTCGGCGCGCCGGTAGACGCCGACCACGTCCACCTTCTCCGGGACGTCGGCGAGCGACGCGTAGCCCCGCTCGCCGAGCACCTCCCGCCCCGCCGGGTGGACGGGGATGATCCGCTTCCCGCGCTCCTGCATCAGCCGGGCCTGGGTGTAGACCTCGCGGTCGGGGTTGTCGCCGAGCCCGACGAAGGCCCACGTCCCGGTCTCGTTCAGCAGCCGCCGGATCACGTCCTGGTCGGCGAATTCGTCTGCCATGTCCACGACAACAGCGCCCGCGATCCTTTGCTTCCCGCGGCGCTCAGGGGCGTCCGAGCGCGCGGTAGTTCCAGCCCGCCGCGCGCCAGCGCTCTGGGTCGAGGGCGTTGCGGCCGTCCACGATGTTGCGTTCGGCGACGGCCTCGGCGAGCGCGGCCGGGTCCATGCCGCGGAACTCCGGCCACTCGGTCAGCAGCAGGACGACGTGCGCGTCCCGGGCCGCCGACAGGGCCGAGTCGCCGTACTCCAGGGTCGGCTGGGCGCGGCGCGCGTTCCGCATGGCCTGCGGGTCGTACACGGTCACCTTCGCGCCCTGCGCCCGGATGGACGCGGCCACGTCCAGCGCGGGGGAGTCGCGCACGTCGTCGGAGTTCGGTTTGAACGCGGCGCCGAGGACGCCGACCGTCCGGCCGGCGAACGAGCCGCCGAGAAGCTGGCGGGCGAGGTCCACCATCCGGATCCGGCGCCGGATGTTGATCTCGTCGACCTCGCGCAGGAACGTCAGCGCCTGGTCGGCGCCGAGCTCGCCCGCGCGGGCCATGAACGCCCGGATGTCCTTCGGCAGGCAGCCGCCGCCGAAGCCGAGCCCGGGGCCGAGGAACTTGCCGCCGATCCGGTCGTCGTAGGACAGCGCCTCCGAGAGCTTCGTCACATCGGCGTGCGCGGCCTCGCAGACCTCCGCCATCGCGTTGATGAACGAGATCTTGGTGGCGAGGAAAGCGTTGGCGGACACCTTCACGAGCTCGGCCGTGGGGAAGTCGGCGGTGATGAACGGCGTGCCCTCGGCGATCATCGTCCGGTAGACCTCGCGGAGCACCTTCTCGGCGTGCTCGGCCGCGCCCTGCTCGGCGGGCAGCCCCGCCACGATCCGGTCGGGGTGCAGGGTGTCCTGGACGGCGAACCCCTCGCGGAGGAACTCGGGGTTCCAGGCGAGCACGGCGTCGCCGCCGACCGGCGCGACCCGGGCGAGGGTCTCGGCGAGCCGCTCGGCCGTCCCGACCGGCACGGTCGACTTGCCCACGATGAGGCAGGGCCGGTTCAGCAGCGGCGCGAGGGAGGCGACGGCGTCGTCCACGTAGCTCATGTCGGCCGCGTACTCGCCGGCCTTCTGCGGCGTCCCGACGCACAGGAAGTGGACGTCCCCGAACTCGGCGGCCTCCTTGTAGGACGTCGTGAACCGCAGCCGCCCGGTCTCCAGGCCCCGGCGCAGCACCGGTTCCAGGCCGGGCTCGTAGAACGGCAGGTCACCGGCGGCGAGCCGCGCGATCCGCTCGGCGTCCACGTCCAGCCCGAGGACCTCGAAGCCCAGGTCGGCCATGCAGGCCGCGTGGGTGGCGCCCAGATAGCCCGTTCCGATGACCGTCAGCCGGTGGGTCAAGACCCGCTCCCTTCGATTCGCCGTCGCCGACTAGCGGCCTCTCCTGACACGTGCCCACTGCGGGCCCGTACCTGCCCTGCCCGCCAGTCCCTACTGGCGGGTAGCATCTGCGGCATGAGTTCTGACTTTCCCACGTATGCGCCGTCGGAGGAGCATGAGCTGCTGCGGCGCACGGTGCGTGAGCTGGCCGAGGCCAAGATCGCTCCTTTCGCGGCGGAGGTGGACGAGGAGTCCCGGTTCCCGCAGGAGGCGCTGGAGGC
>NZ_VCKZ01000085.1 GCF_005889745.1 Actinomadura geliboluensis
AGGCCGTCCTGGTCATGCCGCACACCACCCCCGGCGTGAAGGTCGAGCGGTGCATCGCGCTCGGCGCCGAGGTCGTCTACGTCGAGCCGACCGGGCAGGCCCGCGCCGAGACCGCCGGCAAGCTCGCCGCCGCGCACGGCTTCACGCTGATCCCGCCCTACGACGACGCGCGCGTCATCGCCGGGCAGGGCACGGTCGGGCTGGAGATCGTCAAGGACCGCCCGGACGTCGACGTCGTGCTCGTCCCGATCAGCGGCGGCGGCCTCATCGCCGGCGTCGCCGCCGCCGTGAAGGCGCTGCGCCCCGAGGCGAAGGTGATCGGCGTCGAGCCCGAACTGGCCGCCGACGCCCGCGACTCCCTGGCCGCGGGACGCCCCGTCACCTGGGACGCCGAGAAGACCGGCCGCACCCTCGCCGACGCGCTGCGCGTCCAGCGGGTCGGCGACCTGCCGTTCGCCCACCTGCGCGCCCACGTGGACGGCATCGTCACCGTGACCGAGGACGAGATCCGCCGCGCGATGCGCCGGCTGGCCCGCGAGGCCCGCCTGATCGCCGAGCCGGGCGGCGCCGTCGCCACCGCCGCCTACCTGGACCGCCGCGCCGAACTGCCCGAGGGGCGCACCTACGTCTCCGTCCTGTCCGGCGGCAACGTCGACCCGGCGCTGCTCCTGGACGTCCTGAGGTGACCCCGGGGACGGAGCGCGCGGGACCGGGGTTAACCTCGAAGGGTCATGCGCTCCGTCATCCTCTACACCCTCGCGCGGGCCGCGATCTTCGCGGCGACCGCGGGTGTGCTGGCGCTCTTCGGCGCCCGCGGCTTCCTGCTCCTGCTGCTGGCCCTGCTGATCAGCGGCATCGTCAGCTACGTACTGCTGTCCGCGCAGCGCGACCGCATGTCCGCCGCCGTCACCCGCGGCGTCCGCAGCGGACGGACGAAGTACGAGAAGTCCCTCACCAAGGAAGACGCGTGACGGCTTCCGCCGGGCCGTCGCGCCCGTAGGGAACCAAGGGGGACCACGGGCGCGCACGGGTCCGGGCAGTCTCTAGGCTGGAGGCATGACCCGCGCCTCTCTTGACAAGCAGCCGGCCGACGTGGCGGCGATGTTCGACGGCACCGCCGAGCGGTACGACCTGCTGAACACGCTGATGACCGGCGGGCAGGACCGGCGGTGGCGGCGGGAGGTCGTGCGGGCGCTGGACGCGCGGCCGGGCGAGCGGATCCTCGACCTCGCGGCGGGGACGGGCACGTCCTCGGTGCCGTTCGCGGAGGCGGGCGCCGACACGGTGGCCTGCGACTTCTCCCTCGGGATGCTGCGCGTCGGGGTGCGCCGGCAGGAGGGCGTGCGGGGGCTGAGCTTCGTGGCCGGCGACGCGCTGTCGCTGCCGTTCGCGGACGGCTCGTTCGACGCCGTCACGATCTCCTTCGGGCTGCGCAACGTCGCCGACACCGTGAAGGCGCTGCGCGAGCTGCGCCGTGTCGCGCGGCCGGGCGGGCGGCTGCTGGTGTGCGAGGTGAGCCACCCCCCGAACGCGCTGCTGGCGCTCGGGCACAAGGCGCACCTGAAGTACGGGCTGCCGCTGCTGGCGCGGGTCAGCTCCAATCCCGACTCCTACCGCTACCTCGCCGAGTCGACGCTCGCCTGGCCCGACCAGGCGGGGCTGGCGCGGCTCATCCAGGACGCCGGCTGGGACGCGGTGCGGTGGCGCGACCTCACGTTCGGGGTGGCCGCGATGCACCACGCGGTCAATCCCGGCTGATCGCGGCGGCGGGTGGTTCGGACCGGTCCAAAGTCAGACCGACCCAGAAGTACCCACCAGTCGTGATAAAGGAATAGACTCCCCTGTCGGATCCTTGTGAAGTGCTTCACAAGCGAACGAGCTGAAGAGGAACGCCGTGACCGACTCCACCCGACACGCGGACGTGATCGTCGTCGGGGCAGGCCCCGCCGGATCGTCGACCGCCTACTGGTTGGCGCAGGCCGGCCTGGACGTGTACCTGCTGGAGAAGGCCGTCTTCCCGCGGGACAAGATCTGCGGTGACGGGCTCACCCCCCGCGCCGTCCGCGCCCTCATCGGCATGGGCGTCGACATCAACGACCCGGGCTGGGGCCGCAACCGGGGGCTGCGCATCTACGGCGGCGGCGTCAAGGTCGAGCTGCCCTGGCCGGAGCTCGCGTCCTTCCCCGACTTCGGGCTCGTCCGCAAGCGCACCGACCTCGACCAGCTGCTCGCCGAGCACGCCGCGAAGGCCGGCGCGCGGCTGCTGCAGGGCTGCAACGTGACCGGTCCCATCCTGGACGAGCGCACCGACCGCATCGTCGGCGTCACCGCCGTCCTCGACGGCGAGGAGACGGAGTTCCGCGCGCCGCTCGTCGTCGCCGCCGACGGCAACTCCACCCGGCTGTCGCTCGCCATGGGGCTGCGGCGGCGCGAGGACCGGCCGATGGGCGTCGCGGTCCGCCGCTACTTCCAGTCGCCGCGCCACGACGACGACTTCATGGAGGCGTGGCTCGAACTCTGGGACGGCGAGCGCCTCCTGCCCGGCTACGGCTGGGTGTTCGGCGTCGGCGACGGCACGTCCAACGTCGGCCTCGGCCTCCTCAACACCAGCAAGGCGTTCCAGAACGTCGACTACCGGGGCATGCTGAAGCGCTGGTGCGCGCAGATGCCCGAGGACTGGCAGTTCGACGAGGAGCACGCCACCTCCAAGATCCGCGGCGCGGCGCTGCCGATGGGCTTCAACCGGCAGCCGCACTACACCCGGGGCATGCTGCTCGTCGGCGACGCCGGCGGCATGATCAACCCGTTCAACGGCGAGGGCATCGACTACGCGCTGGAGTCCGGCCGGCTGGCCGCCGACATCATGGTGCAGGCGCTCGCCCGCCGCACCCCGGCGCAGCGCGAGCGGACCCTCTACGAGTACCCGCGCATCCTGAAGGACGAGCACGGCGGCTACTTCACCCTCGCGCGCGTCTTCGTGCAGGCGATCGGCGACCCGCGCGTCATGAAGTTCCTGACCTCGCACGGCCTGCCGCACCCGACGCTGATGCGCTTCACGCTCAAGCTCCTGGCCAACCTGACCGACCCCAAGGGCGGGGACGCGATGGACCGGGTCATCAACGCGATGCAGAAGGTGGCGCCGGCGGCATGAGCGAACCCCGTACGACGCTCCTGATCGAGCTGATCGAATTGAAGCTTCCGCAGGTGAGCGGACTACAGTGCAGTACCCGAGCCCCTGAGGGGAGCGCTATTGATCACCTTGGTTAGGGTGGCGGGTCGCCGGCGGCCCGTCCCGTACAACGTCGTACGTCCCGAGGAGAGGTCGTAGAGGCATGGATCTCTATATTCCGATCATCGTGCTCGGGGTGCTCGCCTTCGCCTTCGCGGCGGGCTCGGTGCTGATGGCCGCGTTCACCGGGCCGAAGCGGTGGAACCGCGCCCGGCTGGACGCCTACGAGTGCGGCATCGAGCCGACTCCGCAGCCGGTCGGCGGCGGGCGTTTTCCGATCAAGTACTACCTGACGGCGATGCTGTTCATCGTCTTCGACATTGAGATCATCTTCCTTTACCCCTGGGCGGTCGCGTTCGACCGGATGGGGCTCTTCGGCCTTGTCGAGATGGTCCTTTTCATCGTCACCGTGCTCGTGGCGTACGCCTACATCTGGCGGCGCGGCGGTCTGGAGTGGGACTGACATGGGTCTAGAGGAGAAACTCCCGAGCGGGTTCCTGCTGACCACGGTCGAGCAGGTCGCGGGATGGGCGCGCAAGAGCTCGGTGTGGCCGGCGACGTTCGGCCTCGCGTGCTGCGCGATCGAGATGATGGCGACCGGGGACCCCCGGCACGACTTCTCCCGGTGGGGGATGGAGCGTGCCTCGGCGACGCCGCGGCAGGCCGACCTGATGATCGTCGCGGGCCGGGTGAGCCAGAAGATGGCGCCGGTGCTGCGGCAGATCTACGACCAGATGACCGAGCCCAAGTGGGTCATCGCGATGGGCGTGTGCGCCTCGTCCGGCGGCATGTTCAACAACTACGCGATCGTGCAGGGCGTGGACCACGTCGTCCCGGTCGACATCTACCTGCCGGGCTGCCCGCCGCGGCCGGAGATGCTGCTGGACGCGATCCTGAAGCTGCACGACAAGATCCAGAACACCAAGCTCGGGCCGCAGCGGCAGAAGCAGATCGCCGAGCTGGAAGAGGCCAAGCGCCGCCAGCTCCCGCTCCTGGGTCAGGGGGCCTAGATGAGTTCCGAGCACCCCGAGCAGAAGGCCGAGCAGGCCGCCGACCAGCTTCCCGCGCAGGCCGAGGAGGAGCGCCGGGAGCAGCCGATCGCCCGCAAGGGCATGTTCGGCGCGAAGACCACCGGCGACACCTCCGGCTACGGCGGGCTGGTCGTCCGGCAGAGCCCGAAGGTGTCGGCGCCGCGCCCCTACGGCGGGCCCGGCGGCGCGGCCGAGCGCGGCGAGTTCGACGACATCGCCGACGAGCTGGAGCGGGCTCTGCGGGGTCCGGGGTCGTCCCCGGAGAAGACAGGGCCCGACTTCGGGGACGCGATCGAGCGGGTCGTCGTGCACCGCGGCGAGCTGACCTTCCACGTCAAGCGCGAGCACCTGCGCACGGTCGCCACGACCATGCGGGACGAGCCGTCGCTGCGCTTCGAGCTGTGCTCGGGCGTGTCCGGCGTGCACTACCCGAAGGACGAGGGCGCCGAGCTGCACGCGGTCGTGCACCTGCTGTCGATCACGCACAACCGGCGGGTCCGGCTGGAGGCGAGCTGCCCCGACGCCGACCCGCACATCCCCTCGCTCGTCCCGGTCTACCCGACGAGCGACTGGCACGAGCGCGAGACCTACGACTTCTTCGGGATCGTCTTCGACGGCCACCCGGCGCTGACGCGCATCGAGATGCCCGACGACTGGGTGGGGCACCCGCAGCGCAAGGACTACCCCCTGGGCGGCATCCCCGTCGAGTACCGAGGAGCGGAGATCCCGCCGCCGGACGAAAGGCGGTCGTACGTATGAGTTCGACGAAGTACACCGAGTACGACGCCTACGCCGCCGAGGAGGCGGCCGAGGGCAAGGTCTTCGACGTCAACGGGCAGGACTGGGACAAGGTCGTGTCCGCCGCCGAGGAGGCGGGCGACGAGCGGCTCGTCATCAACATGGGGCCGCAGCACCCGTCCACGCACGGCGTGCTCCGGCTGATCCTCACGCTCGACGGTGAGACGGTGAACGAGGCCCGGGTGGGCATCGGCTACCTGCACACCGGCATCGAGAAGAACATGGAGTTCCGCACCTGGACGCAGGGCACCACGTTCTGCACCCGGATGGACTACCTCGCCCCGCTGTTCAACGAGGCGGCGTACTGCCTGAGCGTGGAGCGGCTGCTCGGCATCGAGGACAAGATCCCGGAGCGGGCCCAGATCATCCGCGTGATGATGATGGAGCTGAACCGGATCTCCTCGCACCTGGTCGCGATCGCCACGTTCGGGCTGGAGCTCGGCGCGACGACCGTCATGCTGAACGGGTTCATCGAGCGCGAGTACACCCTCGACCTGTTCGAGGAGATCACCGGCCTGCGGATGAACCACGCCTACATCCGCCCCGGCGGCGTCGCGCAGGACCTCCCGAGCGGCGCCACCAGCAAGATCCGCGACTACCTGGACCGGATGCCGAAGCGGATCCAGGCGCTGCGCAAGCTGATGGACGACAACCCGGTCTTCAAGGCCCGCACGCAGAACATCGCGTACCTGGACCTGACCGGCTGCATGGCGCTCGGCATCACCGGCCCCGTGCTGCGCTCCACCGGCCTGCCGTGGGACCTGCGCAAGTCGCAGCCCTACTGCGGCTACGAGACCTACGACTTCGACGTCCCGACGCAGGACACCTGCGACGTGTACGGCCGCTACCTCGTCCGGATGGACGAGATGGAGCAGTCGCTGCGGATCGTCGAGCAGTGCCTGGACCGGCTGCAGTCGGTCAAGGGTCCGGTCATGATCGAGGACAAGAAGATCGGCTGGCCCGCGCAGCTCGCGATCGGCGCCGACGGCATGGGCAACTCGCCCCGGCACATCGCGCACATCATGGGCACCTCGATGGAGGCGCTGATCCACCACTTCAAGCTGGTCACCGAGGGCTTCCGGGTCCCGGCGGGCCAGGCGTACGCGCCGATCGAGTCGCCCCGCGGCGAGCTCGGCGCGCACGTGGTCAGCGACGGCGGCACCCGCCCGTACCGGGTCCACTTCCGCGAGCCGTCCTTCGTCAACCTGCAGGCCACCCCGGCGATGAGCGAGGGCGGCATGGTCGCCGACATCATCGCGGCCGTGGCCAGCATCGACCCGGTCATGGGGGGAGTGGACCGATGACGTACGAACCCGAGGTGCGCGAGCGGCTGGAGCGGGACGCCAAGGAGATCATGGGCCGGTACCCCCGGCCGCGGTCGGCGCTCCTGCCGATGCTGCACCTGGTGCAGTCGGTCGACGGCCACGTCACCCAGCACGGCGTGGAGTTCTGCGCCGAGATGCTCGGCATCACGCCCGCGCAGGTGATGGGCGTCGTCACGTTCTACACGCAGTACAAGCAGGAGCCGGTCGGCGACTACCACGTCGGCGTCTGCACCAACACGCTGTGCGCGATCATGGGCGGCGACCAGATCTGGGACGAGCTGAGCGCGCACACCGGCGTCGGCCACGACGAGGCCACCCCGGACGGCAAGATCAGCCTGGAGCGGGTCGAGTGCAACGCGGCCTGCGACTTCGCCCCCGTGGTGATGGTCAACTGGGAGTTCTTCGACAACATGACTCCCGCGAAGGCCAAGCAGCTCGTCGACGACCTGCGGCTGGGCAAGGACGTGCTCCCCTCGCGCGGGCCGAACCGCCTGGCCACCTGGCGGGAGGCGTCCCGCGTCCTCGCCGGGTTCCCCGACGGACTCGCCGGCGAGGGCGTCCAGGCCGGGCCGGAGTCGCTGGTCGGCCTGAAGCTCGCGCACGAGCGCGGGTGGGCGGCGCCGTCCGCCGACACGGGCCGCGAGCGCCCGGACGAGCCGGTCAAGCCCGAGCAGATCGCCGAGCCGCCGCACGAGCCCGGCAAGCCGATTCCGGGCGAGGCCAAGCCCGGCAGCCAGGAGGGACGGAACAAGTGACCACGCTGACCCCCGTCCTCACGAAGAACTGGGACCGCGCCGACTCCTTCACCCGGGCGGGCTACGAGCGCGACGGCGGCTACGCGGCGCTGCGCAAGGCGCTGCGGATGGAGCCGGACGAGATCGTCCAGGCGGTCAAGGACTCCGGGCTCCGCGGCCGCGGCGGCGCCGGGTTCCCCACCGGGATGAAGTGGGGCTTCCTGCCGCCGTCCAGCCCGAACCCGCGCTACCTCGTCGTCAACGCCGACGAGTCCGAGCCGGGCACGTGCAAGGACATCCCGCTGATGATGGCGAACCCGCACGTCCTCGTCGAGGGCGTCATCATCAGCGCGTACGCGATCAAGTCGAGCCACGCGTTCATCTACGTGCGCGGCGAGGTCCTGCACGTCATCCGCCGCCTCCAGCAGGCGGTGGCGGAGGCGTACGAGGCCGGCTACATCGGCAAGGACATCCTCGGCTCCGGCTACGACCTCGACGTGGTCGTGCACAGCGGCGCCGGCGCCTACATCTGCGGCGAGGAGACGGCGCTGCTCGACTCCCTCGAGGGGTTCCGCGGCCAGCCCAGGCTGAAGCCTCCCTTCCCCGCGGTCGCGGGCCTGTACGGCGGCCCGACTGTCATCAACAACGTCGAGTCGATCTCCTCGGTTCCCTCGATCGTCGAGAACGGGCCGGAATGGTTCGCCTCGATGGGCACCGAGAAGTCGCAGGGCTTCGGGATCTTCTCACTGTCCGGGCACGTCACCCGGCCCGGCCAGTACGAGGCGCCGCTCGGCATCACGCTGCGGGAGCTGCTCGACATGGCGGGCGGCATCCGGGAGGGCCACCGGCTGAAGTTCTGGACGCCCGGCGGGTCGTCCACGCCGATCTTCACCGATGAGCACCTGGACGTGCCGCTGGACTTCGAGTCCGTCGGCGCCGCCGGGTCCATGCTCGGCACCCGGGCGCTGCAGATCTTCGACGAGACGACCTGCGTCGTCAGGGCGGTGCTGCGCTGGTCGGAGTTCTACGCGCACGAGTCGTGCGGCAAGTGCACGCCGTGCCGCGAGGGCACCTACTGGTACAAGCTGATGCTCAAGCGGCTCGAGGCGGGCGACGGCACCGAGGAGGACCTGGAGACCCTGCTGGACATCTCCGACAACATCCTCGGCCGCGCGTTCTGCGCCCTCGGCGACGGCGCGACCAGCCCGGTCGTGTCGTCGATCAAGCTGTTCCGGGACGAGTACCTCCAGCACTTCGAGCAGGGCGGCTGCCCGTTCGACCCGGCCAAGTCCACCCTCTGGGGAGGTGCCAAGTGACCGTCACCGACGACAAGTCGGCGGTGGAGAAGGTCGAGATGGTCTCCTGCACCATCGACGGCTTCGAGATCGAGGTGCCGAAGGGCACGCTGATCATCCGGGCCGCCGAGCTGCTCGGCATCCAGATCCCCCGGTTCTGCGAGCACCCGCTGCTCGACCCGATCGGGGCGTGCCGGCAGTGCCTGGTGGAGATCCCGGACGCCGGCAACGGCCGCGGGATGCCGAAGCCGCAGGCGTCCTGCACCACCGCGGTGATGCCGGGCATGGTCGTCAAGACCCAGCTCACCTCGCCGGTGGCCGACAAGGCCCAGCACGGCATCATGGAGTTCCTGCTCATCAACCACCCGCTGGACTGCCCGGTCTGCGACAAGGGCGGCGAGTGCCCGCTGCAGAACCAGGCGATGTCGAACGGGCGCGGCGAGACCAGGTTCCAGGAGACCAAGCGCACCTGGCCGAAGCCGATCCCGCTGTCCAGCCAGGTGCTGCTGGACCGGGAGCGGTGCATCCAGTGCACCCGCTGCACCCGGTTCTCCGAGCAGATCGCCGGCGACCCGTTCATCGACCTGTTCGAGCGGGGCGCCAAGGAGCGGGTCGCGGTCGCCGACGACCGGCCGTTCCACTCCTACTTCTCCGGCAACACCGTGCAGATCTGCCCGGTGGGAGCGCTCACCGGCACCGCGTACCGGTTCCGGTCCCGGCCGTTCGACCTCGTGTCGCAGCCGAGCGTCTGCGAGCACTGCGCGTCCGGCTGCGGGCTGCGCACCGACCACCGGCGCGGGAAGGTCACCCGCCGGCTGGCCGGCGACGAGCCGCAGGTCAACGAGGAGTGGAACTGCGACAAGGGCCGCTGGGCGTTCACCTACACCACGCAGCCCGACCGGCTCACCACGCCGCTCGTCCGGAACGAGGACGGGGTGCTGGAGCCGGCGTCGTGGCCCGAGGCGCTGACGGTCGCGGCGCGCGGCCTCGCGGCGGCGCACGGCTCGGCCGGCGTGCTGGCCGGCGGCCGCGTCACCCTTGAGGACGCCTACGCCTACGCCAAGTTCGCCCGGGTCGCGCTCGGCACCAACGACGTCGACTTCCGGGCCCGGCCGCTGTCGGACGAGGAGTCGCGGTTCCTCGCCTCGTCGGTCGCGGGACGCTCCATCGAGGTGTCCTACGCCGACCTGGAGAAGGCGCCCGCCGTCCTCCTCGCCGGGTTCGAGCCGGAGGAGGAGTCGCCGATCGTGTTCCTGCGGCTCCGCAAGGCGTACCGCAAGAACCGGCTGAAGGTGTACGCCGCCGCCCCGTTCGCGACCCGCGGGCTGGGCAAGGTCGGCGGGACGCTGCTGCCGACGGCGCCCGGCGCGGAGGCCGAGACCCTCGGCTCCCTGATCGGGGACGACGCCCGCTCCGACGTCCGGACGCTGCTGGAGACGCCGGGCGCGGTGATCCTGGTCGGCGAGCGGCTCGCCGCCAGCCCGGGCGCGCTGACCTCGGCGGTCCGGGTGGCGCAGGTGACCGGCGCGAAGCTCGCGTGGGTGCCGCGCCGGGCCGGGGAGCGCGGCGCGGTGGAGGCCGGGGCGCTGCCCGGGCTGCTGCCGATCGGCCGCCCCGTCGCCGACCCGGCCGCGCGCGCCGAGGTCGCCCGCACCTGGGGCGTCGCGGAACTGCCCGCCGACCCCGGTGAGGACACCGCCGGCATCATCGCCGCGGCGGCGCAGGGCCGCCGGGGCGCGCTGCTCGTCGGCGGCGTCGACCCCTACGACCTGCCCGACCCGGACGCGATGCTCCGGGCGCTCGACGCGACCCCGTTCGTGGTGAGCCTGGAGCAGCGGCCGAGCGCGGTCACCGACCGCGCCGACGTGGTGCTGCCGGTCGCGGCCGTCGCGGAGAAGGCCGGCACGTTCGTCGACTGGGAGGGCCGCGGCCGCCCGTTCGACATCGTGCTGAAGCCGGCCGGGAAGATGTCCGACCTGCGGGTGCTGGACGCGCTCGCCGACGAGATGGACGTCCATCTGGGCCTGCCCGGCCCGGAGGCGGCGCGCCGCGAGCTGACCGGCCTCGGCGCGTACCGCGGCGAGCGTCCGGACGCGCCGAACGTGGCGCAGGAGCTGCCGCCGCACCCCGAGCAGGGCGAGGCGCTGCTCGCGACGTGGCGGCTGCTGCTGGACCGGGGCCGCCTGCAGGACGGGGAGCCGTTCCTCGCGGGCACCGCCAAGGCGGCCGTCGCCCGGCTGTCGCCCGCGACCGCCGCCGAGATCGGCGCGACCGGCGCGGTGACGGTGTCGGCGGCGCGCGGCGAGGTGACGCTGCCGCTGGAGATCACCCCGGACATGCCCGACCGGGTGGTGTGGCTGCCGACGAACTCGGCCGGCTGCGCCCTCTACCGGGATCTGGGCGCCGCCGCGGGCGGCGTCGTCAAGATCGCGAGCGGGGTGCTCGCGAGCACCGCGCGGAACGTGGGAGGTGGCGAATGAGCCCGCTCGCCGCGGCGCCGGCCGCCCAGCCGCCGCTGCAGGACTTCGGGCACGACCCGTGGTGGCTGATCGGCGGCAAGGTCCTGGTCATCTTCGCGTTCCTCGTGGTGACCGTGCTGCTGACGATGTGGATCGAGCGGCGCGTCATCGGCCGGATGCAGCTGCGCGTCGGCCCGAACCGCGCCGGGCCCTTCGGCCTGCTGCAGGGCCTCGCCGACGGCGTCAAGCTGGCGCTGAAGGAGGACATCGTCCCCCGCCAGGTGGACAAGGTGGTGTTCATCCTGGCGCCGGTGATGGCGGCGGTGCCGGCCTTCATCTCGTTCATCATCATCCCGTTCGGCCCGACGGTGTCGATCTTCGGCCACCAGACGGCGCTGCAGGGCACCGACCTCCCGGTCGCGGTCCTGCTGGTCCTCGCGATGTCGTCGATGGGGATCTACGGCGTGGTGCTGGCCGGCTGGTCGTCGATGTCGCCGTACTCGCTGCTCGGCGGGCTCCGCTCGTCCGCGCAGATGATCTCCTACGAGATCGCGATGGGGCTGTCGTTCGTCGCGGTGTTCATGTTCGCCGGGTCGATGTCCACCTCGGAGATCGTCGCGGCGCAGCAGGACAAGTGGTTCGTGCTGCTGCTGGCGCCGTCCTTCATCATCTACGTGATCACGATGATGGGCGAGTCGAACCGCATCCCGTTCGACCTCCCCGAGGGCGAGGGCGAGATCGTCGGCGGCTTCCACACCGAGTACTCGTCGCTGAAGTTCGCGATGTTCTTCCTCGCGGAGTACATCAACCTCACGACGCTGTCGGCGCTCGCCACCACGATGTTCCTCGGCGGCTGGCGCGCGCCCGCGCCGATCTCCACGGTGTGGGCCGGGGCCAACTCCGGCTGGTGGCCGGTGCTGTGGTTCCTGATCAAGATCTTCCTGTTCATCTTCTTCTTCATCTGGCTGCGCGGCACGCTGCCGCGGGTCCGCTACGACCAGCTGATGAAGCTCGGCTGGAAGGTGCTGATCCCCGTCTCGCTCGGCTGGATCCTGCTGGTCGCCGCGATCCGCGCCTTCAAGAACGAGGGCTACGACATGCAGCAGATCGCGATCGGCACCGCGATCGCCGCCGCGGTCGTGCTGGTGGCGACGGTGATCTGGGAGATGGTCCGCGGCGGCGAGGACGGCAAGGAGATCGTCCCGGGCGCGGCGGAGGGGCCGCGCCCCGACCCGGCCGCCGGCGGGTTCCCGGTGCCGCCGCTGGACGCGCCCCACTACCACGGCCGCGCCCGCGAGCCGGTCCGGCCCGCCACGATCGAAACCCCTCCTGAGGAGGTCACCAGTGGGACTCACTGATTTCCTGAACCCGGTCAAGGGGTTCGGGGTCTCGTTCCACCAGATGTTCATGAAGAGCGAGACCGTTCAGTACCCCGAGGTGAAGAAGCCGACCGCCCCGCGCTTCCACGGGCGGCACCAGCTGAACCGGTGGCCGGACGGGCTGGAGAAGTGCATCGGCTGCGAGCTGTGCGCGTGGGCCTGCCCGGCGGACGCGATCTTCGTCGAGGGCGCCGACAACACCGAGGACGAGCGGTACTCGCCCGGTGAGCGGTACGGCCGCACGTACCAGATCAACTACCTGCGCTGCATCCTCTGCGGGCTGTGCATCGAGGCGTGCCCCACCCGGGCGCTCACGATGACCAACGAGTACGAGCTCGCCGACGACAGCCGGGAGAGCCTGATCTACACCAAGGACATGCTGCTCGCGCCGCTGCGCGAGGGCATGGAGACGCCGCCGCACGCCATGCGGCTCGGCGACACCGAGGAGGACTACTACCGCCTCGGCCTCCAGTCCGACGAGTCGCCGGCCGGGCCGGCCGAGGGCGGTGAGGGCAGATGAGCGCCGCGCACGTCCTCGCCGCCGAGGTCGCCGACAAACAGTCGGGCGAGCCGTTCTTCTTCTGGCTGCTCGCCGTGGTGTCGGTCGCCGGCGCGCTCGGCATGATCTTCGTGCGGAAGGCGGTGCACTCGGCGCTGCTGCTGGCGACCGTGATGCTCAGCCTCGCCGCGCTGTACGCGATCCAGAACGCGCCGTTCCTGGCCTTCGTCCAGGTGATCGTCTACACCGGCGCGGTGCTGATGCTGTTCCTGTTCGTGATGATGGTCGTCGGGGTCAGCTCCACCGATTCGCTGGTGGAGACGATCCGGGGCCAGCGCTTCTGGGGCGTGATCGCCGCGATCGGGTTCATCGCCCTGCTGACCGCGGGCCTCGGCAACGCGGCGCTCGGCGACTCGGCGGGCCTGAACCAGGCCAACGCCGAGGGCAACGTCGTCGGCCTGGCCCGGCTGCTGTTCTCCAAGTACGTGTTCGCGTTCGAGGCGACCAGCGCCCTGCTGATCACCGCGGCGCTGGGCGCGATGGTGCTGGCGCACCGGGAGCGCACCGAGCCGAAGCCGACCCAGAAGGACCTGTCCAAGGGCCGCTTCCTCAGCGGCGACCACCCGGGCCCGCTGCCGGGCCCCGGCACCTACGCCCGGCACAACGCCGTCGACATGCCGGCGCTGCTCCCGGACGGGACGCCGTCGGAGCTGTCGGTCAACCCGGTCATCGCGGCCCGCACCGACACCGCCGCGCGGCACGCCGACCTGCACGGCGGCACCGAGGAGGAGGCGATGGAGCGGGACGTGGCGGAGGTCAGGGCGGTCACCGCCGAGGCCGCCGAGGCCGACGCCGAGGAGCGCTCCGTCAAGTCGGGGACGCCGGCCGCGGGCGGCGGCGCGAGTGAAGGCGAGGCTGGTCAATGAGTCCGGGGCACTACCTGGCTCTCTCGGCGATCCTGTTCACCATCGGAGCGCTCGGCGTCCTCGTGCGGCGCAACGCGCTCGTGGTGTTCATGTGCATCGAGCTCATGCTGAACGCGACGAACCTGGCGTTCGTCTCGTTCTCCCGCATGCACGGCAACCTCGACGGCCAGATCATCGCGTTCTTCGTGATGGTGGTGGCCGCCGCGGAGGTCGTGGTGGGCCTCGCGATCATCATGACCATCTTCCGGACCCGCAGGTCCTCGTCGGTCGACGACGCGAACCTGCTGAAGTACTGAGAGGTCGGGAATGCAAGCGGAAGGCATCCAGGCCGCGTCCTGGCTTCTCATCGCGCTCCCGCTCGCGGGCGCCGCGATCCTCCTGCTCGGGGGGAGGCGCACCGACAAGTGGGGACACCTGCTCGGCGTCACCATGTCGGTCGCGTCGTTCGCGGTGGGCGTCGCGATGTTCGCCCAGATGCTCGGGTACGACGCCGCGGAGCGGCGACGCACCCTGCACCTGTGGGACTTCATCGACGTGGGCTCGTTCAAGGTCGGCATGGACCTGCTGGTGGACCCGCTGTCCATCAGCTTCGTCCTGCTGATCACCGGGGTGGGCTCGCTCATCCACATCTACTCCATCGGCTACATGGCCGAGGACCCCCATCGCCGCAAGTTCTTCGCGTACCTGAACCTGTTCGTCGCGGCGATGCTGCTGCTGGTGCTGGGCAACAACTACCTGGTCATGTTCCTCGGCTGGGAGGGCGTGGGTCTCGCGTCCTACCTGCTGATCGGGTTCTGGCAGCACAAGCCGACCGCGGCCACCGCGGCGAAGAAGGCGTTCGTCGTCAACCGCGTCGGCGACATGGGGCTGATCATCGCGATCGCGCTGATGTTCGCGACGTTCGGCACCATCGACTACGGGCCGATCCTCGGGCTCGGCCCCGAGCACGCCGGCCTCGCGAACCAGCTGAGCTCCGGCACCGCCACCGCGATCGGGCTGCTCCTGCTGCTCGGCGCGTGCGGCAAGTCGGCGCAGCTGCCGCTGCAGTCCTGGCTGCTGGACGCCATGGAGGGCCCGACCCCGGTGTCGGCGCTCATCCACGCCGCCACGATGGTGACGGCGGGCGTCTACCTGATCGTCCGGTCCGGGCCGATCTTCGAGATGTCGGAGACCGCGCAGCTCGTCGTGACGATCGTCGGCGCGGCCACGCTGCTCGCCGGTGCGATCATCGGTTGCGCGAAGGACGACATCAAGAAGGCCCTCGCCGGGTCGACGATGTCGCAGATCGGCTACATGACGCTGGCCGCCGGGCTCGGCAAGGCCGGGTACGTCTTCGCCATCGCGCACCTCATCGCGCACGGCTTCTTCAAGGCGGGCCTGTTCCTCGGCGCCGGCTCCGTCATGCACGGCATGAAGGACGACGTGAACATGCGCCACTACGGCGCGCTGCGCGGCGTCATGATGGCCACCGCGGTGACGTTCGGGCTCGGGTACCTCGCGATCATCGGGTTCCCGTTCCTGTCCGGCTGGTTCACCAAGGACGCGATCATCGAGGCCGCGTTCAACAAGGGCGGCACGTCCGGGGCGATCCTCGGCACCTGCGCGGTGGTCGGCGCGGCCGTCACCGCCTACTACATGTCGCGCGTCATGTTCATGACGTTCTTCGGCGAGAAGCGCTGGGCGGACGACGTCCACCCGCACGAGTCGCCGAAGGTCATGACGATCCCGCTGATGCTGCTCGCGGTCGGCTCCGTCGCCGCCGGCGGGTTCCTGATCCTCGGCGGGTTCGCCGACTTCCTGGAGCCGGTCGTCGGGGCGCCCGAGCACGAGCACGAGTTCGCGTTCATCACCGGCCCGGGCGTCGCGGTCTTCGTCCTGATGATCGCCGGCGCCGTGATCGCGTGGCGGCAGTACGGCGCCCGCAAGGTGCCGCGCGAGGCGCCCAAGGGCTCGTTCGTCACCGTCGCGGCCCGCAAGGACCTGTACGGCGACGCGATCAACGAGTCGCTGCTCATGCGTCCCGGCCAGTGGCTGACCCGCCTCGCGGTCTGGTTCGACGGGCGCGGCGTCGACGGCCTCGTCAACGGCACGGCCGCCGGGGTCGGCGGCAGTTCGGGCCGGCTCCGCCGCGTCCAGACCGGCTTCGCCCGTTCGTACGCACTCTCGATGCTGGGCGGCGCGGCCCTCGTGGTCGCGGCGCTCCTGGTGGTGAACGTTTCATGAGCGACTTTCCCTGGCTGAGCGTCCTCATCGGACTGCCACTGGTGGGCGCGCTGCTGCTCATCGCCATCCCGCGCCAGCGGGAGGCGCTGGTCAAGCAGTTCGCGCTCGGCGTCTCCGTCCTCGTCGCGGTGCTCACCGGCGTCATGGCGGCGGGCTTCGACGCGGGCGGGGCGCGCTTCCAGTTCGAAGAGAAGTACTGGTGGATCAAGGAGTTCGGGGTCCACTGGGCGCTCGGGGTCGACGGCGTCGCGCTGACGCTGATCCTGCTGTCGGTCATCCTCGTCCCGCTGGTCATGCTGGCCTCCTGGAACGAGGCGGACCGCTCCGGCGGCACCGACGTGCCGGCGAAGCGGTCGGTGAAGACCTACTTCGCGCTGCTGCTGTCGCTGGAAGCGGCCATGATCGGCGTCTTCGCGGCGACCGACGTGTTCCTCTTCTACGTCTTCTTCGAGGCGATGCTGATCCCGGTGTACTTCATCATCGGGTCCTACGGCGGCGCGCAGCGCTCCTACGCCGCGGTGAAGTTCCTGCTGTACTCGCTGTTCGGCGGGCTGCTGATGCTCGTCGCGGTCATCTGGCTGTACCCGCTGTCGGCCAAGTCCGTCGCGGACGGCGGCCTCGGCCACGGCACGTTCATGTTCGACGAGCTGTCGAAGATGAACATCGACCCGACGACGGCGAAGTGGCTGTTCCTCGGCTTCTTCGTCGCGTTCGCGATCAAGGCGCCGATGGTGCCGGTGCACACCTGGCTGCCGGACGCGGCGCAGCAGTCCCCGGCCGGGGCGCTGGTGCTGATCGTCGGCGTGCTGGACAAGGTCGGCACCTACGGGATGCTCCGGTTCTGCCTGGAGCTGTTCCCCGGCGCGGCCAAGTGGGCGACGCCGGCGGTGCTCGTGTTCGCGGTCGTCAGCATCATCTACGGCGCGATCCTCGCGATCGGGCAGGTCGACATGAAGCGGCTGATCGCCTACACGTCGATCTCCCACTTCGGGTTCATCGTGCTCGGCATCTTCGCGATGACGTCGCAGGCCCAGTCCGGCGCGGCGCTCTACATGGTGAACCACGGGTTCTCCACCGGCGCGCTGTTCCTGATCGTCGGGTTCCTGATCGTCCGGCGGAAGTCGGCGCGGATCTCCGACTTCGGCGGCGTGCAGAAGGTCGCCCCGGTGCTCGCCGGGACGTTCCTGATCGCCGGCCTGTCCGGGCTGTCGCTGCCCGGCCTGTCGCCGTTCGTGTCGGAGTTCCTGGTCGTGGTCGGCACGTTCAGCCGCTACCAGTGGGCCGCCGTCGCCTCCATCATCGCCATCGTGCTCGCCGCCATCTACATCCTCTGGATGTACCAGCGGACCATGGGCGGCCAGCCGGTGGCCGCGGTGGAGGGCATGAAGGACCTGTCCGCCCGGGAGAAGTGGGTCATCGCCCCGATCATCGCGATCATCGTGGCGATGGGCTTCTTCCCGCAGCCGGTGCTGCACGTGATCAACCCGTCGGTGGACCACACGCTGGCCAGGGTCGACCAGCACGACCCGGCGCCGGACATCACCGGTAACGTCGCCGAGAACGGAGCCCGTCCATGAGCACCTCCAGCCAGGTGAGCGCGGTCCTCGCGCAAGGGGGTGACATCCCCGCGCCGCACATCGAGTACGGGCAGATCGCCCCGCTGCTCCTGGTCCTCGGCGCCGCCGTCGTGGGCGTGCTCGTCGAGGCGTTCGTCGGCCGCAACGCGCGCTACTACGTGCAGGTCCCGCTCGCGTTCCTCGGCCTCGCCGGCGGTTTCGGCTGGACGGTCGCGCTCGCGTGGCGCGACAACCCGCACCACGTCGCGGCCGAGGGCGCGATCGGCGTGGACGGGCCGACGCTGTTCATCCAGGGCACCATCCTGCTGCTGGGGCTGGTCAGCCTGCTGCTGATCGCCGAGCGCGGCGGCCACGCGACCGGCGGGCACTTCGCCGCGCAGGCGTCCGCGCTGCCCGGCAGCGAGGCCGAGCAGCGGACCGCCGAGGCGGGGGTCACCCAGACCGAGGTGTACCCGCTGATGATGTTCGCCGTCGGCGGCATGATCATGTTCCCGGCGGCGAACGACCTGCTCACGATGTTCGTGGCGCTGGAGGTCATGTCGCTGCCGCTGTACCTGCTGTGCGGGCTCGCCCGCCGGCGGCGCCTCCTCTCCCAGGAGGCGGCGGTCAAGTACTTCCTGCTCGGCGCGTTCTCGTCGGCGTTCTTCCTGTACGGCGCGGCGCTGCTGTACGGGTACGCCGGGTCGGTGCGGCTGGCGGACATCTCCGCCGAGATCGGCAAGGACGCCGGCAACGAGACGCTGCTGCTCGCGGGCGCCGCGCTGCTGTCGGTCGGGCTGCTGTTCAAGCTCGGCGGCGTCCCGTTCCACATGTGGAAGCCGGACGTCTACCAGGGCGCCCCCACCCCGATCACGGCGCTGATGGCGTCCGGGACGGTCGTCGCCGCCTTCGGCGGGATCCTGCGGGTCTACTACGTGGCGTTCGAGACGCTGCGCTGGGACTGGCGGCCCCTCATGTGGGGTGTGGCGATTCTCACGATGGTCGCCGGGTCGATCATCGCGATCACGCAGACCGACATCAAGCGGATGCTGGCCTACTCGTCCATCGCGCACGCGGGCTTCCTGCTCATGGGCGTGATCGCCAGCTCCGCGAACGGCCTGTCGAGCACCCTGTTCTACCTGCTCGCCTACGGTTTCACCTCGGTCGGCGCGTTCGCCGTCGTCACGATGGTGCGGGACGCGGGCGGCGAGGCCGGGCACCTGTCCCGGTGGGCCGGGCTCGGCAAGCGCTCCCCGGTGGTCGCGGGCGTGTTCGCCTTCTTCCTGCTGGCGTTCGCGGGCATCCCGCTCACCAGCGGGTTCACCGGGAAGTTCGCGGTGTTCAAGGCCGCCGTCGAGGAGGGCGCGACGCCGCTGGTCATCGTCGCGGTCATCTCGTCCGCGGTCGCCGCGTTCTTCTACGTCCGGGTGATCGTGGTGATGTTCTTCAGCGAGCCGGACGCCGAGGGACCGGTCGTGGTGGCCGGGCCGGCGACCGCGGTAGCGGTGGCGCTCGGTGTGACGGCTACTGTGGTACTCGGCGTGATCCCGCAGCCGGTCCTGGACCTCGCGGGTCAGGCCACGACCCACATGTTCGTCCGTTAGGGAGTCTGGGTGAGCAACCCATCCGCGGAGAAGTCCGGCGGGCCGGCCGTCAAGGGGACCGGCCCGTTCGGGCTTCCCATCGACGCCGCGCTCGCGTCCGACGCCAAGGCGCGCCTGACCGACGTCGAGGCCCTGCTGCTCGACTGCGTGCGCGGCGAGGACCCGCTGCTCACCGAGGCTTCCGAGCACCTCGTCGAGGCGGGCGGCAAGCGGTTCCGGCCCATGCTGGTACTGCTCGCCTCCCACTTCGGCGACCCCGCCGCGGCCGGCGTGGTGCCCGCCGCCGTCGTCGTCGAGCTGACCCACCTCGGCACCCTCTACCACGACGACGTGATGGACGAGGCGACCGTCCGCCGCGGCCAGCAGTCCGCCAACTCGCGGTGGACGAACACCGTCGCGATCCTCACCGGCGACTACCTGTTCGCCCGCGCGTCCGATCTGCTCGCCGACCTCGGCCCGGAGGCGGTCCGCATCCAGGCCCGCGCGTTCGCGCGGCTCGTCCGCGGCCAGATCCAGGAGACGGTCGGCCCGGGCGAGGACGCCGACCCCCTCAAGCACTACCTCCAGGTCGTCGCCGACAAGACCGCGTCGCTCATCGCCGTCTCCGGGCAGTTCGGGGCGCTGCTGGCGGGCGCCCCGGCGCACGTCGTCGACACGGTCACCTCCGCCTGCGAGAAGATCGGCATCGCGTTCCAGCTGTCCGACGACATCCTCGACATCGACTCCGAGACCGAGGAGTCGGGCAAGACCCCCGGCACCGACCTCCGCGAGGGCATCCGGACGCTGCCGATGCACCACGTGCTCGCCGGCGTCGGCTCCGGCCCGGACGACGCCCGCCTCCGCGAGCTGCTCGTCCAGGACCTCACCGACGACGCGCTGCACGCCGAGGCGCTCGCCCTCCTGCGCGCCCACCCCGCGATGGACCGCGCCCGCGCCGACCTGCGCCGGTGGGCCGAGGACGCGCGCACCGAGCTCCTCACCCTCCCGGACGTCCCGGCCCGGGAGGCGTTCACCAACCTCTGCGACTACGTCGTCTCCCGCACCGGCTGACCTCCGTCGGCCGGTTCCGCCGGGCGGGTGCGTACCTCGCCGCCACCGCGATGCCCGAGTGTCATCGCGGTGGCCAGGGCGAGCGCGGCGAGCGCGCCGCCCAGCCACATGACGCCTTCCTCTCCCGCGGTGTCGGCGACGCGTCCGCCGGTCAGCGCTCCCAGCGAGATGGCGATGTTGAACGCGGCGACGAACAGCGCCGACACGGGTTCGGGTGCGTCGGGGGCGGCCCGCAGCAGCCAGTTCTGCAGGGTGACCGAGACGCCGCCGTAGGCGATGCCCCACAGCATCAGCAGCGCCACTGCCGGGAGCGGGTTCCGGCCTGCGACGGGGATCAGGAGGGCGGCGGGTGCGAGCAGCGCGGTGAGCGTGATCAGGGTGCGGCGCGGGTCGCGCGCTGAGGCCGTCCCGGCGGCGAAGTTCCCGGCGACGCCCGCGATGCCGTAGCCGAGCAGCAGGGTGCTGATCAGGCCGGCGTCCACGCCCGACACCCGCTCCAGGACGGGACGCACGTAGGTGTACGCCGCGAAGTGCCCGGTGACGAGCAGCATCGTGACCAGCAGCCCGGCCCGCACGGCGGGCACGCGCAGGAGCCCCGGCAGCCGCCGCAGACCCGCAGGGCCGGTGCCGGGCAGCGGTGGCAGCAGCACGGCCAGGGCCGCGCAGGCGGCGGCCGCGGACAGCCCCGCCGCGGCGAACGCGGCCCGCCAGCCGGCCAGGTCGCCGAGGAGTGTGCCGGCGGGGACGCCCACCACCGACGCCACCGCGATCCCGCCGAAGATGACCGAGGTGGCGGTGCCGACCGAGCGGGCCGGCACCAGCCGGACCGCCAGCCCGCCCGCGATCGCCCACACGCCGCCGATCGCGACGCCGACCAGGATCCGCGCGACCAGCAGCACCTCCAGGTTGGGCGCGGCGGCCGAGGCCAGGTCGGCGGCGGCCAGCAGGCCCGCCAGGACGGCCAGCACCGTCCGCCGGTCGTATCGGGCGGTCGCGGCGGGAAGCACGAGGGCGGACAGCGCGGCCACGAGGCCGGGCACGGTCATCGCCAGCCCGGCCGTGCCGGCGGACACCCCGAGGTCCGGGCCGATCGAGGTGAGCAGCCCGACCGGCAGCATCTCGCTGGTGACGACGAGGAACGTCGTCGCGGCGACCGCGACGACCGCGGGCCGGCCGCGCCGGGGCGCGGGAAGGGGAGCGTACGTCATGCTCACGACCCTGCTGCGCGGGCGCGCCGGGAACAACGGCGAAGTTCGCAACCTTGTATGAGCGAGACTGATCGATCACCGACCCGGAGGAGCGCGGTGCCCGAGATCGAGGCCCGGGAGCTGGAATGCTTCCTCGTCCTCAGCGAGGAGCTGCACTTCGGCCGCACCGCCGAACGCCTCTACCTCTCCCAGAGCCGCGTCAGCCAGCTGCTGCGCGCGCTGGAGCAGCGGGTCGGGGCCCGGCTCGTCGAGCGCACCAGCCGCCGGGTGCGGCTGACCCCGCTCGGCGCGAGCCTGCGGGACGAGCTGGAACCCGCGTACGCGGCCGTCCTCGGTGCCGTCGACCGGGCCAGGGCCGCCGCGCGCGGAGTCGGCGGCGTGCTGAGGGTCGGCTTCCTCGGCGTGCTGGACGAGGAGCTGATGGGCTTCGTCGCCGCGTTCGAGCGCGCCCACCCCGGCTCCGAGGTGCACACCGTCGAGGTGCCGCTCGCGGACCCGTTCGGCGCCGTCCGGGACGGAGACCTGGACGCCGCGATCGTGCTGGCGCCGGTGCGGGAGCGCGGCCTCGCCACCGGCCCGGTCTTCAACGAGGCGCCGCTGAGCCTCGCCGTCGCGGCCGGCCACCCGCTCGCGGACCGCCCGTCGGTGGACGCCGAGCAGCTCGCCGGGCACCCGCTGGTCAGGATCGCCGGCCCGGCGCCGCGCTACTGGCGGGAGGCGCAGTCGCCGGGGGTGACGCCCGGCGGGCGGCTGATCCCGTCCGGCCCGGCCGTCACCACGATCCAGGAGGCGCTCGCGCTGGTCGCCGTGGGGCGCGGGGCGATGCTGCTGTGCGTCCCGACCGCCCGCGTCCAGGCGCGCGGAGACATCGCCTTCGTCCCGGTCACCGGGCTGCCCCGCTCGGCGCTCACGCTCGTCTGGCGGCGGGAGCGCACCACCGCGACCCTCCGCGCCTTCGCCGCCGCCCTGACCGGCGGCCCGGACGCGGCAGGGGCCGGCGAGCGCGGCCTCCCGCTGCTCGCCGGCCCCGGCTGCGGCTAGACGTTCTGCGGTTCGGGCTCCTCGGTGACCCCGCGGGCCTTCATCGCGTGCAGGACGAGGTCGATGAGGACCTCCTTGCAGGAGTCGATGCTGCGGGCGTCGCAGAGCATGACGGGGACCTTGGGGCCCAGGTTCAGGGCCATCTGGATCTCCGCCAGGTCGTAGCGCTGCGCGCCCTCGAAGCAGTTGACGGCGACGATGAACGGCGTGCCGCGCCGCTCGAAGTAGTCGACCGACGGGAAGCAGTCCGACAGCCGGCGGGTGTCGGCGAGGACCACGGCGCCGAGCGCGCCGAGGACGACCTCGTCCCACATGAACCAGAAGCGCTCCTGGCCGGGGGTGCCGAACAGGTAGAGGACGTACTCGTTCCGCATCGTGATGCGGCCGAAGTCCATCGCGACCGTGGTGGTGCTCTTGCGCTCCACCCCGGACACGTCGTCCACGCCGATGCTCTGGTCGGTCAGGAGTTCCTCGGTGCGCAGCGGCTGCGTCTCGGAGACCGTGCCGACCATGGTGGTCTTGCCGACGCCGAAACCGCCCGCGATCACGATCTTGACCGCGGTGGGGAGCCGGCGGGCGCGCATGCCCCTAGAGGGCCCGGAGACCATCGATCACCGCCTTGTAGAGCCTGATGTCGTGCATGTCCGCCTCCGGTTCGGGTTCCTGCATGGAGACGAACCCCTTGTCGAGGAGGTCGCCGAGCATCACCCGCACGGTCGCGACGGGCAGGTTGAGATGGCCGGTGAGTTCGGCGACGGAGATGACGTTCTGGCAGAGCCGGAGGATCGCCAGGTGCTCGGGGCCGAGCCCGATCGCGGTGTCCGGCTCGGGGCCGGAGGCGACCACCAGCGTGATGAGGTCGAACTTGCCGCGGGTCGGCTCGATGCGGCCGCTCGTCATCACGTACGGGCGGACCATCGGGCCGGCGTGCTCGTCGAGCCAGCGCTCGGCCTCCGTCTCCGGGGGACGCGCCGGATCCTCCGACCAGAACTCGGGGGAGGGGTCCTCGGGCGGCATCATGTCGGGCGGCCCTCCGCGGCGCTCTCGGCACGGGACGGGGAGGTCAGGTGGTGGCCCATGCTCGTGACGAGCATCGCCATCTCGTAGGCGATGAGGCCGACGTCGGCGTCCTCGTCGGCCAGCACCGCGAGGCAGGCGCCCTTGCCCGCCACCGTCACCAGCATGAACTTGGTCTGCATCTCGATGATCGTCTGCCGGACGGGGCCGCCGCCGAACCGCGTCCCGGCGCCCTTGGCCAGGCTCTGGATGCCGGCGGCCACCGCGGCCAGGTGCTCGCCGTCGTCCTGGCCCATCCCCTCCGATGAGGCCATCAGGAGGCCGTCCGCGGACAGGACGACCGCGTTGTGGGCGTGCGGCACGCGGTGGACCAAGTCGTCCAGCAGCCAGCCCAGATCGGACGGCGAACCTGCCTTCTGCTTCACTGCTCGTCCTCGCCTTCCACTGCTTCGTTGCCGCGGGATTCGACCGCCGTCCTCGCAAGGCGGGTGCCGCGCTGGTAGGAACCCATGATTCGCTGGATCTCCTCGGGGGAGCGGCCGGGGACGTCCGGCTCGTCCGGCTCCTGCGCGACGACGGGCTCGTCGGTGCGCAGCGGCGCCGCGAGGTTCGCCTGCGGGACCCGGACGGGCAGGCCGGACGGGGTGGTGCTGTCGGTCACGGGTGGCTGGTCCTCCGGGTGGCTCGTCGCGGAATCCCCGCCGCCCGTCGCCGCGAGACCGCCGGGCGGAGCTGGTTCGCCCGGGGGACGCGACGGGGCGGGTGCACCGGCGGGAGCGGTCTGCGGGCCGGTGGTCTGGGGCCCGGTGGCCGTGGTGACGGTCTGCGGGCCGGTGGTGCGCGGTTCGGCGGCCTGTGGGCCGGTGGTGTTCGGGTCGGCCAGGGGGCCGGTGGTGTTCGGGTCGCCGCTCAGAGGGCCGGTGG
>NZ_VCKZ01000570.1 GCF_005889745.1 Actinomadura geliboluensis
GTCCGACGAACACCGCAGGCGTGCAGGGCGCTGTCGCACAGTCCCTCACCGGCCTTGGCCCGGGCCGGGTCGGTGGTCGCGGTTCGGGTCCACCGCACCCCGTGGCGACCATGACACCGGCGGGCACCGCGCCGCGCAACCAGCAGCCGCTCGACGACGCCCACCGGCGGGTTTCGCTGCGGGGGTACCAGTCCTTCGGGGCGCGGTTCGCGCTCGCGCAGCGGCGGGTGATCCTCGGCGACGAGATGGGGCTCGGGAAGACGGTCCAGGCGATCGCCGCGATCGCGCACCTGCGGGCGGAGGGCGCGACGCACTTCCTGGTGGCCTGCCCCGCGAGCGTCCTGATCAACTGGGTGCGGGAGATCGAGCGGCGCAGCGCGCTCGCCGCGCATCCGCTGTACGGCGGCGGGCGGGCGGCGGCGCTGGAGGCGTGGGTCGCGGGCGGCGGCATCGCGGTGACGACGCTCGCGACGCTCCACGGCCTCGACGTCCCGGACGGGGTCCGGCTCGGCATGTTCGTGGTGGACGAGGCCCACTACGCCAAGAACCACGAGACCCGGCGGGCGCGGGCCGTGGCCGCCTGGTGCGCGCGGACCGAGCGCGTCCTCTTCCTCACCGGCACCCCGATGGAGAACCGGGTGGAGGAGTTCCGCAGCCTGGTCGCGCATCTGCGGCCCGAGCTGGCCGGGGAGATCCGGTCGAGCGACGCGGCGCTCGGGGCGCGCGCGTTCCGGTCGGCGGTCGCGCCGGTCTACCTGCGCCGCAACCAGCGGGACGTGCTCGTCGAACTGCCCGAGGTGGTGCGCGTGGACGAGTGGGAGGAGTTCAGCGCGGCGGACGAGGACGCCTACCGGGCCGCGGTGCTCGACGGCAACTTCATGGCGATGCGCCGCGCCGCCTACGCCGTCCGGGACAAGTCGGCGAAGCTGGACCGGCTCACCGAACTGGTGGCGGAGGCCGCCGAGAACGAGCTGAAGGTCGTGGTGTTCTCCTACTTCCGTGACGTCTTGGACGCGGTGCGGGACGCGCTCGGCGCGGCGGCGCGCGGGCCGATCAGGGGCGACACTCCCCCGGCGCGGCGGCAGGAGATCGTGGACGCGTTCACCGCCGAGCCGGGGCACGCCGTCCTGCTGGCCCAGATCGAGGCGGGCGGGGTCGGGCTCAACCTGCAGGCCGCGTCCGTGGTGATCATCTGCGAGCCGCAGGTGAAGCCGACGATCGAGACGCAGGCGATCGCCCGTGCGCACCGGATGGGGCAGGTGCGGACGGTGCAGGTGCACCGGCTGCTGACGCCCGGCGGCGTGGACGAGCGGATGCTCCAGATCCTGGCGCACAAGGCCCGGCTGTTCGACGAGTACGCGCGCCGCAGCGACCTGGCGGAGCAGACCCCGGAGGCGCTCGACATCTCCCAGCAGGACCTCGCCCGGCAGATCGTCGCCGAGGAGCGGGAGCGGCTCGGGGCCTGAACGCGGCCCCGAGCCGGCGGCGGTCAGGCGCGCAGGAACTCGAGGAGGTCGCGGGTGAAGCGCTCCTTGTCGCCCGGCACCATCGCGAGGCCGTGCGAGCCGCCCTCGTACACCTTCAGGTCGGCGTCGGGGATGATCTCGACGGACTTGCGGGCGGTGGCGTCGATCGGGACGATCTGGTCGTCGTCGCCGTGGATGATCAGCGTCGGGACGTCGAACCGGCGCAGGTCCTCGGTGAAGTCGGTCTCGGCGAACGCCGTGACGCAGTCGACGCCGGCCTTCACGCTCTCCTGCATGGCCATGAACCAGAACGCGTTCCGGTTGCCCTGGGTGGCCTTCGTGCCCGGCCTGTTGGCGGAGAAGAAGCTCTCGGACGTGTCCATCCAGAACTGCGACCGCTCGTTCAGGATGCCCTTCTTGATGTCCTCGAAGACCTGGGCGGGCACCCCCTCGGGATTGGTGCCGGTCTGCATCATCAGCGGCGGGATCGCCGACAGCAGCACGGCCTTGGACACGCGGCTCGTGCCGTGCCGGCCGATGTAGCGGGCCAGTTCCCCGCCGCCCATCGAGTGCGCCACGAGGACGACGTCCCAGACGCCGAGCGCGTCGATCAGGTCGTTGAGGTCGTCGGCGAAGGTGTCGAAGTCGTAGCCGTCCCAGGGCTGGGACGAGCGGCCGTGGCCGCGGCGGTCGTGCGCGATGGCGCGGAAGCCGGCGTCGGCGACCGCCTTCATGTGGTCGTCCCACGCGTCGGCGTTCAGCGGCCAGCCGTGGATGAAGAGGACCGGCCGCCCCCGGCCCCAGTCCTTGTAGTAGATCTCCGTGCCGTCACGTGTCTTGATGTGCCCCATCGGTCCCCCGAATCGATGATGCCGTGGCCTGCGGCGGCCCGGTCCCGGCGCCGCCTCCACCCCGGATACCCCGTGGTCTTCCGGGAAACGTCGTCGGGAAGAACGCGCCGGGACGCCGTGTTCACCTGGCGGGTATCGGACGATCAAAGGGGATCCCATGGCCGAGGTCAGGGTGGAGCGCACCGAGGACGGCTTCCGGGCGGTGAACGCGCGGGGCGCGGAGGTCGCGATCGGCGACGGCGACGCCGCGGGCGTGTTCACGCCGGTCGAGCTGCTGCTGGCGGCGCTCGGCGGCTGCGAGCTGGTCACGGTCGAGCCGCTGACCGCGCAGCGCGGGCACCGGATGGCGCGGCTCGCCGCGACCGTCCAGGCGGACAAGGTCGCGACGAGCACGCTGGGCACGATCACGGTGACCTACGACGTGGAGCTGCCCGAGGGCGACGCCAAGGCCGAGGACGTGCTGAAGGCCGTGGCGGCGCGCGTCCACGAGCGGTACTGCACGGTCGGCGAGGCGCTCCGCGAGCCGAAGAAGGTCGAGCAGGTCGTCTAGCCGCAGGTCGTGCCGGGGGCCGGTGTCCGGCCGTCCAGGAGGTAGGCGTGGACGGCGGCGCGGACGCAGGGGTCGCCGGTGTCGTAGGCGCCGTGCCCCTCCCCCTTGAGGGTGAGGAGCACAGCCCGGCCGCCGAGGGCGCGCGTGAGCGCGGGCGCCCACGCGTACGGGGTGGCAGGGTCGCCGGTGTTGCCGACGACGAGGATCGGCGCGGCGGACGCGGCCGACACCTCCCGCGCCGACCCGTCGCCCGGGACCGGCCAGCCCGTGCACTGGAGCAGCCCCCACGCCATCGAGGGGCCGAAGACCGGCGAGGCGTCGCGGAACTTCGGCAGCAGCCGCCGCACGTCCGCGGGAGTGTGGCGTTCGGTCGTGTCGGCGCAGGTGATGGCGGTGTTGGCGGCGGACAGGTTGCTGTAGGTGCCGTCGCCGGACCGGCCGTTCTGGACGTCGGCGAGCATCAGCAGCAGCGAGCCGTCGCGGCGCTTCACCGCGTCCACGAGGCCCTGGGCGAGGTAGGGCCAGGCGTCCCGGGAGTACAGCGCGGCGGCGACGCCGGTCGCGCCGAGGCTCTGGGTGAGCTTGCGGCCGGACGACGTCGCGAGCGGTCTCCGGTCGAGCCCGGCGAGGATCCGCCCGACGGACGCGGCGACCGCCGGGCCGTCGGCGCCGAGCGGGCACGACGTGCGGCCGAGGCGGGCGCAGGCGGCGGCGAAGCCGCCGAGGGCGCGCTGGAACGCGCCGGCCTGCTGGAGGGCCAGGTCGGCGGCGCCGATCCCGGTGTCGACGGCGCCGTCCAGGACGGCCCGCCCGACGCCGCCGGGGAACTGGTGGGCGTAGGCGGCGCCGAGCCAGGTGCCGTAGGAGACGCCGAAGTAGTGCAGTTTCGGGTCGCCGAGCGCGACGCGGATCGCCTCCATGTCGCGGGCGGCGTCCTTGGTGCCGACGTGGGGCAGCAAGGCGCCGGAGCGGGTCGCGCATCCCTTGACGAAGGCGGCGCGGGCGTCGATGTACGCGGTCTCCTCGGCGGCCGTGTCGGGGGTGTCGTCCAGGGCGGCGAGCCGGTCCAGGCGCCGGTCGTCCGCGCACCGGACGGGGGCGCTGCGCCCGACGCCGCGCGGGTCGAAGCCGACCAGGTCGTACCGGGCGCGGAGCGCGGCGTACTCCCCCGCGGCCTGGACGAGGGTGTCGACGCCGGCGCCGCCGGGGCCGCCGAAGTTGAACAGCAGCGAGCCGATGCGGCGCCGCCGGTCGGTCGCCGGCACCTTGACCAGGGCGAGGCCGATGGTCGCGCCGGACGGTCGCGCGTAGTCGAGCGGCACCCGGAGCGTCGCGCAGCGGATCCCGGCGGGCCGGGGCGCCCCGCCGGGCGGCGGGGCGGGCAGCCCGGTGCAGCGCGCCCATGTCAGGGGCGGCGCGGAGGGCGGGGACGAGAGCGTCCCCGCAGGCGGGATCGGAGCCGTGCCGACCGACGTGCCGATGGCGGCGCGGGGCGCGGCGGCCACCGGGCGCCCGTGCCCGGTCATTCCGTGGAGGGACACCAGTCCGGATGCGGCCACTCCGGCGGCGGTCACCAGTGCAATGCCGGGAATGCCCCGGTACTTGGCCATTCATCCCCCTGTTCGTGTCGCGGGGGGCGCTCGTGACCTACCCAGGGCCTCTTATGCTGACTCCTGATCAACTCCATAGGCTCCACGCGCATGGGGGAGCACGCAGGGCATCCGCCCGGCGTCCCCGAGGGCCCTCCCCCGAAAGTCCGGATACCGCATCAGGGTCGTACTACTCAAGGCTGAGATGAAGACCATTCATTGCGGTGATCTCTTTAAGGGGGCCCTGAGGCAAAGATAGGTAGCATGGCTCAACCCGCCCCC
>NZ_VCKZ01000571.1 GCF_005889745.1 Actinomadura geliboluensis
CCCCTGGACGTCCCGGCCCCCGCGAGTACGTCACCCTCCGGATCCCTCCTCCGCGCGCCGCTCCCGTCGCGACCTACGACGCCGGTGACGGCCGCCGGGTTCACTGAGAGGCGGCCGGTGGCGGCGTCCCGCACGGCAGGACGCGAGAAGCCCCGCCCGGCAGGTGCCGGACGGGGCTTCTCGGATGCGTCGCCCTGGAGGGGCGTCGGTCAGTTGTAGCGGGCCGCGCGGCGCTCGCCGCCGCCGCTGTGGGGACCGCCGCGGCGGTTGCCGTGCGAGCCGCCGCCCGTGCGCGGGCCGCCGCCCCGACGGTCGCCGCCGGAGTAGGTGCGGTGCTCCCCGCGGCCGGGCTCGCCCTCGCGGCGGCGCCCGCCGTCCTGGCGGTCGAAGGAGCGCGGACCCCGGCGGCGCCCGCCGCCGCCCTGCCGGCCACGGCCGCCCTCGCGGCGCGGACGCTCGGGGATGATCGGCTCCTCGATCGGGATGCCGGACGGCTGCCGGGCGCCGGTCAGCTTCACCAGCTCGGCGTCGCCGCTCGCCACCCGGACGCGGGGCGCGTTGATGCCGGCCCGGCGCGTCATCGCCGACGTGGAGCGCACCTGGTGCGGCAGGACGAGCGTGACGACGGTGCCGCGCTCCCCGGCGCGGGCGGTGCGCCCGGCGCGGTGCATGTAGTCCTTGTGGTCGGCCGGCGGGTCGACGTGCATGACCAGCGACACGTCGTCGACGTGGATGCCGCGGGCGGCGACGTCGGTGGCGACCAGCACGCTGATGGAGCCCTCGCGGAACTCGGCGAGCGTGCGGGT
Source organism: Actinomadura geliboluensis (assembly GCF_005889745.1). Lineage (GTDB taxonomy): Bacteria > Actinomycetota > Actinomycetes > Streptosporangiales > Streptosporangiaceae > Spirillospora > Spirillospora geliboluensis. Next base: position 807 of record NZ_VCKZ01000571.1, read on the forward strand.
GCGCAGCCCCTGGCTCTTGCCGCCGTGCAGGCCCGCCGCGCGGACGCCGACCTGGACGAGCTGCTTGGCGAGCCGGTCGACGCCGTGCTTGGTGCGGGCGAACAGGATCGTCCGGCCCTCGCGGTTGGCGATCTCGGCGGTGATGGCGCCCTTCTCCTTCGGCGCCACGAGCAGGAGGTGGTGGTCCATCGTGTCGACGGACTCGTCCACCGGGCCGATCGCGTGCGTGACCGGGTCGTGCAGGTACCGCTTGACCAGGACGTCCACGTCCTTGTCGAGGGTGGCGGAGAAGAGCAGGCGCTGGCCGTCGCGCTTGGCGGCGTCCAGGATGTCGGTGACGTCGGGCAGGAAGCCCATGTCGGCCATGTGGTCGGCCTCGTCCAGCACGGCGATCTCGATGTCGGACAGGTCGCAGGCGCCCTGCCGCATCAGGTCCTTCAGCCGGCCGGGCGTGGCGACGAGGACCTCGACGCCGCGGCGCAGCGCGTCGATCTGCTTGAACATGGACGTCTGGCCGATGACGGTCTTGAAGCGCAGCCCGAGGCCGCGGCCGAGCGGCTCCAGGTTGTTCTGGACCTGCTGGGCCAGCTCGCGGGTCGGCACGAGGATCAGCGCCAGCGGGCGCTTCGGGGCGGCCTTGCGGCCGGAGAGGCGGGACAGGAGCGGCAGGCCGAAGGCCAGGGTCTTGCCGGAACCGGTCTTGCCGCGGCCGAGGACGTCGTGTCCGGCCATGATGTCGGGGATCGCGGCGGCCTGGATCGGGAAGGGCGCCTCGATGCCCTGGCGCTCCAGGGAGCTCACCAGCACCGGCGGGATGCCGAGCTCGGCGAAGGTGGGAACCCGCTCCTCGTCCGCGGTGGCGGGCATGGTCGGGTTCTGTGCAGCGGCAGCTGTGGTCACGCATTACCTTCCGAGAGGGGGGCACGTCTCGGGAGGCACCGCGATGTGGCGGCCTGCAAGGACGAGCCTGACGCCGGGGGCGTCGAAGAGTGATTCGTAGAGTCTAACGTCGCCGAAGGACATCCTTATGCCCCGTCCCCGCCGGAACATGCGCCGACTCCGCCTCAACAGGCGCAGGCGACGCCCGAGGCGGGGGCCGTCAGCGGGTCGGGGGACCGGCGCGTCACGGCGCCGCCGCGCGCCACGGGGAACCCTTCTCGCGCCCAGTACTCGAACCCGCCGATCATCTCCTTGACCGGGCGGCCGAGCTTCGCGAACTCCAGAGCCGCCTTCTGCGCGCCGTTGCAGCCGGGCCCCCAGCAGTGGACGACGACGGTCGCGTCCCGGGGGATCAGGGCGTCGGCGCGCTCGGCGATCTCGGCGGTGGGCAGATGGACGGCGCCGGGGATGTGGCCCTGCGCCCAACTCTCGGCGCTGCGCGTGTCGACGACGACGATCCCGGCCACGCGCGCCGCCAGGTCGGCGGCGACGTCCGACACATCGGTCTCGAAGGCCAGCCGGGCGGCGAAGTGCCGCCGCGCCTCCTCGGCGGTGCCCGCGGGCACCGCCGTGACGGCGGAGACGGCGTCGGCGGGGTGAGCGGTGTCGGCGGGCGTGTCGGCGGAGATGTCGGTGGGCGTGTCGGTGGGCGTGTCGGTCATCGGGGGGCTCCTCGTCCGGTGCGGGTGGTTCGATCCTCGGGGGCCGCGGCACCGGCCCGGGAGTGGCGGGAACGTCCGCCACCGCTAAGATCCGGCCATGCGCACCGCTCCCCCGGCACGCCGGCACACCGTCTCGGTGCTGGCGTTCGACGGGATGACGCCGTTCGAACTCGGCGCGGTCGTCGAGGTGTTCGGGCTGCACCGGCCCGAACTGGACGTGCCCTGGTACGACCTGCGGGTCTGCGCGTACGGCCCCGGCCCGATGCGCGTGGTCGGCGGCTTCACGATGACCGCCGAGCACGGGCTCGACGCGTTCGCGGCCGCGGACACCGTGATGGTCGTGGCCGTCCCCGACGTCCGGCGGGACCCGCCGCCCGAGGTGGTCGCGGCGCTGCGCGCGGCGCACGCGCGCGGCGCCCGCGTCGTGTCCATCTGCTCGGGCGCGTTCGCGCTCGCCGCCGCCGGCCTGCTGGACGGGCGCGAGGCCACCACCCACTGGCAGTACGCGGACCTGCTCCGCCGCCGCCACCCGCGCGTCCGCGTGACCCCGGACGTCCTCTACGTGGACGGCGACGACGTGCTCACCGGCGCGGGCAGCGCCGCCGGGCTCGACCTGTGCCTGCACCTCGTCCGCAAGGACCACGGCGCCCGCATCGCCAACATGGTCGCGCGGCGGCTGGTCGTCCCGCCGCACCGGGAGGGCGGGCAGGCGCAGTTCGTGGAGGCCGCCGTGCACCCGCCCGCGGAGGACGACCCGGTCGCGCGCGCGATGGCCTGGGCGCTGGCGCACCTCGCCGAGCCCGTCACGGTCGCGGGGATGGCGCGGGTGGCGTGCCTCGCGCCGCGCACGTTCGTCCGGCATTTCGGCAGGCGGACGGGGACGAGCCCGCTGCGGTGGGTCATCGGCCAGCGGGTCCTGGCCGCGCTGCCGCTGCTGGAGGAGGGCACGGCGCCGATCGAGGAGATCGGCGCGGCCGTCGGGTTCGAGAGCCCGGCGACGTTCCGGCACCATTTCGTCCGGGCGATGAAGACGTCGCCGTCGGCCTACCGGCGGACGTTCCGCGGTGCCGCCGCCGGCCGCTGACCGCCGCCGGCGCTGCCGGGTGCGGCCAGGTCTAGGTGAGGTCGCCGTCCTCGGTGAGGCTGCCGAGGCCGGTCAGGAGCCGCGCCACGTCCAGCCCGGTCGTCAGGTAGTCGACGAAGGTCTGGTTGCTGAGCGCCCACTTCGACCTGCGGTACCGGACGAGGAAGATGGCGTCGTCCGCCGGGTAGCCCATCTCGATGAGGGTCTGCGCGACGACGAGCCCGGACCGGTTGTAGCCGGAGTGGCACCGGACGAGCACCCGCCGGCCGCGCCGCACCGCCGCCACCGCCACCTCGGCGAGGCGCGACACCGCCTCCAGTTGCACGGCGGTCAGCGGCCTGTCCGGCAGGGCCTCGTAGTGGTGCTCCACGTCGGCGGGCGGGCCGTGGCCGTCCTTGCGGTACATGCTGATGACGACGTCGAACTCGTCCGCGACGACCGCGGGCGCGCGCTCGCCGGAGGACTCCGTGTAGAAGTGCCCGCCCATCCACAGCCCGGGGACGATCTCGTTCCACGGCTGTTCCGCGTCCGGTGCTCCGCCGCCCTTGATGCGCACTGTCCCGCCTCAGGCCGAAGTACGCGTCCTCCGGCCGAAGGTACGCGTCGCGCCCGAGAGGAGTCTAGGCGCGGCGCGGGGCGCCGTCAGCGGTTCGGGCACGCTCCCCGTATCCGTGCGCTGTCGGCGCATTTCGGGCGCCGTCAGCGCGTTCGGGCGGGGACCGGGGCCTGGTGGTCGATCTCCCGGCACAGGACGACGACCATCTCGTCGAAGGCGGCGACGCCGTAGCGGGTGCGCAGAGCGGGGTAGACGTTCTTGCGGGCGGCCTCCCGGAGCATCCAGCTGAGGTCCGTGTGCGGGACGCCGACTCCGCGGGCCAGCCGGTCGTGCGCCTCCCGGGTCACCCGGAGCAGCTCCGGGTGCGCCGCCGACTCGGACAGGATCATGCGTGTGGCGTCGCTGAGGTCCATGCCGCGCAGTCTAGGCCGCGGCGGCGCGCGGGCGGGGCTGTCCGGCGGGCTTTTCGGACGTCCGGCGGAGTGTCCGCTTTTGCAATGCCTGCCTGATTCTCCGGGTTCCCGCAGGTCGGCCGATCCGGGCCTTCCCGGGCGCGAAGGGCCTGGTTACCATCGCGCTGCGCGTCCGGCGTCGAGTGCCGTGTGCTCCCAGGTGCTCGCAGGCGCCGGCGCGGCTCCCGCCCCCGCCC
>NZ_VCKZ01000086.1 GCF_005889745.1 Actinomadura geliboluensis
GCCCCCGCCCGCCGCGCTTCCGTCGTCCTCCTCCCCGTGTCCCATCCATGGCGGGGGCCCGAATCCGCTACGGTCGGGGTCGCCGCGCAGGCGAGGGGCGCCGCGCGGCGAGGGGAAGGAAGACACAGAGCACATGGCCGAGAAGGTCATTCGCGTGGACGACATCGACGGCTCCGAAGGGAGCGATGTCGTAAAGCGAGACTTCGAAGTCTTGGGTCGGACGTTCACGATCGACCTGAGCGATGACAACTACAAGCGGCTGAACGAGATGCTGGACGCCCTCGCGCCCTTCATCGAGAACGCCGCGGAGGTGAAGCCCGCCGGGAAGGGCCGCAAGTCCCGCACCGCGAAGATCAAGGGCTACACGAACGGCGATGTCCGCGAGTGGGCATTGCGTCAGGACATCGAAGTCTCCGAACGTGGCAAGATATCGGATGAGGTCTATGCTGCATTCATCGAGGCACATCCGGACGCGAAGCCGGACGCATAGCTAGAGGGAGTCCCCGCATGGCACAGAAGGTCGAAGTCCTTCTCGTCGACGACATCGACGGTGGAGAGGCTGACGAGACCGTCAGCTTTTCCCTCGATGGGACGTCTTATGAGATCGACCTGAGCAAGAAGAACGCCGCCAAGCTGCGCAACGGCCTGGAGCCGTTCGTGGCCAGCGCCCGCAAGGCGCGCAAGACCACGGGCCGCGCCGGCCGCGGGTCGCGTACCGCGGGCAGCCGCGAACGCTCCGCCGAGATTCGCGAGTGGGCGAAGAACCACGGCATCAAGGTCAATGAGCGGGGCCGTATCCCCGCCAATGTGATCGAGCAGTACGAGGCCGCGCACTAGCGGACCGCGCGCCGGCGGCGTTCCGGCACGGCACGCAGGGGCCGGGGTGGAATTCTCACCACCTCGGCCCCTTGGTTGCGCACCGGGCAAAACGCTATTAGGGGATAATGCCGGTAATAGCACAAGACATCGCAATAGGCTGCCGGCGGGCGACGGCCGGCGGCCGATAGGGGGCGTACCGGTTGGCACCTGTGACGCGACGGGAGCGCATCCGCTACTGGTTCGACCGGACGATGTCGAAGGGGACGCCGGCGCTCATCGGCTGGCTCGGACTGGCCTCGGTGGCGCTGGTGCTCGTGGTGGCGACCGCGGCGGTCGTCATCGCGCCGCGCGACACCGACGAGAACGGCGACTGGCCCGGCATGGTGTGGCGCAGCCTGCTGCGCACGCTCGACCCCGGCACCATGGGCGACGACACCGGCACGGGCCCGTTCCTGGCGCTGATGCTGACCTCCACCGTCGGCGGCATCTTCATCGTCAGCTCGCTCATCGGCGTCCTCACCACCGGCCTCGAAGCCAAGATCGGCGAGCTGCGCAAAGGCCGGTCGCGGATCGTCGAGCACGACCACACCGTGCTGCTCGGCTGGTCCGAGCAGGTCTTCACCATCGTCGCCGAGCTGGTCGAGGCCAACCAGAGCAAGCGCAGGTCGTGCGTGGCGATCCTCGCCGACCGCGACAAGGTCGAGATGGAGGACGCGATCCGCGCCCGGGTCGGCGACCTCGGCCGCACCCGGATCGTGTGCCGCACCGGCAACCCGCTGAAGGTCGCCGACGTGGAGCTGGTCAGCCCCGGCACCGCGCGGTCCATCCTCATCGTCACCCCGGAGGTCGCGGACGCCGACACCCGCGTCATCAAGGTGCTGCTGACGCTCGGCGCCCGCACCTGGGGGCGGCACCGCCCGCACGTCGTCGCCGCCGTGCACGACTCGGCGAACCTGCCGGCCGCCCGGCTCGCCGGCGGCGAGCGCGCGCACGTCATCGACGCCGACGACGTCGCGATCCGGCTCATCGTGCAGTCGCACCGCCAGTCCGGCCTGTCCCAGGTCTGCACCGAGCTGCTGGACTTCGCCGGCCACGAGTTCTACATGCGGCCCGAGCCGGCCCTCGCCGGCGTCCCGTTCGGGGAGTCGCTGTCGGCCTACGACCTCGGCGTCCCCGCCGGGCTGCGGCGCGCCGACGGGACCGTGCTGCTCAACCCGCCGATGGACACCGTGATCCGCGCCGACGACGAGGTCATCGTGCTGGCCGAGGACGACTTGCTGATCAGGCTCGCCGGCGGCCCGCCGCCGCCGGTCCGGGAGGAGGCGATCAGCACGGCCGTCGCGCGGGACCCGGTGCCCGAGCGGACGCTGATGCTCGGCTGGAACCACCGCGCCCCGAAGATCATCGAGCTGCTGGACGAGTTCCTCGCGCCCGGTTCGGAGCTGGTCGTCGCGGCGCCGCGCGAGGACCCGACCGGGCAGCTGGCCGAGCCCGCCAACCTCAAGGTCGGCTTCGTCCGGGCCGAGCCGACCGAGCGCCCGTCGCTGGAGTCCCTCGACGTCGGCGGGTACCAGAAGGTCATCGTGCTGTCGGACGCGGGCCACGACCCCGACACCGCCGACGCCCGCACCCTCGTCACCCTGCTGCACCTGCGCGACATGGAGGACGCCCTGGGCGACCCCGGCACCCCCGGCGGCGACCCGTTCGCGATCGTCAGCGAGATCAACGACGACGCCAACCGCGAGATCGCGCAGGTCACGAAGGCCGACGACTTCGTGGTCAGCGAGAAGCTGATAAGCCTGATGCTGACCCAGCTGAGCGAGAACCGGCACCTGTACGACGTGTTCGTCGACCTGCTCGACCCGGCCGGCTCGGAGATCTACCTCAAGCCCGCCTGCGACTACCTGGTGCCGGGCGCGGCGGCCGACTTCGCGACGCTGATCGAGTCGGCGCGGCGGCGCGGCGAGGTCGCGCTCGGCTACCGGCTGACCGCGCGGTTCCACGAGCCGCCCGGCTACGGCGTGGTGCTCAACCCGGACAAGACGGCCCCGCTCACCCTGGCCGCCGACGACCGCGTCATCGTGCTCGCGGAGAACTGACCCCGGCGCCCCCGGCGGGCGGGACCGGGCCGCGGCCGGCGCGCACCGCGCCGGGGCCGTCCGCGCGCAGCGCCCGCTCGGCGCGCCGGGCGTCCGCGGCCATGCCGCGGACCTCCGCCGACGCCAGCTCGTCCGCGGCGGTGCCGGCGAGCAGGTCCCGGTAGCGGGCGTTCTGCGCCGGCAGGCCGCGCAGCACCAGCGCCTCGTGGTAGGCGTCGTCGGCCTCGGCGGCGCGGCGCGCGTAGTCCTCCAGCGCCTCGATCCGCCCGGTGACCGAGCGCACCGACAGGTCCAGGGCGCGGTCCTGCGGCTCCAGCAGCGCCCGGACGCCCGGCGAGAGCCGCCCGGGCTCCTGGGCGCGGCGCTCGCGGCGCAGCCGGGTGTGCTCGGCGAGGGCGTCCGCGATGGCCCATTCCTGCCTCGGCAGGACGACCGCGTTGTTGATGTCGTCCAGCAGCCCGGCGCCGTTCGCCCGCGACCCGAGGACGGCGTCGACCGCCCGCTGGGCGCGGACGAGCAGCCCCGCGGCGGGCCGGTCGAAGTCGGCGGGCAGCAGATAGGAGCCGTGGTGCTCGCGGGCGGCGCGGGCGGCGGGCGGCTCCCCCAGGTGCCGCAGCGCCCCGGCGACCCAGCCGGCGAAGCTGACGCCGGCGAGGACGGCGGCGGCCTGCACCTGGCCGAGCAGCAGCAGGACGACCTGCAGCGCCGGCGTGAGCATCATGGCGAGGACGGGCAGCCGCCCCCACCGCCCCGCGCGGCCGAGCAACTCGCCGTCGTCGGGCGCGTCGAGGAAGCACAGCCGCAGCCAGCCGCCCGGCAGCACGCCGTAGAAGACGGCGAACGCCGGGATCCACACCAGCCGCGCCACGACCGCGGCCGCGGTCAGCCGCGGCGGCGGGGGCGCGGGCAGGCTCGCCGGGACGAGCCGGTCGGGCGCCGCGGCGAGCAGCGCGCGGGCCTCGGTGCCGAGGGCCGGGTCGAACACCGGGCGGGGGCGGGCTTCTCCGGTCATCGTCACTTCCCTCCCTGCTGTCCCGGGATCCGGACGGCCCCGGCTAGTCCTGCAGCTCCGCCCAGACCTCGCGGTCGCGTTCCGGCGTCCAGATGCGGGGGCGCTCGACGCCGTCCATCTCGTCCCAGAGCCGGGCGACGTCGAAGGGCAGGCAGTGCTCGAAGATCGGCCAGTGGCCGTAGGCGGGCGCGAGGGCGGCGCGGACCGCGGTGAAGGCGTCCTTGCGGGTGCCGCCGCCCCGCCGGACCCGGCCGACCTCGTCGAGCATCACGGCGAGGAAGTCGCGGGTCTGCGCGACCGCGGCGCGGGCGGCGTCCCGGCCGTGCGCGACGGCGCCGCGCCCGCCGACGAGGGTCTCGGCGCCGAAGGAGTCGACGTGGTCGAGGGTGCCGGCCGCCCACTCGCGGTGGAAGGCGTCGCCAGTGTAGAGCGCCGCCTGCGTCTCGACGAGGTCGCCGGCGAACAGGATCCGGTGCCGGGGCAGCCACGCGACGATGTCGCCCTCGGTGTGCCCGCGCCCGCAGTAGGCGAGGTCGAGGTCGCCGCGGCCGCCGCCGAGGTCGATGGTCAGGGTGCCGGTGAACGTCACGGACGGCCAGGTGAGGCCGGGGATGCCGTCCGGGTCCTTGAACAGCCGGGGCATCCGGCCGAGTTCGGAGGCCCAGTCCTGCTTGCCGCGCTCGGCGATCAGCGCGCGGGTCAGGTCGTGCGCGATGACCACCGGGGCGCCGAACGCGCTGGCGCCGAGCGTGCGGACGGCGTGGTAGTGCGACAGCACCAGGTAGCGGACGGGCTTGTCGGTGTGCTCGCGCAGCACCGCGAGCCAGTCGCGGGCGGCGGCCGGCGTGGCGAGCGCCTCGAAGCAGACCAGGAAGTCCTCGCCCTCGACGGCACCGACGTTCGGGTCCCCCTCGGCGGTCAGCGCGTACACCCCGTCGGCCAGGACCTCCAGCGTCGGGGTCTTGTCGCCCAGGTCTGCGGACGACGCGAACGGTCTGGGCATCGGCCCCCCTCGCACTCGTGGCCCCGGCTCGCGCCCCGCGGGCCGGTTCCGCCCGTGCACGGGTTCATTCCATGCAGAGGTTCATTCCACGCAGAGCGGTCGATAACCGTCCGGGAATCGGGAGAGACGGCGTCCCGCCGGGGTAGGGAAGATCGTGGACGACGGGCGCCGGACGGCGGCGCGGCGGAGGGAGGGCCGGGTGAACGGCGCGCTCGGGCTGCTGGCGGTGCTCCTGCTGACGGCCGCGACCGGCTACTTCGTGGCGCAGGAGTTCGCGTTCGTCACCGCCGACCGGCCCGTCCTCGCCCAGCGGGCGGCCGAGGGCGACCGGGCGTCGGCGCGGGCGCTGCGGGTGATGGGGCGGCTGTCGTTCATGCTCTCCGGGGCGCAGCTCGGCATCACGGTGACGGCGCTGGTCGTCGGGTTCATCGCCAAGCCCGCGCTGGCCGACCTGCTCGCCCCGGCGCTGCGCGCGGCGGGGGTGCCGGACGCGGCCGTCGGCGGCGTCGCGGTGGCGGTCGGCTTCGCGTTCGCCACCGTGATCCAGATGGTGCTCGGCGAGCTGTTCCCCAAGAACTTCGCGCTGGCGCGGGCGGAGCCGCTGGCCCGCGCGCTCGCCGCGTCCACCCTCGTGTACCTGGCGGCGGCGGGCCCGCTGATCAGGCTGTTCGACGCGTCGGCGAACCGGCTCGTCCGCGCGGTCGGCATCGAGCCGGTGGAGGAGCTGCACCACGGCGCGACGCTGGAGGAGCTCGGCCACATCATCGGCGAGTCCGGGGAGCAGCTCCCGGCGGGGCAGGTCGACCTGCTGGAGCGGGCCCTGGTCTTCTCCGACCGCGACGCCGAGGAGGTCATGGTGCCGCGGGTCGACGTGGTGACCGTGCAGGCGTCCGCGCGCGCCGCCGAGCTGAGCGACATCGTCTCGGCGAGCGGGCACACCCGGTACCCCGTCCTCGGCGAGGGCGTCGACGACGTGGTCGGCGTCGTCGGGCTGGCGGAGCTGATCACGCTCGGCACGCGGGAGGCCGCGCGGGTCCGGGTCGCGGAGATCGCGCGGCCGCCGGTGCTGCTGCCGTCCTCGCTGCCGCTGCCGGAGGTGGTGCTCCGGCTGCAGGGCGCGGCCGAGCCGATGGCCTGCGTGGTGGACGAGTACGGCGGCTTCGCCGGCATCGTCACCTGGGAGGACGTCGCCGAGGAGCTGGTCGGGGAGATCGCCGACGAGAACGAGCCGGGCGAGGAGCTGGCGATCCGGACCGGCGAGTGGTGGACGACCGACGCCGGGCTGCGGATCGACGAGGTCGCCCACGAGACCGGCATCGCGCTGCCGGAGGGCGACTACGAGACCGTGGCGGGGCTGCTGCTGAAGCGGCTCGGCCGGGTGGCGCGGCCCGGCGACGTGGTGCGGGTGGACATCCCGCCGACCCGGCTGGACGAGCCGCCCCGCACCGCGGTCGTCGAGGTGCTGACGGTCCACCGGCACGTGCCCGAGCTGATCCGCGTCCGCACCGTCGAGACCGCCGGGGAGGACCGGTGAACCTCGCGCTGGGCGCGCCGGTCACGCTGGCGCTGCTGGCCGGCAACGGCTTCTTCGTCGCCACGGAGTTCGCGCTGGTGGCGGCGCGGCGGCCGCGGCTGGAGCGGGCCGCCGCGCGCGGCGGGCGGGCGGCGGGCGCCGCGGTCGCGGGGATCGACGAGCTGTCGCTGACGCTCGCGGGCGCGCAGCTCGGCATCACGATGTGCTCGCTCGGCCTCGGCCTGGTGTCCGAGCCGGTGTTCGCGGGGGCGCTGACCCCGCTGTTCCACACCGCGGGCCTGCCGGGGGGCGCCGCGCACGCGGTCGCGTTCGTGCTGGCCCTGGCGCTGGTGACGTTCCTGCACATGGTCGTCGGCGAGATGGCGCCGAAGTCGTGGGCGATCGCCGACCCGGAGCGCTCCGCGACCGTGCTGGGGCTGCCGTTCCGCGCGTTCGCGACCGTCGCGCGCCCGCTGCTGGCGGCGCTGAACGGCGCGACGAACCTGCTGCTGCGCGCGGTGGGCGTCCGGCCCGCGGAATCGCGGGAGGTGTCGCGCACGCCGGAGCAGCTGCGCAGCATCGCGGAGGAGTCGCGGCGGCTCGGGCTGATCGCGGAGGGCGAGCTGACCCTGCTCACGACCGCGCTGGACGCGCCGCGCGTGCCGCTGGCCGGGCTCGTGGTGCCGGTCTCCGACATCGTGTCGGTGCCGGCGGCCGCGTCCCCGCAGGAGGTCGTGGACACCGCCGCCCGCAGCGGCCACACGCGCCTCATGCTGCGCGATCCGGACCGGCCGGGCGCCGCCCGCATGGTGCACGTCCGCGACGCCTACCTGGCCCGCGCGCGGGGCGCGGCGACGCCGGCCGGGCGGCTGGCGCACCCTGTCCCGGCGATGCCGGTCGGGACGCCGGTCGGGGAGGCCGTCGCGATCCTGAAGTCCCACCACAGCCACCTCGGCCTGGCGGTGGCCCCGGACGGCGGCATCGCGGGCCTGGTCAGCCTGGACGACCTGCTCACCACGCTGCTGACCGTCCGCTGAACCATCGCCGGGCCGTCAACATCGGTTGACACAGTCCGCGATGTCAACCTACATTGACGCCATGAGCGATGGAGTGACGCTCGCCCAGGAGGCGAGCAGCCGGGACCCGGCGGTGGGCCTGCGGGCCGTGCGGGCGCTGCGCGAGCTGGCCGAGCGGCTGGAGGCGCTGCAGGTCGCCAGCGCCCGCGAGCAGGGGTGGTCCTGGCAGGAGATCGCGGTCTGCCTCGGCGTGAGCCGGCAGGCCGTCCACAAGAAGCACGGCGGCGGGCGCCGCCTTCTCAAGAAGGAGCAGTGAGGGATGTTCGAGCGTTTCACCGACGGCGCGCGGGCGGCGGTCACCGGCGCCCAGGCGCAGGCGCGGGCCCTCGGCGCGCCCTTCATCGGCACCGAGCACCTGCTGCTGGCGATCGCCGACGGCGGTGACGCCATGGCGCGCCTGCTGGACGGGCACGGGCTCACGGCGGAAGGTCTGCGCGCCCGCCTCGCCGGTACGAGCCGGTCCCCACTGGACGCCGACGCGCTGAAGAGCATCGGCATCGACCTGGACGCCGTCCGCGCGGCGACGGAGGCGAGCTTCGGCGCGGGCGCGCTGGACTCCCCCGCCGGGGCCCGGTGCGGCGAGAAGGGCCATCTCCGGTTCACCCCGAGGGCCAAGAAGTCGCTGGAGCTGAGCCTGCGGCACGCGATCCGGCTCAAGCAGAAGCGCATCGAGAGCGGGCACATCCTGCTCGGCGTGCTGCACGACAAGGAGTTCATGGCCGCACGGCTGGTCACCGGGGCGGGCGTGGACGTCGGTGAACTGCGCGCCGGCGTCGAGCGCGCGCTCGCCTCCCGGGCCGCCTGATCAGCCGCCGAGGCGGCCAGAGAGGGCGGCGACGCAGGCGGCCCTGCGAGTTGGATCGTCCGGGAAGCGGCGGCGGCACTCGGCGGCGACCCAGGACGGTGTGGCCGGGCGCGCGGTGCGCGGCTTGCGCGCCTTGGGCCTCGGGTGCCGCACGGGCGGGCGGGGACGCGCCTTCCGGGGCGCCGGGCGCGGTGCGGCGGAACGCGGGCGCGCCCGCTTCGGGACGGCCCGCCCGCCGGGCGCCCGCTCGCGTTCCCGGTCGGTGGTGGTCGCCGGGCCGGGCGCCGGCGCCTGCGGAGGCGCCGAAGCCGGGGGCGGAGGCGAAGGCGGCGGCGGTGTGGCGGCGTCCGGCACGACCGTGCGGGCCGGGGACACCGGTTCCGTCCAGGAGCCGACCGCGAAGAAGCCCGCCCCCATGGCGAGCGCGGCGACGGCGACGGGCAGCCACGGCGTCCGGAGCACCCGGCGCCGCACCGGCGGGCTCGGCTCGGCCCGGGTGAACCCGGCGGGCGGGAGGCTGGAGGAGAGGCGCACCCTCCGATGGTCACGCTGAGCAGTCGTCCGGACACGGAGAATCGCCCCGACCGTTGCCAGCTTGATACACACTCCGGCCCCGCACGTGGTCATCGCGTGACCCGGGGCCGTCCGGCAGGGCACGCCGGGCGAGGCCCCTGCTAATTTCTTGGACGTGCCCAACGCTCCCGGCCGGCGGATGGGGCCGCTGTACGCGGCCGGGTTCACCACCGCGTTCGGGGCGCACGGGATCGCCGCCAACCTGGGCGGCTTCTCCGACGACGCCGTCACCTCCCTGCTCGTGCTCGGCGGGCTGCTGGCGCTGTACGACGGCGCGGAGGTGGTCCTCAAGCCGCTGTTCGGAACCCTCGCCGACCGGGTCGGCGCCCGCCCGGTGCTGCTCGGCGGCCTCGTCGCCTTCGCGGCCGCGTCCACGCTGTACGCGGTGGCCGGCAGCCCCGGATGGCTGTGGGCGGCGCGCCTCGGCCAGGGCGCGGCGGCCTCGGCCTTCTCCCCCGCGGCCTCGGCGCTCGTGGCCCGGCTCAACCCGGACGCCAAGCTCGGGAGGGCGTTCGGGAGCTACGGCTTCTACAAGTCGATCGGCTACACCCTCGGCCCGCTCCTCGGCGGGGTGCTGGTGTGGGCCGGCGGCCTGCGGCTGCTGTTCGCGACCCTGGCGGTGCTGGGCGCCGCCGTCGCGGTGTGGGCCGCGCTCGCCGTCCCCGCCGTGCCGCCGCTGCCGAGGGCCCGGCAGACCGTCCTCGACCTCGCGCGGCGGCTGGCCGACCCCGCGTTCCTCGGCCCGACCGCCGCCCTCGCCGCCGCGACCGCCGCGCTGTCGGCAGGCGTCGGGTTCCTGCCGGTGTCCGGCCGGGCCGCCGGGCTCGGCAGCATCGCCACCGGCGCCGCGGTGTCGGTCCTCGCGGCGTGCGCGGCGGTCGTCCAGCCCTGGACCGGGCGCGCCCTCGACGCGATGCGCGTGAGCGCCCGCACCGGCGTCCTCGCCGGGCTGGCGGTCACCGCGGCCGGGCTGGGGTGCGCCGCGCTGCCCGGCCTGCCCGGCGTCCTCGCGGCCGCGGTGCTGGTCGGCGCGGGCACCGGGCTCATCACCCCGCTGGGGTTCGCCGCGCTCGCCGCCCGCACGCCCTCCGCGCGCATGGGCCAGACCATGGGCGCCGCCGAACTCGGCCGCGAACTCGGCGACGCCGGCGGGCCGCTGCTCGTGGGGGGCGTCGCCACCGCGGCCGCCCTCGCCTACGGCTACGCCGCGCTCGCCGCCCTGCTCGCCCTCGGTGCGGTCATCGCCCTCCTCGCCGCCGCACCGCGGCCGGCCCGGCGTGACCGCGGCTAGCCGGCCTGGACGACCGTGAAGCGGCGCAGCGCGAGTGCCGGGTTCTTGGCCCGGACGGCGGCGATCCGCTCCGCCGAGACCTCGCCGGACACGACGCCCGGGTCCTCCCCCAGCCCGGCCGCGACCACGCCCATCGGGTCGGCGATCATGCTGTTGCCGGCGCCCATCGGGGCGCATTGGCCGGCGGCGGCGACGTAGACGGTGTTCTCGATCGCGCGGGCCCGGACCAGCGTCCGCCAGTGGTCCTCCTTCAGCGGCCCCGGCACCCAGGCCGCCGGCAGCGCCAGGACGTCGGCGCCCGCGTCCACGATCCGCCGCGTCACCTCGGGGAACCGGACGTCGTAGCAGGTCTGCATGCCGAACGTGACGCCGTCCACGGCGAACGTCTCCGGCTCGCCGATGTCGCCCGGCCGGACCAGCGCCGACTCCTCGTACCCGAACGCGTCGTACAGGTGCAGCTTGCGGTACTCGGCCACGACGTCCCCGCCGGGGCCGACGGCGACGAGCGTGTTGGAGAAGCGGGGCGCCGGGCGGAGCTCGTCCGTTGACTCGCGGTGGGCGGGGACCGGAGGACGGCCGGGGTCGTCCAGCCGCTCGTTCACGCCCGCGACCAGGTGCACGCCGTACCGCCGCGCCAGCGCGCCGAGCCCGGTCGTGAACGGGCCGTCCAGCGGCTCGGCGGAGTCGACGAACCGGCCGTCCAGCTTCGGCGCCGTGAACATGGCGAACTCGGGGAACACCACGACCTTCGCGCCGCGCCCGGCCGCCTCGGCGGCCAGCCCGCCGATCGCCGCGAGGTTCTCGTCCTTGTTGACGCCGGGCGCGAACTGCGCCACCGCCACCTGCACCATCGCTGCCTCCCCTACATCCGGTCGACGCCGGTCACCCGGATCACGGCCTCGCCCTCCTGGTCGGAGCCCGCGAGGTCGACCTC
This sequence comes from Actinomadura geliboluensis, assembly GCF_005889745.1. Lineage (GTDB taxonomy): Bacteria > Actinomycetota > Actinomycetes > Streptosporangiales > Streptosporangiaceae > Spirillospora > Spirillospora geliboluensis. The sequence goes on from NZ_VCKZ01000086.1 coordinate 11,126, forward strand.
GGCGCTGATGCCCCAGTCGTGATGCCCCTCCGGGTCGTCGAACACCTGCCGGACCCGCCACAGCGCGTCCTCCGGCACCTCCTCGATCCGCAGCAGCTTCGGGCCGCGCGCGTCGGCGCCGGTGAGCAGCTCGTCGTGCTCGGCGAAGTAGCCGTCCATGGCGTCGGCCCACGCGTCCGCGCCGAAGTCGGGGTCGAGGTCGCCGAGCTCGCCGTACCGCTCCAGCGCCGCCAGCTCCACCCGCCGGAACAGCGCGTTGCGGACCAGCACGCGGAACGCCCGCGCGTTCGCGGTCACCTTCGTGACCCGCTCCTCGATCGGCTGCTCCAGGTCACCCTCGTCGGCGGGGTTCGCGAGCTGCTCCCACTCGTCGAGCAGGCTGGAGTCGACCTGCCGGACCAGCTCGCCGAGCCACTCGATCAGGTCGATCAGGTCGTCGCTCTTGATCGACTCCGGGACGGTCTGCTGCAGCGCCTTGTACGCCCCCGACAGGTACCGCAGCACCAGGCCCTCGGCCCGCGCCAGCTCGTAGAACCCGATGTACTCGGTGAACGTCATCGCGCGCTCGTACATGTCGCGGACGACCGACTTCGGGCGCAGCGGATGGTCGCCGACCCACGGGTGCCCGGCCCGGTAGATCTCGTAGGCGGCGTCGAGCTCGTCCTCCAGCGGCTTCGGGTGGTCGACGTCCTGGAGCAGCTCCATCCGCTCCTCGTACTCGATGCCCTCGGCCTTCATCTCCTGGACGGCCTCGCCCCGCGCCCTGTTGACCTGCGCCGCGAGGATCTGCCGCGGGTCGTCCAGCGTCGCCTCGATCACCGACAGCACGTCCAGGGCGTAGGACGGCGACGCCGGGTCGAGCACCTCGAACGCGGCCAGCGCGAACGTCGACAGCGCCTGGTTGAGCGCGAAGTCCTCCTGGAGGTCCACCGTGACGCGCGCGTACCGGCCGAGGTCGTCGGGCTCGGGCAGCACCTCCACGACCCCGCCCGCGAGCAGCGACCGGTAGATCGCGATGGCCCGCGAGATGTGCCGCCGGCGCGCCGCCGGCTCCTCGTGGTTGTCGGTCAGCAGCCGCTTCATCGCCTGGAACGCGTTGCCCGGCCGCGCGATCACCGACAGCAGCATCGCGTGGCTGACCTGGAACCGGGACCGGAGCATCTCCGGCTCGGCCTCCTGCAGCTTGGCGAAGACGTCCTCGTCCCAGCCGACGAACCCCTCGGGCGGCTTCTTGCGCTGCACCTTCCGCCGCTTCTTCGGGTCGTCGCCCGCCTTGGCGAGGGCCTTCTCGTTCTCGACGACGTGCTCGGGCGCCTGCGCGACGACGAACCCGACCGTGTCGAACCCGGCGCGCCCCGCCCGCCCGGCGATCTGGTGGAACTCCCGCGCCCGCAGCCGCCGCACGCGGTGCCCGTCGTACTTGCTCAGCGCGGTGAACACCACGGTCCGGATCGGGACGTTCACCCCGACGCCGAGGGTGTCGGTGCCGCAGATGACCTTCAGCAGCCCGGCCTGCGCGAGCCGCTCCACCAGCCGCCGGTACTTCGGCAGCATCCCGGCGTGGTGCACCCCGATCCCGTGCCGGACGAACCGCGACAGGTTCCGCCCGAACTTGGTGGTGAACCGGAAGTTGCCGATCAGCTCCGCGATCCGCGCCTTCTCCGCCTTGGTGCACACGTTGATGCTCATCAGCGCCTGCGCCCGCTCGATCGCCGCGGCCTGCGTGAAGTGCACCAGGTAGATCGGCGCCTTCTGCTCGGCGAGCAGTTCCTCGATCGTCTCGTGCAGCGGCGTCACCCGGTAGTCGTAGATCAGCGGGACGGGCCGCTCCGCCGAGGTGACCAGCGCCGTCGGCCGGCCCGTCCGCCGGGTGAGGTCCTTCTGGAAGAACGTGACGTCGCCCAGCGTCGCCGACATCAGCAGGAACTGCGCCTGCGGCAGCTCCAGCAGCGGGATCTGCCACGCCCAGCCCCGCTCGGGCTCGGCGTAGAAGTGGAACTCGTCCATCACCACCACGCCGATGTCGGCGTCGGCGCCGTCCCTCAGCGCGATGTTGGCCAGCACCTCGGCCGTGCAGCACACGATCGGCGCGTCGGCGTTCACGCTGGCGTCGCCGGTCATCATCCCGACGTTCTCGCGGCCGAACATCTCGCACAGGTCGAAGAACTTCTCCGAGACCAGCGCCTTGATCGGCGCGGTGTAGAACCCGACCTGCTCCTTGCCGAGCGCGGCGAACAGCGCCCCCGCCGCGACCAGGCTCTTGCCCGACCCGGTCGGGGTCGACAGGATCACGTTGGCGCCGGACACCACCTCGATGAGCGCCTCCTCCTGCGCCGGGTACAGGGTGATCCCGCGCCCCGACACCCACCGCTCGAACGCCTCGAAGAGCGAATCGGCGTCGGTCTCGTTTCCGGAGGGAAGCTCATCGATAAGGCTCACCCCTCCATCCTGCCCCCGATCGCCCACTGCCCGTGCCGGTGGGCGTCCCGCGCTCACACCAGCGCGTGGCCGTACGCGGCCGCCAGGGGCTTGAGATCGGGTTCGCCGTACAGCGCGCGCATCTCCTGGAAGACCTGCTCCTTGCCCGCGCCGAACCGCCGCACATGGACGGCATAGGTGTCGGCCGACACGAAGACCGGCGGATTGGTCTTGCTGTGGAACTTGTCGGCGTACATCACGAGCCGCTCCTCGCCGGTCTGCGCGACGTAGTCGCCCGGCGGCAGCGGGAGCGCCTGCCGCTCGATGTCGTCGCGGGTCAGCCCCATGCCGGTGTGGCAGGAGCAGAACCGGCAGATCACCTCGGGGAAGCCCTCGTCGCGCAGCAGCCCGTGCCCGAGCACCCCGTGCCGGACGTACCCCTTGAAGTCGATCTCCCCCGCGGCGTCGTAGAGCCGGTACACCCCGATGTCGTGCAGCAGGCACCCGGCGCGCACCAGGTCCGCGTCGACGTCGAACCGGCCGTCGGCCATGATGCGCTCGGCGATCTCGCACACGATCGCGCAGTGCGTCCAGACCAGCTCGAACGCCTCCCGCCCCGGCGCGCACCGCTCGTGCAGCGCCCGGATCTCCGCGTCACTCGGAACCCGCATCCCGCAAGCCTAGATCGGCTCGCGCGCCGGGCCGGGCGCGCGAGCCGGGAAGCGGGGATCAGGCCGAGGTCTCGGTGCGGTCGCCGCCCCAGAGGGTGTGGAACGAACCGTCCCGGTCGACGCGGCGGTAGGTGTGGGCGCCGAAGAAGTCGCGCTGGCCCTGGGTGAGCGCGGCCGGCAGCCGGTCGGCGCGCAGCGAGTCGTAGTAGGCGAGGGCCGTGGAGAAGCCGGGCGCCGGGATGCCGAGGCGGGCGGAGGTGGCGACGACGTCGCGCCAGGCGTCCTGCGCGTCGCCGACGGCCGCGGCGAAGTGGTCGTCGGTCAGCAGCGTCGGCGTGTGCGGGTCGGCCTCGTAGGCGGCGCGGATGCGGTCCAGGAACTCGGCCCGGATGATGCAGCCGCCGCGCCAGATGGTGGCCATCGCGCCGAGGTCGATGTCCCAGCCGTACTCGGCGCTGCCCGCCTGGATCTCGTGGAAGCCCTGCGCGTACGCGACGATCTTGGACGCGTAGAGCGCCTTCTCGACCGCGTCGGCGAAGCCGGCGCCGGCTCCGCCCGTGCGGGACGGGCCCGGCAGCCCCTGCGCGGCCTCGCGGAGGGCGGCGTGGCCGGAGACGGAGCGGGCGAACACGGCCTCGGCGATGCCGCCGACCGGGACGCCGAGGTCGAGCGCCGTCTGCACGGTCCAGCGCCCGGTGCCCTTCTGCTCGGCCTGGTCCAGCACGACGTCGACGAACGGGCGGCCGGTGGACGCGTCGGTGTGCGCGAGGACCTCGGCGGTGATCTCGATGAGGTAGGAGTCGAGGCGGCCGGCGTTCCAGGTGCGGAAGACCTCGGCGATCTCGGCGGGCGCGAGCCCGGCGGCGTGCCGGAGCAGGTCGTAGGACTCGGCGATCAGCTGCATGTCGGCGTACTCGATGCCGTTGTGCACCATCTTCACGAAGTGGCCGGCGCCGTCCGGGCCGACGTGGGTGCAGCAGGGCGTGCCGTCCACCTTGGCGGAGATGTCCTCCAGCAGGGGGCCGAGCGCGGCGTAGGACTCGGCGGAGCCGCCCGGCATGATGCTCGGGCCGTGCAGCGCGCCCTCCTCGCCGCCGGAGATGCCGGTGCCGACGAAGTGCAGGCCGCGCTCGCGGAGGGCGGCCTCGCGGCGGCGGGTGTCGAGGAAGTTGGCGTTGCCGCCGTCCACGATCATGTCGCCGGGCTCCAGCAGCTGCGCGAACTCGTCGATCACCGCGTCGGTCGGGGCGCCCGCCTTCACCATGATCACCAGCCGCCGGGGCCGCTCCAGCGACGCGACGAACTGCTCGGGCGTGTCGGCGGGCAGGAACGTCCCCTCGCCGCCGAACTCCTCGACGAGCGCCTTGGTCCGGCTCGGCGTGCGGTTGTGGACGGCGACGGCGTGCCCGTGCCGGGCGAGGTTGCGGGCCAGGTTCCGGCCCATCACCGCCAGTCCGGTGACCCCTATTCGCGCCTTCTGCATTGGCTCACTCCTCCTCGTGTGCGACCCTGACCGAGGGGTTGTACGCGGGGCATGATCCCTCTGTTCGAGTGCCGGACCGGTGTGCCCGGGCTCGGCGCGGGAACGGGTCGCGCGGTACAGATCATGGTCAACCTTCACTTCGATGGTGACATTCCAGGGGGTGCGGATGCTGGGACTGCCGGACGAGGCGGCGGCGTGTCTCTTCGATCTCGACGGGGTGCTGACCCGGACGGCGTCCGTCCACGCCGCGGCGTGGAAGGAGATGTTCGACGGCTACTTGCGGGAACGTTCCGAACGGACGGGCGAGCCCTTCACCGAGTTCGACCCGGTGCACGACTACGGCCGGTACGTCGACGGCAAGAAGCGCGAGGACGGGACGCGTTCGTTCCTGGAGTCGCGGGGCATCACCCTCCCGGAGGGCGATCCCGGCGACCCGCCGGAGAAGGAGACGGTCCGCGGCCTGGGCAACCGCAAGAACGCGCTGGTGCTGAAGCTGATCGAGGAGAAGGGCGTCGAGACGTTCGACGGGTCGATCGACTACGTCCGCGCGGCGCGCAAGGCCGGGCTGAGGACGGCGGTGGTGTCGTCGAGCGCCAACACCGTCCAGGTGCTGGCGACGGTCGGGATCGCCGACCTGTTCGACGCGCGGGTGGACGGCGTCGTCGCCGCCGAGCGGCACCTGCCCGGCAAGCCCGCCCCCGACATGTTCCTCGCGGGCGCGCGGGAGCTGGGCGTCGAGGCGGCGCGGGCGGTGGTGTTCGAGGACGCGCTCGCGGGCGTGCAGGCGGGCCGGGCCGGCGGGTTCGCCTACGTGGTGGGAGTCAACCGGGTCGGCGACGCGCACGCGAAGGCGCTGGCCGAGCACGGCGCCGACGTGGTGGTCGACGACCTCTCCGAGCTGCTGGAGGGCGAGTGACGGAGCTGAAGGGGCAGAGCGCCGCCGACCGGCCGGTGTTCATGGTGGAGCCGTGGTGCGTGCGCGAACCGGAGCTCCGGCTGGACCGGCTGGCCCAGGGCGAGTCGGTGTTCGCGCTGTCCAACGGCCATCTCGGCATGCGCGCCAACCTCGACGAGGGCGAGCCGCACGGGCTGCCGGGCACGTACCTGAACTCGTTCTACGAGCAGCGGCCGCTGCCGCACGCCGAGACCGCCTACGGGTACCCGGAGTCGGGGCAGACGGTCATCAACGTCACCAACGGCAAGGTGATCCGGCTGCTGGTGGACGACGAGCCGCTCGACGTGCGCTACGGCCGCGTCCACCACCACGAGCGGGTGCTGGACATGCGCGAGGGCACGCTGACCCGGCAGGTGGAGTGGACGTCCCCCGCCGACAAGACGATCCGGGTCACCTCGGTGCGGCTGGTGTCGCTGACGCAGCGGGCGATCGCGGCGATCTGCTACGAGGTCGAGCCGGTGGACGGCTCGGTGCGGGTGGTCGCCCAGTCGGAGCTGGTGGCCAACGAGGCGCTGCCCGGCGGCGGCAAGGACCCGCGAGCCTCGGCGATCCTGGACAGCCCCCTCGTCAGCGAGGAGCACTTCGCCAACGGCACGAAGGTGCTGCTGCTGCACCGGACGCGGCGCAGCGGGCTGCGGATGGGCGCCGGCATGTCGCACGACATCGAGGGCCCGGAGTCGATGCGGGTGGAGACCGAGAGCGCGCCCGACGTGGGCCGGCTGACGGTCGCGACCCGGCTGGAGCCGGGGCAGAAGCTGCGCATCGTCAAGTACATCGCCTACGGCTGGTCGAGCCGCCGGTCCCGGCCCGCGCTGCACGACCAGGTGGTCGGGGCGCTGGCGGGCGCGCGGCAGACCGGCTGGGAGGGCCTGCTCGCCGAGCAGCGCGCCTATCTCGACGCGTTCTGGGAGGGCGCGGACGTCGAGATCGAGGGCGACGCGGAGATCCAGCAGGCGGTCCGGTTCGGACTGTTCCACATCCTTCAGGCGGGGGCGCGCGCAGAGCGCCGCATGATCCCGGCCAAGGGGCTGACGGGCCCGGGCTACGACGGGCACGCGTTCTGGGACACCGAGACGTTCGTGCTGCCCGTGCTGACCTACACCTCCCCCAGCGCGGCGGCCGACGCGCTGGCCTGGCGGCACATGACGCTGCCGCTGGCCTGCGAGCGCGCCCGGCAGCTCGGCCTGGACGGCGCGACGTTCCCGTGGCGGACGATCCGCGGCCAGGAGTGCTCGGGCTACTGGCCCGCCGGGACGGCGGCGTTCCATATCAACGCCGACATCTCCGACGCGATCGTCCGGTACGTGGACGCGACGCGGGACGAGCAGTTCGAGCGGGAGATCGGCCTCGACATCCTGGTGCAGACGGCGCGGCTGTGGCGCAGCCTCGGCCACCACGACGTCGGCGGCGTGTTCCGCATCGACGGCGTCACCGGCCCGGACGAGTACAGCGCGATCGTCGACAACAACGTCTACACCAACCTGATGGCGCGCCGGAACCTGCAGGAGGCCGCCGAGATGGCGATGCGCCATCCGGACGTGGCCGACCGGCTCGGGGTGAACGCCGAGGAGGCCGCGTCGTGGCGGGACGCGGCGGCGGCCATGCTGATCCCCTACGACGAGCGGCTCGGCGTCCACCCGCAGAGCGAGAGCTTCACCAACCACGCCCGGTGGGACTTCGCGTCCACCAAGCCCGACCACTACCCGCTGCTGCTGAACTACCCGTACTTCGACCTGTACCGCAAGCAGGTCGTCAAGCAGGCCGACCTCGTGCTGGCCCTGCACCTGTGCGGGGAGGCGTTCACCGACGAGCAGAAGGAGCGCGACTTCTGCTACTACGAGGGGCTCACCGTCCGCGACTCCTCGCTGTCGGCGCAGACGCAGGCCGTCGTCGCGGCGGAGGTCGGGCAGCTGGAGCTGGCGCACGACTACCTCGGCGAGACCGCCCTGATGGACCTGCACGACCTGAACCGCAACACCCGCGACGGGCTGCACATCGCCTCGATGGCGGGGGCGTGGAGCGGTCTCGTCGCCGGGTTCGGCGGGATGCGGGCCGGCAAGGGCGAGCTGAAGTTCGCGCCGCGGCTGCCGGGCGGGATCAGCCGGCTGACGTTCCGGATGCGCTACCGCGGCAATCTGATCAAGGTCGGGGTGACCGCGGAGGAGGCCCGCTACGAGCTGCTGGACGGCCCGGGCCTGCCGCTGTTGCACCACGGCGAGCGGTTCACGCTGGGCGACGACGCGGTGGAGCTGCCGATCGAGCTGATCCCGGCGCGCCCGGCGCCGACCCAGCCGGCCGGCCGCGAGCCGGCGCCGCGCCGGTTCGACCCGCACGTCCGGGCCCAGCGCCGCCGCTAGCTAGCGGGCGGCCGGGTCGCTCTCCGGGGCGCAGGGCGCCGCGCACTCCGGCGGCGGCCCGTCCGGCGCGCTCTCCGCCGCGCCCGAGGGTGCGGCGGGGCCCGGGGCGTCGGCGGCGGCGGTGCGCCCGGCGAGGAGCCGGCGCGGCCCCGGCCCCTCGTCGCCGAGCCGGTCGTAGGGGTTGGCGAGGGCGCACTTCTTCAGCGACAGGCAGCCGCAGCCGATGCAGTCGGTGAGGTCGTCGCGGAGCCGTTCGAGCTGCCGGATGCGGGCGTCGAGGTCGCCGCGCCACAGCTCGGAGAGCCGCGCCCAGTCGGCGACGGTCGGGGTGCGCTCCTCGGGGAGGGTGGCGAGCGCGTCGCGGATGTCGCCGAGCGGGATCCCGACGCGCTGCGAGACCTTGATGAACGAGACCCGGCGGAGCGTGTCGCGGCTGAACCGGCGCTGGTTGCCGGCCGTCCGGCGGCTGCTGATCAGGCCCTTGGACTCGTAGAAGTGCAGCGCCGAGACGGCCACGCCGCTCCGTTCGGCGAGCTGCCCGACGGTCAGTTCGTACACCCGGTGCTCCAGCCGCGTCATGGCCCGCATCCTATGCGGCCTCGACCGCGGTCCAGCTGCCCGGCCGGGACGGGCCCGCCGGTCAGCGCGGGTAGGGGGCGCCGCGCGCCCCGCCCATCCGCTCGGCCGTCCGGCCCAGCTGCCGGAGCCGGAACGCGGCGCCGAGCAGGGCGGCGCCCGACAGGATCGCGAGGAGCCCGATCAGCCAGACCACCGCGATCGCGCCGGAGACCGGCCAGGCGAACAGCAGGATGCCGAACAGCAGCGAGATCGCCCCGGTCAGCACGTACGCCCATTCGCCGCGCAGCTCCCGGCGCAGCGCCACCGCGACGATGATCTCCAGCAGGCCGGTCGCGACCGCCCACGCGGCGATCAGCATCAGCAGGACGAACGCGGTGATGCCCGGCCACACCAGCGCGGCGATGCCGAGCGCGATCCCGGCGACCCCGGACACCGCCAGCAGGCCGCGCGGGCCGCCGGTGGTGCCGCGGAACGCCTGCGTCACCGCGACGACGCCGTCCGCCAGCGCGTACGCGCCGAACAGCAACACCAGCGCGAACACGGTGATGCCGGGCCAGACCAGCGCGACGATGCCGAACAGGATCGCGAACGCGCCGCGCACCGCCAGCACCCACCAGTGGCGCGTCATGAGGTCGAACATGCGGGGCCTCCCGGGTCGGACTTCTCCCAGTGCTAGCCCCTGCACGGTCCCGGCAGCGCCAAGGCCGGGCGCGGACTGCGTAAAGTCCGCGACCGGCCCCGGCGTCAGGCGGGTGCCGTGCGGCGGGTCAGTGCTCCAGGCGGCGCACCAGGTCGTTGTACTCGTCCCACAGCGGCTGCGGCAGGTGGTCGCCGAACTTTTCGAAGAACTCCGGCACGAGCGCGGCCTCCTGCTTCCACACCTCGGTGTCGACCGACAGGAGCGTCTCCAGGTCGGCGTCGTCGATGGTGAGGCCGTCGGTGTCGAGCGCCTCCCGGGTCGGCAGGTGGCCGATCGGGGACTTGGCGGCGTCGGCCTTGCCGTTGAGCCGCTCGACGATCCACTTCAGCACGCGGCTGTTCTCGCCGAAGCCGGGCCAGATGAACTTGCCGTCGGCGTTCTTGCGGAACCAGTTGACGTAGTAGATCCGGGGCAGCTTCTCCGGGTCGGTGGCCTTGCCGATGTCGAGCCAGTGGCCGAAGTAGTCGCCCATGTTGTAGCCGCAGAACGGCAGCATGGCGAACGGGTCGCGGCGCAGCTCGCCGACGGCGCCCTCGGCGGCGGCGGTCTTCTCGGACGCGATGTTGGCGCCGAGGAACACGCCCTGCTGCCAGTCGAAGGACTCGGTGACGAGCGGGACGGCGGAGGCGCGCCGGCCGCCGAACAGGATCGCCGAGATCGGGACGCCCTTCGGGTCCTCCCACTCGTCGGCGATGATCGGGCACTGCCCGGCCGGGGTGGTGAAGCGGGCGTTCGGGTGGGCGGCCGGGGTCTGCGACTCCGGCGTCCAGTCGTTGCCCTTCCAGTCGGTGAGGTGCGCGGGCGGCTCGTCGGTGAGGCCCTCCCACCACACGTCGCCGTCGTCGGTGAGCGCGACGTTGGTGAAGATGCTGTTGCCCCACAGGGTCTTCACGGCGTTGGCGTTGGTGCTCTCGCCGGTGCCGGGCGCGACGCCGAAGAAGCCGGCCTCCGGGTTGATCGCGTAGAGCCGGCCGTCGTCGCCGAACCGCATCCAGGCGATGTCGTCGCCGATGGTCTCGACCTTCCAGCCGGGGATGGTCGGCTCCAGCATGGCGAGGTTGGTCTTGCCGCACGCGGACGGGAACGCGGCGGCGACGTAGCGGGTCTCGCCGGTGGGCGGGGTCAGCTTCAGGACGAGCATGTGCTCGGCCATCCAGCCCTCGTCGCGGGCCATCGTGGAGGCGATGCGCAGCGCGTAGCACTTCTTGCCCAGCAGGGCGTTGCCGCCGTAGCCGGACCCGTACGACCAGATCTCCCGGGTCTCGGGGAAGTGGGTGATGTACTTGGTGGAGTTGCAGGGCCACTTGACGTCCGCCTGGCCGGGCTCCAGCGGCGCGCCGACCGAGTGGACGGCCTTGACGAAGGAGCCGCGCTCCTCGATGAGCCGCAGCGCGCCCGCGCCCATCCGCGTCATGATCTTCATCGACACGGCGACGTAGGCGGAGTCGGTGATCTCGACGCCGAGCTGGGAGATGCTGCCGCCGAGGGGGCCCATGCAGAAGGGCACCACGTACATGGTGCGGCCCTTCATGCAGCCGTCGAAGAGCCCGTTCAGGGTCTCCTTCATCTCGCCGGGCGCGATCCAGTTGTTGGTGGGACCGGCGTCCTCCTCCTTCTCGGAGCAGATGAACGTGCGGTCCTCGACGCGGGCGACGTCGGTGGGGTCGGACGCGGCGTGGAAGCTGTTCGGCCGTTTGGCCGGGTCGAGGCGGGTCAGCGTGCCCTGTTCGACGAGGAGGCCGGTGAGCCGCTCCCACTCCTCGTCCGAGCCGTCGCACCACTCGACGCGGTCCGGCCTGGTCAGCTCGGCGATCCCGCGCACCCACTCAATCAGTTCGGTGTGGCCGGTTGGGGCCTGGTCGAGGCCGGGGACCTGGATGGACACGGGCTACTCCTTCAGCTGTTCGCAGGATCTTTGCATGATGAACAAGACCCGACGTTTTTGCCATTTGGTCTGGACCAATCACGTCCGCTTTTGCGGGGCTATGCCCGCTTTGTGATTGTTCTCACGCGAAACCGGACGTGATGCCCGCCACCTCCCCGGACGTCCCCGCGAGCCGCCTCAAGCTGGGTAAACGTGGGTCTCCGTGGCCTTGACAGCGGCCCACACCGCCGTCCCCTCCGACAATTCGAGTTCCGCGACGGCGGCCGGAGTCACGTCCGCGACGGCGTCGAAAGGCGGCCCGGACAGGCGCACCCGGACCCGGTCCCCGTGCCGTTCGACGGCGGCCACGCGGGCGCGCCACAGGTTGCGGGGGCTGCCGTCCGGACGCGTCCGGTACAGCGCCACCGAGGACGGCGCGAAGGCTATGAAGACCTCACCGCCGGGAGAGTCCACCGTGTCCAGGGTCGCGCCGCCGTCGCCGATCGCGACCGTCCCGCCCTCGGCCCGTCCCCGGTACAGGTTCAGCCCCACGAGCCGGGCCACGTAGTCGGTGCGGGGACGGCGCGCGACGTCCGCCGGCGCGCCCTCCTGGACGAGCCTGCCGCCCTCGACCACCGCGATCCGGTCGGCCAGCACCATCGCGTCCAGCGGGTCGTGGGTGACGAGCACCGCCGCGCCCGCGAACCCCGCGAGGTGGCGGCGCAGCGCGGCCCGGATCTCCAGCCGCGTGTGGGCGTCGAGGGCGGCGAGCGGCTCGTCCAGCAGGAGCAGGCCCGGGTCGACGGCCAGCGCGCGGGCGAGCGCGACCCGCTGCGCCTGCCCGCCCGACAGCGCGCGCGGGCGTGCCTGCGCGTACTCCGCCAGCCCCACCCGCTCCAGCCAGCCGGCGGCGATCCGCCGCGCGGCGCGGCGGCCGAGGCCCCGGCAGCGCGGCCCGAACGCGACGTTCTCCAGCACCGTGAGGTGCGGGAACAGCAGGTAGTCCTGGAAGACCATGCCGATGCGGCGGCGGTCCGGAGGCAGCGGGCGCAGGTCCTCGCCGTCCACCCGGACGTGCCCGCCCGCCATCGGGACGAGCCCCGCCAGCGCCCGCAGCGCGGTGCTCTTCCCGGCGCCGTTCGGGCCGAGCAGCGCCACGACCTCACCGGGCGCGGCGGCGAGCGGCAGATCGAGGTCGAACGCCGCGCGCCGCACCACCAGCCGCGCGTCCAGCCCCCTCACGTGGACCCCACCCAGCGGTCCCGCAGCGCCGCCAGGACGATCACCGACACCGCCAGCAGGACGAGGCTGAGCACGATCGCGGCCTGCGGATCGGTCTCCAGCGCGAGGTAGACGGCGAGCGGCATCGTCTGCGTCCGGCCCGGGAAGTTGCCCGCGAAGGTGATCGTCGCGCCGAACTCCCCCAGCGCCCGCGCCCAGCACAGCACCGCGCCCGCCGCCACGCCGGGCGCGACGAGCGGCAGGGTGACCCGGCGGAACACCGTCCAGCGGCCGGCGCCGAGCGTGGCGGCGGCCTCCTCGTAGCGCAGGTCGGCGGCGCGCAGCGCGCCCTCCACGCTGATCACCAGGAACGGCATCGCGACGAACGTCTCGGCCAGCACGACGCCGGCGGTGGTGAACGGGAACGTGATCCCGAACGCGTCGTCCAGCCACCCGCCGACCAGGCCGCGCCGCCCGAGGACGAGCAGCAGCGCGACGCCGCCGACGACCGGCGGCAGCACCAGCGGCACCGTCACCAGCGCGCGGACGAGCCGGACGCCGGGGAACCGGACGCGGGCCAGCGTCCAGGCCAGCGGGACCCCGAGCACCACGCACAGGCAGGTGGCGAGGGTGGCGCTGAGCAGCGACAGGCGCAGCGCGTCCAGCACCTGCGGCTGCGCGAGCCGGGTGCCGAGCGTCGACCAGGGCGCGCGGACGAGCAGCCCGAGCAGCGGCAGCACCAGGAACGCCAGCCCGGCGAGCGCGGGCAGCAGCAGGACCCACGGCGGCCGTCCCGGCAGCCGGTCGGCCTCCCCCGCCGGCCTCACGGCGCCTCGAAGCCCGCCCCGGCCAGTGC
>NZ_VCKZ01000572.1 GCF_005889745.1 Actinomadura geliboluensis
ATAAATTGATTTTTTTTACAGATCAATGTAGATATTCATCTCTTCATTTTTTTTTTTAGATGTGTATAAGAGCCAGGGGCGAGCCGCCCTGGCCGGCGCCGGGGCCGATCTCGATGTCGATGCACACGCTGATGATCGGGTGCGGGGTCGGGTCGGCGAGCGCGGCGGCGGGGAAGGCGAGCGCGCCCGCGACCGCGGCGGGCAGCACGGCCGGCAGCGCGGCGGGCCGGAACGGCAGCGGGCGCATGTCAGCCGCCCGCCCCGACGCGCTGCAGTTCGGCCTGCAGGTGCGTGAACGCCTCCGGGCCGACGGCGAGGGCGCCGCTGAAGACATGGGAGATGTCGACGGTCAGGTAGGCCCCGGCGGCCAGCAGCGCCGCCATGATCGACAGCGGGACGAGCGTGGCGCCGCGCGGGCGGGCGCCCGACAGGAACGGCAGCAGCAGGACCGCGACGCCGGTCAGCAGCGTCATCGCCAGCAGCCCGGCGGGCGGGGTGGTGCGCGCGTCGGCTCCGCGCTGGTTGCGGGCGCCGGAGATCTCGCTGAGGTGGTCGAGCACGGCGTTGCGGGCGTCCTTCAGCTCGTCGGACTCGGCCTTGACGGCGATGACGTAGCGGCGCAGGTCGTCCAGGTCGCGCTGGCCGTCGGAGCTGAGGCGGCCGTGCTCCATCAGCCGCCACTCGGGGCCGCGGACCAGCGCGACGTACCGGCTCAGCTCCGCCTGGACGTGCCGCGCGTCGGGCGCGGGGAGCCGGCTCGCGGCCCAGTACGCCTCGGAGATCGCCTGGCTCTCGGCGTAGGTGTTGGAGCGCGCCGCGTCGGCGGTCGTCCACGGCACCACGATGGCGATGGCGAAGGCCAGCAGGAACAGCGCCGAGAGCATCGCCCCGGTGTGCGCGGTGGTGGGGCCGTCGGGGTCGGGGTCGTCCACGCCCTTCAGGCGGCGGACGAGCCGGCTCGCCACGAGCACCACGCCGATCGCGCAGGCCGCGGCCGCACAGTAAAGGATCATGCCACTCCCGCGTTGGGCTGTTATCACTGAGGGTGAGTTTAATTTCACGTACGGTCGTTACCGGTGGGTTCGCCACTGACCGTCACCTGAAGGTGACATGACCGTCCGGACAGGGAAGGTGATCGGTACGGGCGCGGCCAGGTCGGAGGAATCTGCCGCGACTTCTTGTGAAATACGCTGTTCATGCCGGAAGATCTCCCGTAGAGCACCCGGTATGAAGGACGATTGTTCGGACCGGCCTGAGAGGGGCGGCTGCGTGAGGGGAGACGGCGATGGCGCCGCAGGGAAAGCTGGACCTCGACCCGGAGGCGGTGCGCACCGCCCGGCGGCTCGCCGCCCGCGCCGCGGAACCGATCATCGAGATGGCGCGCTCCCACACCACCGTCTCGGTTGAGCGGGCGCTGCTGCGCCTGGCCGGCCTCGCCGGCGCCGACGAGGGCGGGCGGCCGTGGGCCAACCACCTCGCCGACGCCGTCCGCGACCAGGTCGGCCTGGAGCACGGCCTCGCGCTCCCGGTCTGGGACGCGCTGCTGAGCGGCCCGCACGGCTCCCTGCGCGACCTCGCCCAGGCCGCCGCCGCGGGCCGGGTGTCGTTCCGGCTCCCGGCCGGCACCGACGCCGACCACGCCCGCAAGGCCGCCGCCGAGGCCGCGCGCGGCGGCATCGCCCGCATCGACCGGCGCCGCGCCGAGCGCGACCGGCTGCTGGCAGAGCTGCCCGCCCCCGACAGCGCCGACCCGCCGCAGCCGCTGGTCTACCTGATCGTCGCGACCGGCGACATCTACGAGGACATCCCGCAGGCGCAGGCCGCCGCCCGCGAGGGCGCCGACGTCGTCGCGGTGATCCGCTCCACCGGCCAGTCGCTGCTGGACTTCGTCCCCGAGGGCGCCACCCGCGAGGGCTACGCCGGCACCTACGCCACCCGCGAGAACTTCCGGCTGATGCGCGCCGCGCTGGACGACGTCTCCCGCGAGCTCGGCCGCTACGTCCGGCTGACCAACTACGCCTCCGGGCTGTGCATGCCGGAGATCGCCGCGCTCGCCGGGCTGGAGCGCCTGGACATGATGCTCAACGACTGCATGTACGGCATCATCTTCCGCGACATCAACCCCCGCCGGACGTTCATCGACCAGCGGTTCTCCCGGCAGGTCCACGCCCGCGCCGGCATCGTCATCAACACCGGCGAGGACAACTACCTCACCACCGCCGACGCCGTCGACGCCGCGCACACCGTGGTCGTCAGCCAGCTGCTCAACGAGCGGTTCGGGCACGAGGCCGGCCTCTCCGACGCCCAGCTCGGCCTCGGCCACGCCTTCGAGATCGACCCGGCGGTGCCCGAGTCGTTCCGGCTGGAGCTCGCGCACGCCCAGCTCGTCCGGGAGCTGTTCCCCGGCGCGCCGCTGAAGTACATGCCGCCCACCAAGCACATGACGGGCAACATCTTCGCCGGCTACCTGCTGGACGCCTTCTTCAACCTCGCCGGCGTGATGACCGGCCAGTCGATCATCCTGATCGGGATGATGACCGAGGGCATCCACACCCCGTGGCTGTCGGACCGCGACCTCGCGCTGGAGAACGTCCGCTACGTCCGCGACGCCTGCGGAAGCCTCGCCGAGGACTTCGTGCCCCGCCCGGACGGGTTGATCGTCCAGCGCGCCCGGCAGGTGCTGGCGGAGTCGGTGGACCTGCTCGAGCGCATCGCCGACGACGGGCTCCTCAACGCGATCGCCGAGGGCACCTTCGGCGTCACCCGCCGCCCGCCCGACGGCGGCAAGGGCCTGGACGGCGTCGTCCCCCGCGCCGACGGCTACTTCAACCCCGCCATCGACATCCTCGACACCGAGGACCCGCACGCCGGCAGCGCCGCCGGCGCGGCCCAGCAGGAGGTGCCCGCATGACCGTCGAGAGCCCCGGAACCGGCACGCGGGCGCCCGCCGAGCCCGCCGACACCCGCCAGGTCATCCGCCCCTACGGCGACACCACCGGCGACGGCATGGTGCAGATGTCGTTCACCCTGCCCGTCCCCGCCGGCAAGCGCGCCGAGGCCGCCGCCCTGCAGCTCGCCGGGAAGATGGGCCTGGACCCCGCCAGCGTCGTGCACGCCAAGCCGATGGGGCCCGACTTCACCTTCTTCATCGTGTACGGCAAGGTCCGGCACCTGATCGACTACGCGTCCATCCCGGCCCCGGAGGAGCGCGCCTACCCGCTGCTGACCTCGCAGGAGGTGAACCTGGCGATCCGCGGCGCGCTGAACCGGCGGCTGGTGGTCGTCGGCGCCTGCATCGGCACCGACGCCCACACCGTCGGCATCGACGCGATCCTGAACGTCAAGGGGTTCGCGGGGGAGAAGGGCCTAGAGTACTACCGGGAGATCCAGGTCGTGAACATGGGCGCCCAGGTCACCGTCGAGGAGCTGGTGGAGCGCGCCAAGGCCGAGAACGCCGACGCCGTCCTGGTGTCGCAGGTCGTCACCCAGCGCAACGCGCACCTGCACAACACCAAGCAGATGGCCGCCGCGTTCCACGCCGAGTACCCGACCGCCGTGGCCGGCGGGGTGGGGCGGCCGCTGCTGGTGGTCGGCGGCCCCCGCTTCGACACCGTCACCGAGGCCGACCTCGGCGTCGACCGGATCTTCGGCAAGGGCACCACGCCCGCCGAGGTCGCCAGCTACCTCGTCCACGCCCTGCTGCCCGACCAGCCGGCCGCCCGCGGCGGAGACGGCCGCGGAGACGGCCCCGACCACGGAGACGACGATGAGTGATCCGCGCGAGGGGACGACCGTCACCCACCGCCGCTACGTCCCCTACTCCCACGCCCACTACGCCGGCGACCTGGTCGACGGCGCCTACGTCCTCGGGCTGTTCGGCGACGCGGCCACCGAGCTGTGCGTCCGCACCGACGGCGACGAGGGCCTGTTCGCCTCCTACTCCGACGTCCAGTTCCGCGCCCCGGTCAAGGCCGGGGACGTGCTGGAGACCACGGCCGTGCTGGTCCGCGCCGGCACCCGCAGCCGCGTGATGGAGTTCGAGGCGCGCGTGGTGTGCCGGGGCCGCCCCGACAAGGGCGAGTCGGCCGCCGAGGCGCTGGCGGAGCCGATCGTGGCGGTCACCGCGACCGGCACGGTGGTGGTCGCCGCGCCCGGCGGCTGACCCCCGCCCCCGGCGGGTTCCGCCACGCCGCTCGCGGCGATCTTCGCAGCCGATTTCGCGGACGGCTGATCATGTCTCTGACCTGCGGCGACGCGAGTCCCCGCAGAACATGCGGCGGTTGACATGAGGCCGGAAGCCGGTAGTTTTGCTGCAGTCCAGCACGGGACTCACCGATCGGCCGCCCGAGGCGCCGCCGGGCATCGCACCACGACGGGGACGGGGACCACGCGAGTGGTCCGGTTTCGTGTCCGCCTCAGCCAGTGCGGTGCTCCGGGAGCGGGCCCGGGCGGAGCCGCCCGATCGCGCGGGGGGGTTGGACCCGGGAAGGGCCCGGACATCCAGTAGAAAACGGAGGCTCGCTCTCACCGCCTGTGGGACGGCTCCGGCCCGACGGATGTCGCGGGCCCTCTTCCGTGTCCGCACGCCACCGGCCTCTCC
>NZ_VCKZ01000087.1 GCF_005889745.1 Actinomadura geliboluensis
CCTGCGCGCCCGTCGGACCGCCCTCGGCCAGCGGCATGTTCCGGACGGACGTCACCTCAGGTCGACCACGCGCGCCCCGTTGTAGAGGATCGCGGGGGTGCGCACGACCTGTTCGCCGACCTGCCGAATGGTCTAGTCAAGCCCCCGGCCGCCGTGCCGCTCTACTCGCTCGCCTACGACATGGAGGCGTCGGGCCGCCGGCCGCCGGGGACGTCGCGTCGTGCGGTCACCGCCCCATCATGGCAAGGGTCGGCGGGCCGCGGCGGGCGGGTCAGGCGGCGGCGGGCCGGTAGAGGCCGATGTGGACGGCGAGCCCGGCGAGCGCCGAGCCCATCAGGTAGCGCTGGACGCGCCGCCAGCCGGGGCGGCGGGCGAGGAAGCCCGCGATGCCGCCGGCGCCGAGCACGATGAGGCCGTTCACGGTGATCGCGATGGTGATCTGGACGAGGCCGAGCAGCATGATCTGGAGGGCGATGTTCCCGCGCGCCGGGTCGGCGAACTGCGGCAGCAGCGACACGTACAGGATCGCGATCTTCGGGTTGAGCAGGTTGGTGACGAGGCCCATGGTGAACAGCCGGCGCGGCGGGTCGGCGGGCAGCTCGCGGGGCGCGAACACGGCCGTGCCGCCGGGCCGCACCGCCTGCCAGGCGAGCCAGAGCAGGTAGGCCGCCCCGCCGATCTTGATCGCGGTGTAGAGGGCGGGGACGAGCGTGAAGACGGCGGTGAGCCCGGCGGTGGCGGCGGCGACGTAGAGCACGAAGCCGGCGGCGACGCCGCCGAGGGAGACGAGCCCGGCGCGGCGGCCCTGCGTCACCGTCCGCGACACCAGGTAGATCATGTTCGGTCCCGGGGTCAGCACGAGCCCGAGGGCGAAGGCGGCGACGGCCGCGGCGGCGGTGAGCGAGATCATTGCACCGATACTAGATCCGGACATTTCTCAGTACAATATGGTGAATTGATCTCGGTGCAATGTGGGGAGCAGCCGTGGAGGACTTCCGCCGGGTCGCCGACGAGGTGGCCGCCGACATCGCGGCGGGGCGGCTGCGGCCGGGCGACCGGCTGCCCCCGCAGCGGGCCTTCGCCCGGCGGCGCGGCATCGCGGCCTCCACGGCGGGCCGCGTGTACCGGGAGCTCGGGCGGCGCGGCCTCGTGGCCGGCGAGGTCGGGCGCGGCACGTTCGTGCGCGCCGCGGCGCGTCCGGCCGACCCCGCGCTGGCCGAGCCGGCGGGCGCCCGCGTCGACCTGGAGCTGAACTACCCGCTGGTCCCCGAGCAGGGCCCGCTGCTGGCCGCCGGGCTGGAGCGGCTGATGCGCCGGGACGTCCTGGACGAGGCGCTCGGCCCGGTGGGCGTCGCGGGGACCGCCGCCGCCCGGGAGGCCGCCGCCGCGCTGCTCGCGACGCCCGCGCTGGCGCCGGACCCGTCCCGCGTGCTGTTCGCCGGGAGCGGGCGGCAGGCGATCGCGGGAGCCGTGGCGGCGCTCGTCCCGCCCGGCGGGCGGCTGGCCGTGGAGGCGCTGACCTATCCGGTGGTGAAGGGAATCGCGGCCCGGCTCGGCGTCACGCTCGTCCCGGTCGCGGCCGACGAGCACGGGCTGCGGCCCGACGCGCTCGCCGCCGCGCACCGGGCGGCGCCGCTCGGCGCGCTCTACGTCCAGCCGACCCTGCACAACCCGTGCGGGACGACGATGCCCGCGGAGCGCCGCGCCGACCTCGCCGCCGTCCTGGAGCGGCTCGGGCTCCCCGCGGTCGAGGACCGCGTGTGGGCGTTCCTCGACGCGGACGGGCCGGAGCCGCTGGCGGCGCTGGCACCGGAGCGCACCGTGCCGGTCGACAGCCTGTCCAAGCGCCTCGCGCCGGGCGTGAGCGTCGGTTTCGCCGTGCCGCCCGCCCCGCTCGCCGGGCGGGTCGCGGCGGCGCTGCGGTCGGGCGCGTGGGGGCCGGCGCGGTTCGCGCTGGAGGCGGCGACCGGCTGGATCACCGACGGGACGGTCGCGGCGGTGACCCGCGCCAAGCGCGCGGACGCCGCGGCCCGCGCCGCGCTCGCCGCCGAGCGCCTCGCGGGCGCCGCCCCCGCCGGGCCGCCCGCCTACTTCCGCTGGTGGGACCTGCCGGCGCGGTGGCGGGCGGAGACGTTCGTGGCGGCGGCCGCGCGGCGCGGGATCGCCGTCACCCCGGCCGCGGCCTTCGTCGTGGGGACGGGCGCGGCGCCCCGCGCGGTCCGCGTCGGCCTCGCGTCGCCGCCCCTGGACGCCCTGGCGCGCGCGCTGGACGCGCTGGCCGAGATCGCCGCCGGGAGCCCCGACGACATGCCTGTGGACTGACGCCGCCCTAGGGACGCGCCGTCAGGAGCCCGCGCGTTCGACGACCGCGGCCCACTCCTCCAGGAGCGCCTGGGCGGCGTCGGCGTCGGGCCCCTCGGCCCACAGGTGGGTGACCGCCTCCGCCGGGTCGGGCAGGACGAGGACCCAGCGGCCGTCGTCCTCGACCACGCGGACGCCGTCGGTCGTGTCGATGGTGCGGTCGCCGGCGGCCTCCACGACGTGGCGCATCACGCTGCCCTTGGCCGCCCACGGGGTCGGGACGGAGCGGCGCAGCAGATGCGCGTCGGGGATGCGGCGGTCGATCTGGGAGAGCGTCAGCCGCGTCCGGGCGACGAGCCCGACGAGGCGGACGAACGCCGCGATCCCGTCGACGGTGCCGCTGAACTCGGGCATCAGGAACCCGCCCCGGCCGTCGCCCGCGAAGATCACGCTGGGCTGCGCGGCGGCCTTGGTGAGGACGTCCTGGGACGTGGACGTCCACTCGACCTGCACGCCGTGGAACCGGCAGACCTGCTCGGCGACCCGCGTCGTCGTCACCGGCAGCGCCACCTTGCCGCCGCGCCGCTCGGCCGCGACCAGGTCGAGCATCACCAGCAGGGCCCGGTCGTCGCCGACCAACTCGCCGTTCTCGTCCACCAGGGAGATCCGCTCCCCCACCGGGTCGAACCGGACGCCGAACGCGGCTCGCGACGACGACACCAGCTCGCCGAGCCGCTCCAGGTCGCGCATCCGCTCGGCGAGCGTCTCGGTCGGGTTCGCCTCGTCCAGCCCGGCGTTGCGGGTGAGGACCTCCACGCCGACCTTGCCGAGCAGGTTCGGCAGCACGAGCGAGGCGACGCCGCCCGCGCAGTCCAGGACGATCTTCAGCCCGGCCTCGCGGACGCCGCGGATGTCGACGCGGCGCAGCAGGTCGCGGGTGTAGGTCTCCACGACGCGCGGCGGGTAGGTGAGCTCGGCGATCTCGCCGGGGAACGCCCGGCGGTACTCCTGGCGGCCGAAGACGCGCTCCAGCTTGCGCTGCGCCGCCTGGGACAGGTCGGCGCCGCCCGCGTCGAGGAACAGGATGTCGACGCCCTGCGGGTCGCCGAGGGTGGTGCGGATGTAGATGCCGCCGACGGCGTCCTCGCGGCCGGTCTCGAACCGGGCGACGGTCAGCGGTGTCGCCTCCAGGTCGTTGACGTTGATGGCGCTGGCGGTCAGCGCGCTGTTGACGGCGCGCTTGAGGGTGCGGGCGGCGCGGGAGACGTCGCGTCCGGTGACGACCGTGGTGCCCTTCTTGAGGGTGGTCGCGTAGGCGCTGGCGAGCCGCACCGCCAGCTCGGGCGTGATCTCCACGTTGACGAGCCCGGACACGCCGCGCGGCCCGAACAGGTTGCGCTGGCCGCGCGACTCCCAGATCACGCTGGTGTTGACGACGGCGCCGGCCTCGATGGTCTTGAAGGGGTAGACCTTCACGCCGCTGGAGACGTACGCCTCGGCCTCGATGACGCATTCGTCCCCGATGACCGCGCCCTCCTCGACGCGGGCGCCGGCCATGATGTCGGTGTTCTTGCCGACGACGCAGCCGCGCAGGTTCGTGGACGGCGCGACGAACACGTTGTCGTGGACGACGGCCCGGTGCAGGAACGCGCCCTCCTTCACCACGACGTTGCTGCCGAGCACGGTGTACTCGCGCAGCTCGACGCCGGCCTCGACCTTGGCGTAGTCGCCGATGTAGAGCGGGCCCTTGAGGACGGCCTCGGCGTCCACCTCGGCGCCCTCGGCGACCCAGACGCCCGGGGACATCTCGAAGCCGTCCAGCTCGATCCCGACCTGGCCCGAGAGCATGTCGGCCTGGGCCTTGAGGTAGCTCTCGTGGGTGCCGACGTCCTCCCAGTAGCAGTCGGCCACGTACCCGAACAGCCGGGCGCCCTCGGCGAGGAGCTTGGGGAACACGTCGCCGGACCAGTCGACGGACTCCCCCTCGGCGACGTGTTCGAGGACCTCCGGCTCCATCACGTAGATGCCGGTGTTGACGGTGTCGGAGAACACCTGGCCCCAGGTGGGCTTCTCCAGGAACCGCTGGACGCGGCCCTCGTCGTCGACGATGATGATGCCGAATTCGAGGGGGTTGGGGACCCGCTTCAGGCCGATCGTGACGAGCGCGTCGTTCTCCTTGTGGAACCGCACCATGTCGGTGAGGTCGATGTCGGTGAGCGCGTCCCCGGAGATGACGAGGAACCGGTCGTCGCGCAGCGCCTCCTCGGCGTTCTTGACGCTGCCGGCGGTGCCGAGCGGGATCTCCTCCGTCGCGTAGCTCAGCGACATGCCGAGCTCCTCGCCGTCGCCGAAGTAGTTGCGGATCAGCGCCGCCAGGAACTGCACGGTGACGACGGTCTCGGTGAACCCGTGCCGCTTCAGCAGCCGGAGCACGTGCTCCATGATCGGCCGGTTGACGAGCGGAAGCAGCGGCTTGGGCTGGTTGGCGGTCATCGGACGCAGCCGCGTCCCCTCGCCTCCCGCCATCACGACGGCCTTCATCGGGGGGTCTCAGCTCCCTTCTGGTCGCCGGCCGCCGGTTTCGCCCCCGGCCCGGCCCCGTCCGGCCCGGGGCCCGGCCCCGGTTCCGCTCCCGGGGACGGGGGCGCGGCGCGGCCGGCCAGCACCAGTTGCCGCGTCTGCGCCCAGTAGAGGACGGCGGCCCACCAGTACAGGCCCGTCCCCCAGATGGCGAAGGACCATCCGGCGACCTTCGCCGCCGTCCCCGCGCCGCCGTCGTGGTCGCCCAGAAGCAGCAGCGGGAACGCGTACAGCAGGCACATGGTGCCCGCCTTGCCGATGAAATGGACGGGCAGCGTGCCGCCGTACCCGAGCCGCCGGATGATCGGCGCGATCGGCAGGATCGCGAACTCCCGCGCGACCAGCACGACCACCAGCCAGAGCGGGATGATGTCGCGGATGGTCAGCCCGACGAGCGTGGCGAGGATGTAGAGCCGGTCGGCGGCGGGGTCGAGCACCATCCCGAGCTTGCTCGTCTGGTTCAGCGCCCGCGCCAGCTTGCCGTCCAGCCAGTCGGACAGGCCGGCGAACACCAGCACGCCGAGCGCCCACCAGTCCGCCTCGGCGAGGACGAGCCACAGGAACAGCGGGACGCCCACCAGCCGCGCCATGCTGAGGACGTTGGGCACCGTGAATATCCGGTCCTGCGGGGCCTCTCGCACTGTGCTCACCGACGCGTTCGCCTCCCCTGGTCCCCTTGATCCTGACCCTACCGGTAAGGGGTTGAAAGCCCCCGATGGCGTCCGGCCCCTGAACCGAGGGTGCCCGCCGGCGGCACCGTTCCGGCACCGGCCAGCCGAGTCGGGAGGTTCCCGGCGGACGGGTCGAGCGGGGCGAAGCCCCCGCCGCGGCGCCCGCCCGGCCCGGCGCCGGTCACCGCGGGCTGACCGCGTCGGCCAGCGGAAGGACCGCCGTGACCACGAACCCGCCGCGCTCCCCCGGACCCGCGTCGAGCGTGCCGCCGACGCTGCGCGCCCGCTCGATCATCCCGAGGATGCCGAAGCCGTCCGGCGCGGCCCCGGAGGGCCCGCGGCCGTCGTCGGCGACCCGGACGAGGAGGCCGCCGGCATCCCGCTCCAGGGTCACCGTGGCGCGCTTCGCGGCGGCGTGCTTGACAATGTTGGTCAGGGCCTCCTGGACGATCCGGTACGCGGCGACGCCGACCTCCGGCGGCAGCCCGGCCGCGAGGCCGCCGTCCGACAGCTCCACGTCGATCCCGCTGGCGCGCGCGGCCCGCACGAGGTCGGCGATGCCGTCCGGTCCGGGCAGCGCCCCGGACGAGCCGACGTCGGTGCCGCGCAGGACCTGCAGGGTGCCGCGCAGCTCGGTGCGGGCGTCGCGGCAGGTGGCCGCGATCGAACCGAGCGCGTCGGCCAGCTCCGCCCGGTCGAGCGGCCGGTCGCCGCGCACGAGGTGGGCCGCCGCGCCCGCCTGCACGCCGATCAGCGTGATGCTGTGCGCGAGGAGGTCGTGCAGATCGCGGGCGATCCGCAGCCGCTCCTCGGCGACCCGCCGCCGCGCCTCCTCCTCGCGGGTGCGCTCGGCCCGCTCGGCCCGCTCGGTGATGGTCGCGAGCCGCGCGCGGTGCACCCGCCACACCTGGACGGCGATCACCACCGACACCACGGCCTCGATGACCGCGACCTGCTCGCGGACCGAGCTGCCGCCCGCCCGCATCGCCATCCCGATCACGCACACGGCCAGCAGGAACGCCACGACGCTGAGGACGACCCGCACCCGGCGCCCGAGGACCGCGTAGGCGAACAGCGCGATCACCTCGGCGGGCACGAGCGCGTGGTGCTGGTACTGGGCCAGGTGGTAGGGCAGCACGAGCACGACCAGGGCCACCAGCCCCGGCGCCGGCCACCGCCTGATCACCGCGAGCGGCGCGTGCGCCGCGACCAGCAGCAGCGCGCCGACCGCGTCCAGTTCCCGGACGCCGGGCCAGGCCACCGCGGCGGCGGCCGCGACCCCCGCGAGCACCGCCGCGAGCACGGCGTCCGAGACCGTCGCGTTCAACCGGGGCAGCGTCACCACCCGTCCATCTTCCCCGACCTCCGCGATCAGCGCACACCGCCCCTGGCGGGGCGGGGCTATGCGCCCGCTTCCCGGGCGAGGATCGGCTTGACGTCCAGGATCGGGGTGCCGTCCAGGGCCTCCAGGTCGCGGACGCGCACGCGGCCGCCCTCCACCTCCAGGATCTCCACGGGGTGGAGCCCGATCGGGTTGGGGCGGTCCGGGGACCGGGTGGCGAACACGCCGCGCATCGGGGTGGACGGGTCGTCGCGCGGGTGCACGCGCAGGACGTCGCGGGGCGACAGGTGCAGCCAGGTCAGCACGAAGACCCGGTCGCCCGGGCTGAGGCCGTCCAGCGCCGGGAGCACGGCCGGCTCGAAGACCAGCCACGCCTCGGGCGCGCCCTCGGCGCCCTGCTTGGGGGCCGACGCCCGGTCCGTCAGCGTGGACGAGACGCGGCCGACCGGGGTGAGCGCGAACTCCTGGTGAGAGTCGATCATGCCCCGATCCTCTCAGTCGTCGCGCGGGCGCGTTCTACCCCGGCCCGGCCGGTTGCGGCAACGGGGGCCGTCCGGGTTAGCGTCGGGGGCGACAGATCGCGGGGGTCCGGCGAACCGGGCTGAGATAGCGGCTGAGACGGCCGCTGACCGCATGAACCTGACCGGGTAATGCCGGCGTAGGGAGAGATCGAGTCGTCATGACACAACGTGTGGTTCCAGCCGCCCGCAAGACCTACCTGCAGGGCTCGCGCCCGGACGTGCGGGTCCCGATGCGGGAGGTGCCGCTCACCAACGGCGACGTCGTCGTCCTGTACGACACGTCAGGGCCGTACACCGATCCGGAGCAGCGGACGGACGTCCGCCGGGGGCTGCCCGCGCTGCGGGAGCCGTGGATCGCCGAGCGCGGCGACACCGCCCCGTACGAGGGGCGGGCGGTGCGGCCGGAGGACGACGGGCGGAAGGCGGCGCCCGTCCGGGAGGACGTCCTGCCGCGGCGGCCGCGGCGCGCGACCGGCGGAGCGGTGACGCAGCGCGCGTACGCGGCGCGCGGCGAGATCACGCCGGAGATGGAGTTCGCCGCCCTGCGGGAGGGGGTGCGGCCGGAGTTCGTCCGGGACGAGCTGGCGGCCGGGCGGGCTGTGCTGCCCGCGAACGTCAACCACCCGGAGGCCGAGCCGATGGTCATCGGCCGGAACTTCCTGGTGAAGGTGAACGCCAACATCGGCAACTCGGCGGTGGCGTCGTCGATCGAGGACGAGGTCGAGAAGATGACGTGGGCGACCCGGTGGGGCGCCGACACGGTCATGGACCTGTCGACCGGGCGGGACATCCACACCACGCGGGAGTGGATCCTGCGGAACTCGCCGGTCCCGGTCGGAACCGTCCCGCTGTACCAGGCGGTCGAGAAGGTCGGCGGCGACCCGGCGGAGCTGACCTGGGAGGTCTTCCGGGACACGGTGGTCGAGCAGGCCGAGCAGGGCGTCGACTACATGACCGTCCACGCCGGGGTGCTGCTGCGGTACGTGCCGCTGACGGCGCGCCGCAAGACCGGGATCGTGTCCCGGGGCGGCTCGATCATGGCGGCGTGGTGCCTGGCGCACCACGAGGAGAACTTCCTCTACACCCGCTTCCGGGAGCTGTGCGAGATCTTCGCCGCCTACGACGTCACCTGGTCGCTCGGGGACGGGCTGCGCCCCGGCTCCATCGCCGACGCCAACGACGAGGCGCAGTTCGCCGAGCTGCGCACGCAGGGCGAGCTGACGAGGATCGCGGCCGAGTACGGCAACCAGGTGATGAACGAGGGGCCGGGCCACGTCCCGATGCACAAGATCAAGGAGAACGTGGACCGGCAGCAGGAGTGGTGCGACGGCGCGCCGTTCTACACGCTCGGGCCGCTGACCACCGACATCGCGCCCGGCTACGACCACATCACCTCGGCGATCGGCGCCGCGATGATCGGCTGGCACGGCACGGCGATGCTCTGCTACGTCACCCCGAAGGAGCACCTCGGGCTGCCGGACCGCGAGGACGTCAAGGCCGGCGTCATCGCCTACAAGATCGCGGCGCACGCCGCCGACCTGGCCAAAGGGCATCCGGGCGCGCAGGCGTGGGACGACGCGCTGTCGGACGCGCGGTTCGACTTCCGCTGGGAGGACCAGTTCAACCTCTCGCTCGACCCGGACACCGCCCGCGCGTTCCACGACGCGACGCTGCCGGCGGCGCCGGCGAAGACCGCGCACTTCTGCTCGATGTGCGGCCCGCACTTCTGCTCGATGAAGATCACCCGGGACGTCTGGCGGTACGCCGACGAGCGCGGGCTGGACGGCGAGGCCGCGCTCGAAGCGGGAATGCGCGAGAAGGCGGCGGAGTTCCGGGCCGCCGGCGGGCGGGTGCAGCTGCCCCTGTCGCCCGGCCCGTCCTGATGTAAGCGCAGGTCGGCGCGGGCCCGGCGCGGACCGTTCCGCGGCGGGCCCGCGCATCCCGGCGGGGCCCGGGGTGCGCGGCGCGGCTAGTATCAAGGGACCGTTCCAAAGCCGCGGATCCCCCCGAATCGCCGCAGGCCCGTCCCCGCCGGGAAAGGACCGACCACTCACGTGACCAGCGACGACACGCCGAAGGCCCCCGCGCGCGCGATGCGCGCCGACGTGCGCCGCAACCGGGCGCGGCTGCTCGCCGCGGCCCGCGAGATCTTCGAGCGCGACGGGGCCGGGGCGTCCCTGGAGGCCGTCGCCCGGCAGGCCGGCGTCGGCATCGGGACGCTCTACCGCCACTTCCCCACCCGCCAGCACCTGCTGGAGGCGCTGCTCGCCGACGGCTACGCGGAACTGGCCGCGAGGGCCCGCGAGCTCCTGGCCGACCCCGCGCCCGGCGAGGCGCTGCTGACCTGGCTGCGCGCCTTCGCCGCGCAGGTGGCGGCGTACCAGGGGCTGGCCGCCCCGGCCGTCGCGTCGCTGCGGGACGAGGTGACGTTGCGGAACGAGATCGCACAGCGGGACGAGATCGCCCAGCGGGACGAGAGCACGCCGCGGGACGAGCGCTCGGAGCCGGCGCCCTCGCGGCGGGCGATGTGCGAGGCGGCCGAGGCGCTGTTCGCCCGCGCGCAGCGGGCCGGGGAGACGCCGCCGGAGGCGGTGTTCGCCGACGTCCTGTGGCTGACCGGCGCCATCGCGGCGGTCACCGAGCGGGAGCCGGAGGCCGCCGGGCGGCTGCTGTCGCTCGCCGCCGCCGGCATGGTGCCCGGCCGGACGTAGCCGCTTCGCCGGTCAGCTCGTCTCCGGGACGGGCAGGATCCGGCGCGGCCCGCGCGGAGCGCCGCTCCATTTGCGCCATTCGCGCGGGTAGCCGACCGACACCTCGATGTGCGGGATTCCGCCGGTCCAGATCGTCCGGGGAATGTGCAGGTGCCCGTACACCACGGCCACCGCGCCGAACCTGGTGTGCCAGTCGGCGGTGCGCTCGGTGCCGCACCACTGCGCGAACTCCGGATACCAGAGGACGCGGGTGGGCTCCCGGACCAGCGGCCAGTGGTTGACGAGCACGGTCCGCGTCCCCGGTTCCAAGGCCGCGAGGCGCTGCTCGGTGTAGGCGATCCGCGCGTCGCACCAGGCGTCCCGCGTCGGGTGCGGGTCGGGGTGCAGGTAGACCTCGTCGGTGCACACGACGCCCGCCTCGTGGGCGATCTCGAGCGCCTCCTCCTTGGTGGACGCACCGTCCGGCCGGAACGTGTAGTCGTAGAGGAGGAACAGCGGTGCGATCGTCACGGGCCCGCCCTCGCCGTCCCAGACCGGGTACGGGTCCTCAGGGGTGAGCACGCCGAGGCCGCGGCACATGTCGACGATGCGCCGGTAGCGGTCCTCCCCGCGCAGCTGCACCGGGTCGTCCTTGACCGTCCACAGCTCGTGGTTGCCGGGGACCCAGAGCACGGCGGCGTACCGCTCGCGCAGCGTGCGGAGCGTCCACTCGACGTCGGCGAACCGCTCGGCGACGTCGCCGGCGACGATCAGCCAGTCGTCCGCGGACCCGGGCCGCAGCCCGTCGACGAACGCGCGGTTCTCGGGGAATCCCACATGCAGGTCGCTGATCGCGTAGACGCCGCCCATCCAGAGATCGTAAGCCCCGGGCGGACGCCGCACCGGGGCCCGCCCCCGCCGGTGGGGGCGTGACGCCGGGGCCGCGGGGTGCTTGCATGGCGTGATCTCCGTCTCACGAGCCACCGAGGAGTCCGCATGCGACGACCGCTCACGGCCCTGCTCACCGGCGCGGCCGCCGCCGCCCTGCTGTGGTCCGTGCCGGGGGCGGCGGCCGCCCGCCCCGTCTCCGGACCGTCCGCCCCCGGGCCGCTGTACGCGCAGGTCGAGGACCGCGACACCCGCCTCCAACTGCAGGTCCTCGGGCGGCCGGACGGCAAGGACATGCTGTACCGCATCTCCGGCTACGTGTACGCCGACGTGCCGGGCGACGCCCTGGCGCCGCGCCTGCGGCACGGGACGCGGCTGTTCGGGTTCGAGGGCTACAACATCCGGCGCCTCTACCGCGAGCCCGGCACCAACAAGCTGTACCAGCTGAGCCGCGAGGTCGTCTTCTACACCGATCCGCAGGACCCGGCGAAGGTGCTGAGGGAATGGCGCAACCCGCTCGACGGGAGGACGTATCCGCTGGTGCCGGTCAACAACGACGACGTCGACTTCGGGCCGTTCCCCATCACGCCGCAGTTCCGGCTCGGTCCGCTCAAGGACGTCGGGCGCAACCTCGCCCAGGTGTCCGACATCCCGCCGCGCACCGACATCGAGGCCCTGACCGGTGACGACTTCGGCCTTCCCGGCGGCGTCTACACCGCCTGGGAGATGTTCGACTTCTACATCGGGAAGCGGGAGGCGGCGCGGCGGGCGCACGGCGTCCCGAAGGGGGCGATGGAGGTGGCGAACAGCTGGACGCGGTCCAGCCCGTTCGTCCCGTCGATGTGCGTCCCGGAGAAGGACACCCGCGCCCGGCTCCTCTTCCACGCGCGGAGCTGGACCCTGGACTCGTGGGACGACCTGGAGCCCTGGCTCAAGGCCGAGGTCGAGCGCGACTACCCCCTCTACAAGAAGGCCCCCGGCGCGCCGGCGCCGTCGGAGACCTCGTGGACGTCCTTCTACCGCAAGCAGCTCCAGAACGGCGCCCTCACATGGGCCGAATGGTGCGCGCGGAACGGCAGGTGAAACGGCGAAGCGGCCCGCGTCCCCTTCCGCAGGGGCGCGGGCCGCTTCCGCGTTCAGCTGCCTAAGGGGTCAGTTGTTCTTGCCCCAGTAGTAGACGCCCAGGCTCATCGCGAGCACGCTCGCCCAGCTGAACACGGCGCGGACGGTGTTCCAGGCGGTCCAGCGGCCGGAGTAGTCCGACCAGAGCTTCGCCGCCTCGGCCATGTCCTTCGGGATCGCCGCGGCGTCCAGGTCGTTGTTCATCGGGATGTTCACGGCGAAGCTCGGGACGAGCGCGCCCACGAAGTAGACGCCCGCCGCGACGAAGAACAGGATCGCCGCCGACTTCTGGTCCAGCGTGAGCAGCAGCACGCCCGCCGCGGCGGCCAGCACCGGGACCAGCAGGAACATCGCCACGAACACCGGGTTCTGGATCTTCTGGTTGATGCCCTGCATCGCGTCGATCGCCGAGCCCGGCCGCGCCGCGTTCAGGCCGGGCATCACGCCGGTCGAGAAGCCGAAGAACGTCCCGGCCATGCCGGCCGCCATGATGAGGGAGAGCGTCACCGAGACGCCCGCGAGTGCCGATTTCATCGTCGTGCCACCTTCGGGTCAGAGGGTCCAGATGCCGCTGTCCGCGGTCTCCCGCGCGTAGTCGGCGAAGTCGCGGGGGGCGCGGCCGAGCGCCCGCCGGACGCCGTCCGCGGGACGGGCGTTGCGGCCGTCCAGGACGGTGGTGAACAGGTACGTCAGGAAGCCGATGACGTCGTCGGGCAGGCCGTGCTCCTTGAGGGCCGCCGCGTAGTCGTCCGCGCTCACCGGGACGAAGGCGATCTCCCGTCCGGCCGCGCGGCCGATCTCCGCGACGGCCTCGGCGAAGGTGAGCGCGCGGGGGCCGGTCACCTCGTAGACCTCGCCCGCGTGGCCGTCCCGGGTGAGCGCCGCGACGGCCACGTCCGCGATGTCGCCGGCGTCCACGAACGGCTCCGGCACCTCGCCCGCCGGGAGGACGACCTCGCCGGCGCGGACGGGGTCGAGGAGGTAGTCCTCGCTGAAGTTCTGCGCGAACCAGCTCGCCCGCACTACCGTCCACTCCAGGCCCGACGCCCGGACGATCCCCTCGCACTCGGCCGCCTCGGGCTCGCCCCGGCCGGACAGCAGGACCACCCGCCGCACGCCCGCCGCCACCGCCTGCGCCGTGAACGCGGCGATGGCCTCCGGCGCGCCGGGGGCCGCCAGGTCCGGGTAGTAGGACAGGTACACCTTCTCGACGTCCCGCAGCACGGGCGCCCAGGTCGCCTCGTCGGCCCAGTCGAAGGCGGGCGAGGCCGCCCGCGAGCCCATCCGGACCGGGACGTCCAGGGCCTCCAGCCGCTCCACCACCCGCCGGCCGGTCTTGCCGGTGCCGCCGAGGACGAGGGTCAGGCCGTTTTCGATCTCCGTGTTCGTCATGCCCTCAAGTCAACCGGCGGGCACCTTCGGCCACCATCGTCGAGAAGCTCGCCCGCATACGCGAGCGTCTAGGCTGGCCGCCATGGACGCGCTCACCGACCTGCTCGACGGCCCGCGCGCCCGCGGCGCGTTCATGCTGCGGGCCACCCTCGACCCGCCCTGGTCGGTCCGCATCCAGGACGAGGCGCCGCTGACGCTGCTGTCCATGGTCAGGGACGACGCGTGGCTGATCCCCGACGAGGGCGAGCCGCAGCGCGTCGGCCCCGGCGACATGGTCGTCTTCCGGGGCCCCGACCACTACACGGTCAGCGACGACCCGGCCACCGAGCCGCAGATCGTCATCCACCCCGGGCAGCGCTGCACCACGCCCGACGGCACGAGCCTGTCGGAGGCGATGGACCTCGGCGTCCGCGCCTGGGGCAACGACCCGGCCGGGACGTCGGTGATGCTGATCGGCACCTACCAGATGCGCGGCGCCGTCACCGGGCGGCTGCTGTCCGCGCTGCCGCCGATCGCGGTGGTGCGCGGCGACACCTGGAAGTCGCCGCTCGTCGACGTGCTGGGCGAGGAGATCGGCCGGGACGAGCCCGGGCAGGAGATCGTCCTCGACCGGCTCCTCGACCTGCTGCTGATCGCGACGCTGCGGGCCTGGTTCTCCCGGCCGGACGCGCAGGCCCCCGGCTGGTACCGCGCCCACGGCGACCCCGTCGCCGGCCCCGCGCTGCGGCTGCTGCACGACGACCTGTCGCACCCGTGGACGGTCGCCGACCTCGCCGCCCGGGTCGGCGTGTCCCGGGCCGCGCTCGCGCAGCGGTTCGCGAAGCTGATCGGCGAGCCGCCGATGGCGTACCTGACGGGGATCCGGCTGGCGCAGGCCGCCGACCTGCTGCGGGAGAGCGACGCGACGCTGGACTCCATCGCGCGCCAGGTCGGCTACGGCACCGCGTTCGCGCTGAGCACCGCGTTCAAGCGCGAGCACGGCGTCAGCCCGCAGGAGTACCGCGCCGGCGCCGTCCCCGCCTGACCGGCCGGGCGTGCCGGCCGGGCATGCCGGCCCGCCGTGCGGGGCGGTCAGTGCTCCTTGCGGAGGGTGGGCTCGGCGCGGACGGGCGAGTCGTCGGCCGCGTCCGGGATGAACGGGACGACGAACGCGTACTCGGCCAGCACCGACTCCGGCACCTCCCCCGACTCGCCGAACGCGGCGATCTCGCCCCAGCACGGCGAGCCGAGCGAGCCGCTGCGGTGCCGCACCGACAGCCCGGCGCACAGGTTGGCGAACCGCAGCCGCTCGGCGAGCGGCAGCCCGGCGAGGGTGGCGAACACGAACCCGGCGGCGAACACGTCGCCGGCGCCGGTCGGGTCGAGGGCCTCCACGGGCAGCGCGCCGACCTCGGCCCGCTCCCCCGACGCCGAGTCGATCGCGATGGCGCCGTCGCCGCCGCGCTTGACCACGACCACCGGGACCCGCTCGGCGAGCGCGGCGGCCGCGTCCGCCGGGGTGGCGGTGCGGGTGTAGGCCATCGCCTCGGCCGCGTTCGGCAGGAACACGTCGACGTGGGCGAGGCGGTCGAGGACCTCGGCGGGCCAGGCGCCGGTCTGGTCCCAGCCGAGGTCGCCGAAGACCAGCGCGCCCCGGGCGCGCATCCCGGCCGCCCACGGTGGCACCGGGCGGTCGACGTCGACGAAGCAGGCCCGCGCGTCCGGCGGCGGGCCGCCGAGGTCGTCCAGCGGGGCGGGGACGGGCTTGGCGAACGTCACCATGCTGCGGTCGGAGTCGTAGGCCATCGACACGGTGACGGGCGTCGACCAGCCCCGCACGCGGCGCGACAGCCCGAGGTCGACGCCCTCCTGCTCGGCGAGGGTCCGCCACAGGTAGGCGCCGAACATGTCGTCGCCGAACGGCGCCGCCAGCCCGACCCGCAGGCCGAGCCGGCTCATCGCGACCGCGATGTTGGCGACCCCGCCGGGCGCCGAGCCGAGACCGTCGGTGACGATCTCGGTGCCGGGCGGCGGCAGCCCCGGCAGCCCGGTGAAGATCATGTCCATGAAGACCTGGCCGGACAGGAACACGTCCAGGCCCGGGCCGCCCCCGCCGGCGCGCAGCCGCTCCCCCGCCGGCTCCCGCTCCGCGCAGGGGTCGGCGAGGGACGGCTCGGGCGCCCGGCCCGGCGCGGTCTGCTGAGTCACCGCGGTCTGCTGAGTCACGAGGCCCCCCGTGGCGAGGCGTGGGCTTGGTCCCCCGGACCCTAGCCCCCGCCTCCGACATCGACTGCTACTCCGGAACGTACAACCGGATGTCGTCCACCTGCGCCTTCCCCTCGTAGAAGTTCATGTGCGGGTCGCCGATCATGAACCGGTCGGGGTAGGCGGACCCGGCGGGCCAGGTGCCCCGGTCGACGAGCGTGCCGCCCGGTCCCGTCCAGGTCCAGTCGGCGTCGAACCGGCCGTCGTACTCCTCCGGCCGCTGGTTGTAGTGCCAGATCGGCTCGCCGTCCTGGACGAACGCGCGGGTGTACCGGTAGGTGGCGCGGCCGACGTGCGCGAAGACCCCCGACATCTCCATCGTGTAGGCGCCGTCGCGGCGCTCGATCGCGAACGTGTAGGGCTCCTGCGGCAGCAGCTCGGGCCGGAGGTCGACGGTGGAGACGATCGCGCCGGCCTTGCGGTGCCCGCACTCGCTGTCCATCAGGTACTCGGTGCCGGGCATCGCCGCGTACCGGCGGTCGTCGGTCATGAAGATCGCGTTGACGCCGTTGCCCGTCCCGGCGGAGTAGGGCTCGTACTCGCCGGTGGCGGGGTTGCAGTACAGCAGCCCCTTTCCGGTGTACTTGTAGCGGTTGTAGCTGTCCATGGCGACCTTCCGGTGGCCGTGGACGAAGACGTTGTTGTGCGGGGCCACCTGCCGGTAGTCCATGATCGACATGTAGTAGAAGCCGTTGGAGTCGGTGCGGACGTCGGCCCACTCGCACTCCGGCCGGGAGAAGTCGCCGCCCGACGCCCACGGGAAGTTGGTCTTGCAGCCCTCGGGCGAGTAGCCGTTGATCCGCCCGTCCGGGTAGTCCCACAGGCCGTTGCGCTGCCCGCCGAAGTCCAGGCCGCGCAGCGTCATCTCGACGCGGTACTCGGCGGGCAGGTCGCGGGTGGAGCGGATGACGACGCCCGCCTGGTGCGCCGGCTCGTCGATACGGGCGACGCCCTTGCCGGACGTGAGCGTCGGCGGCCGGTCCGGGCGCCCGTCGCCGTCGGCGTCCCGCGCGGCGAGCTCGGCGGTGAGCCAGCCGCGCTGGCCGAAGGTGAACGACTGCCGGTAGGTCTTCATCTTCGCGAGCTGCTGCCGGAAGGCGGGGCCTCCGACGGTGTCGAAGTAGGCGCCGTCGTTGTCGTACATGTCGACGTTGTAGGGGCTGGACGGGCCGTCGCCGTCCGGCCGCCACGGCGCCTTCGCGCTGTCCAGGTGCCGGTTGAACGGTTCGGCGGCGACCAGCCGCCACCCGTCGCGGGCGGCGGGCGGGCCGGCGCCGGGGCCGCCGGCGGCGTGCGCCGGCGCCGTGCAGAGGGCCGCGGGCAGGACCAGGGGCAGCGCCATCGCCAGGGCGCCGCGTGCGAGTTTCCTCATGGCGACGACCGTCGCACGGGCCGCCCGGCGGCGACCAGGGCAAACATCGCCAAAGTGGTATTGACCAGTCACCACAATCGGACATACGGTGTGCAACGACAGGAACAACGTCAAGAGGAGGTGAACGGCGTGCCATCCGCCGGTGAATCCCGCTCCGGGAGCACGAAACGGCAGGCGGTGCGCCGGGAACTGCTGGCGATGCTGGACGGCCTGGACGTGGGGGACGCCCTCCCGTCCGAGCGCCGGCTCGCCGCGGACCTCGGCGTCTCGCGGCCGACGCTGCGGCAGGCCATCGACGGCCTGGTCGCCGAGGGCCTCCTCGACCGGCGGCACGGGAGCGGCACCTACGTGGCCGAACCCCGGATCGCGGTGTCGCTGACCATGACCTCCTTCACCGAGGACATGATCAGGCGCGGGATGAAGCCGGGCGGGCGGGTCCTGTCGTTCCGCACCGAGACGGCGGGGGCGCGGATCGGCAGGCGGCTCGCCCTCTCCCCCGAGGAAGAGGTATTTACCATTCGCCGGCTCCGGCTGGCCGACGAGGCGCCCATGGCGATCGAGACCCTCTACATGCCGCGGTCGCTCATGCCCGGGCTGCGCAGGCACGACCTGGAGGGGCGGTCGTTCTACGACCTGCTGCGCGGCGCCGGCATCGTGATCGCCTCGGGCACCGAGACGATCGAGCCGACCGTCACCACCGCCGAGGAGGCCGCCGAGCTCGGAGTGCCGGTGCACATGCCGGCGTTCCTGTTCGAGCGGATCACCCGGGACGCCGACGGGCGGCCCCTGGAGTACGTGCGGTCCCTGTACCGCGGCGACCGCTACCGCCTGGAACTGGACCTGCGACCACCGAACCACTGACCAACCGGACGATCGTCCAGCGCGCTGACGGGGGCGACAGCGCACCACCACCCCCCGGGAAGTGAGGCGACTTCACCATGGACGTCATCAAGGACATCCTCACCTTCCTGGCCGACAACGTGTTCGGCCAGGTGCCCATCCTCATCGGTCTCATCACGCTGATCGGGCTGATCCTCCAGCGCAAGCGCTTCGAGGACGTCTTCGCGGGCGCGCTGCGCGCCACCATCGGCGTCGTCATCCTGTTCATCGGCGTGGAGGTGTTCACCGGCGGCCTGACGAGCTTCCAGACCGTCCTCGCCAGCGCGATGGACACCACGCCGCCGAAGGCCGACAACACCCTCGCCGACTTCCTCACCAAGCAGGGCGGCACGGTCGCGCTGGTCATCACGGTCGCGTTCCTCGTGCACGTGCTGGTCGTCCGGCTGTTCCCGGCGGCCCGCTACCTGTACCTGACCGGGCACCTGATGTTCTGGATCAGCACGGTGACGGTGGCGTCGCTGGTGACGATCGCGCCGGACGCCGACCAGCTCACGCTGGTGCTGTGCGGCGCCGGGTTCGTCGCCGCCTACTGGACGCTGCAGCCGCTGTGGATGCGGCCGCTGATGCGCCGCGTCATGCCCGACGACCGGTTCGGGTTCGCGCACACCAGCTCGCTCGCGTGCCTGATCACCGGGTACGCCGCGCGGCCGCTCGGCAGCCGCGAGAAGCACGACACCGAGAAGCTGAAGCTGCCCCGCCAGCTGTCGTTCTTCAAGGACGTCAACGTCAGCACCGCGCTGATCATCACGGTGATCATGCTGGTGGGCGTCGCGCTCGCCGACGACGGCGTGGTGGCCAAGGCCGCCGCCGAGATGGACGAGAAGCTGTCCCCGTGGGTGTGGGCGGTCCTGGTCGGCCTCCGGTTCGCGGGCGGCATCGCGATCCTGCTGTTCGGCGTGCGGATGTTCCTCGGCGAGATCGTCCCGGCGTTCAAGGGGTTCAGCGACCGGGTCATCCCCGGCACCCGTCCCGCGCTGGACGCGCCGACCGTGTTCCCCGTCGCGCCGACCGCCGTCATGGTCGGGTTCGTCTCGTCCACCGTCGTGTTCCTGGTCTGCCTCGGCGTGTTCGCCGGCGCCGGCTGGTTCACCCTCGCCCCGCCCATGATCATGCTGTTCTTCGTGGGCGGCGCCGCCGCGCTGTTCGGCAACGTGGTGGCGGGCTGGCGCGGCGCGGTGCTGGGCGGTGTGATCTCCGGGCTCGTCCTCGCGGTCGGGCAGGCCGTCACCTGGGGCCTGTACGAGAAGACCGCGCCGGAGCTCGCCACCCTCGCCGACCCCGACTGGTACGCGATCGCGTGGCTGCTGAAGGCCGTGGAACCGGTCGCCGGCGGGAACGCGGTCTGGGCGGTGCCCGCCGTCGCGCTCGCCGCGATGGTCGCGTCCCTGCTGCTGCTCGGCCGGGCCGAGAAGCGGCGGGCCGGCGCCGCGGACGGGGACGCCGCGCCCGAGGACACGGCCCCGGCGCGGGCCTGACCGAACCGAGTAGAGAGCCGATCGAGAGAGAAGGACCGAGATGGCACTGGACCGGCAACTGGAGATCCTCGCGGTCTGCGGCGTCGGCATGGGCTCCAGCCTGATGCTCAAGATGACCGCCGAGGACGCGCTGCGGTCGCTCGGCGTCGAGGCGCGGGTGGAGAACACCGACGTGTCCACGGCGCGCGGGATGTCGCCCGACGTGGTGATCGGCCAGGGCATGCACACGAGCGAGATCGCCGACCTCGCGCCCGTCGTGATCACCGTCAGCGACTTCCTCGACAAGGAGGGACTCGAAGCGCAGCTCAGGGAGCGCCTCACCGAGCAGGGATGGCTCTCATGACGTCTCATTCTGAGGGGGCGACCCCCCAGGCCCCCCGGCAACAGCCCGTGGTGATCGCGGCCACGGACGGCGTCGAGGCGGCCGACTGGCGGGAGGCCGTCCGCAAGGCGGCCTCCGCGCTGGTCGACGCGGGCGCGGCGGGCGAGGGCTACCCGGACGCGTGCGTCCGCGTCGTGGAGGAGAACGGCCCCTACATCGTGCTGACCAAGGGCCTGGCGCTCGTCCACGCCCGCCCCGAGGAGGGCGGGCTGGCGGTCGGCGTCGGCGCGACCCGGCTGGCGTCGCCGGTCGAGTTCGGCCATCCTGACAACGACCCGGTCGACCTGCTGCTCGCCTTCTGCACGCCCGACCCCGACGCGCACGTCGGCGTCCTCGCCGGGCTGGCGCGCGCGCTGTCGGGCGGCCTGGCCGACCGGCTCCGCGCCGCGTCCGGCCAGGAGGACCTGGCCCGCATCCTGAAGGAGGCCGTGCCCGATGCCTGAAGCCACCCGGACGCAGCTCCCCGACCGGGTGCGGACCCTGCTGGACGACCTCGACGAGACGTCGGGCAAGGCGATCGACGCCGCGGCGGCGCTGCTCCTGGAGTCGGTCGAGGCCGACGGGATCGTGCACGTCGCCGGGGCGGGGCACTCCCTCGCCATGGTGTTCGAGACGTTCTACCGGGCGGGCGGCCTCGCCGCCGTCCGCCCGGTCTGGGACCCCGGTGTGCTCCCGCTCGACGACGCGCTGCGCAGCACCCGCGTCGAGCGGGAGGCCGGAGTGGGGCGCGCCGTGGCCGCGGCGGCGGCGCCCGCCCCGCCGGACGTGGCGGTGGTGTTCTCCACCAGCGGCCGCAACCCCTACCCCGTCGAGGTGGCGGCGGAGTGCCGGGCGCGGGGCGTGCCGGTCGTCGCGGTGACCTCGGCGCGGGCCGCGCGGGGCGCGGCGGCGCGGACGGCGACGGCGCTGGCCGACCACGCCGACATCGTGCTGGACACCTGCGTCCCGCCCGGTGACGTGCTGCATCCGGCGGCGGCGCCGCGCACCGCGGCGGCCTCCACGATCCTCGCCGCGTACGCGTGGGCGCGGGTGCTGGCCGCGCTGGACGACCTCGCGGCGGCGCGCGGCGCGGAGCTGCCCCGCTGGACGAGCGCGAACGTCCCCGGCGGCGACGAGGTGAACGCCGCGCTGCTCGCGCGCTACCGGCACCGCGTCCCCGAGCTGACGGGGGATGAACACCCGTAAACCTGGGCACTTCCTGCGGCGTTTCGCATATGGCCCGGCTCGCTCCCTATGACATGATGCGTGGCTACCATCGGACAGAACGAGGAGCGAGATGACGACACGACCGACCGAGGACGACCTTCTTGCGCTGTTCACTCGCGCGGACCTCGGCGGCGACCAGAAGCTCGACCTGATGGAGTTCACGCTCGTCCTGGACGAGCTGGGCCTCGCCTGGACGCGCGCCGAGACGCAGGACAGGTTCGAGCGGGCGGACGGCAACCTCGACGGGTTCATCTCCTACGAGGAGTTCCGCGCGATCATGAAGTCCCAGGGCTGGGCCGAGGGGCCGCTGCCGGGCGCCCGCGCCTGACCAGCGGCTGAACGGAACGGGGCCCGCCGGCATGTCCGGCGGGCCCCTTCGGCGTTCGCGGCGCGGGTCAGACGCGGCGGCCGCGCAGCTCCCGGTACCGGCGCACCAGCGCGGCCGTGGACGGGTCGGGCGCCCGCACGGGCGGCTCGTCCGAGGTGAGCGCGGGCGCGAGGTCCATCGCCATGACCTTGCCGAGCTCGACGCCCCACTGGTCGAAGGAGTCGATGCCCCAGATCGTCCCCTCGACGAACACGATGTGCTCGTAGAGCGCGACGAGGGACCCGAGGGTCTTCGGGGTGAGCTTGGGCGCCAGGATCGTGCTGGTCGGCCGGTTGCCCGGCATGACCTTGTGCGGGACGACCGCGGCGGGCGTCCCCTCGGCGGCGATCTCCTCGGCGGTCTTGCCGAACGCGAGCGCCGACGTCTGCGCCAGCATGTTCGCGGTCAGCAGGTCGTGCATGCCCGCGGGCCCGTCGACGGCGGGGTCCTCGAAGGGCTCGGCGAAGCCGATGAAGTCGGCGGGGACGAGCCGGGTGCCCTGGTGCAGCAGCTGGTAGAAGGCGTGCTGGCCGTTGGTGCCGGGCTCGCCCCAGAAGATCTCGCCGGTCTGCGCGACGACGGGCGCGCCGTCGGCCCGCACCGACTTGCCGTTGGACTCCATCGTGAGCTGCTGGAGGTAGGCGGGGAAGCGGGCCAGCCGCTGGCTGTAGGGCAGCACGGCGCGGGTCTGCGCGCCGAAGAAGTCGGTGTACCAGACGCCGAGCAGGCCCATCAGCACCGGCATGTTCGCCTCGAACGGCGCGGCGCGGAAGTGCTCGTCGATCTCGCGGAACCCGGCGAGCATCTCGCGGAACGCCTCGCCGCCGATCGCGATCATCAGGGACAGGCCGATGGCGCCGTCGAAGGAGTACCGGCCGCCGACCCAGTCCCAGAAGCCGAACATGTTGGCGGTGTCGATGCCGAACTCGGCGACCCGCTCGGCGTTGGTGGACACGGCGACGAAGTGCCGGGACACCGCCCCGGCGTCGCCGAGCCGGTCGACGAGCCACCGCCGCGCGACCTTGGCGTTGGTGAGGGTCTCCAGCGTCCCGAACGTCTTGGAGCTGATGACGAAGAGGGTCTGCTCGGGGTCGAGGCCCGCGAGCTTCCCGACGATGTCGGCGGGGTCGATGTTGGAGACGAACCGGCAGGAGATGCCCGCGTCGGCGAAGTCGTGCAGCGCCTCGTAGGCCATGGCGGGGCCGAGGTCGGAGCCGCCGATGCCGATGTTGACGACGGTCGTGATCCGCTTGCCGGTGAACCCGGTCCACTCGCCGGAGCGGACGCGCCCGGCGAAGTCGGCCATCTTGTCCAGGACGGCGTGCACGTCGCCGGCGACGTCCTGGCCGTCCACGGTGAGGGCCTCGCCGGGCGGGAGCCGCAGCGCGGTGTGCAGGACGGCGCGGTCCTCGCTGACGTTGATGTGCTCCCCGGTGAACATCGCCTCGATCCGGGCGCGCAGCCCGGCCCGCTCGGCGAGCGCGACGAGCAGCCCCACCGTCTCGCTCGTGGCGCGGTGCTTGGAGTAGTCCAGGTGGAGGTCCCCCGCGGCCACCGTCATGCGGTCGACGCGCCCCGGATCGTCCGCGAACAGGTCGCGCAGGTGCCGCCCGGCGAGCGCGGCGTGGTGCTCGGCCAGCGCGGACCACTCGGGCGACTCGGTGATATCTGCCATTGCCTCTCTCATCTCCTCGCGGGGCGGGCGCCGATCCCCCTGGGCGCCGTCCCCACGGCGATCATAGGTCGACCGCGCGTGACCGTATCAGGGTCGTCCCCCGCCGCGCAGGGACCGGCCCCGGATGCCGGCGGGCGCCCCGCCGCCGAGTAGGGTCGCGCCACGGCGCCGGTCCCCCCACGAGGAGCACGATGAGCGACGGCATCACGCGGATGTTCGAGCTGGCCCCGCTCGGCGGGGACGCCTTCCTCGCCACCTCGCCGTCGGTGGGGCGGCCGCGGCTGTTCGGCGGGCAGGTCGCCGGGCAGAGCCTGCGCGCCGCGTGCCTGACCGCGGACGGCCGCCCGCCGCACTCCCTGCACGCCTACTTCATCCGCCCGGGGACGCCGGACGAGCCGCTGCGCTTCGACGTGGCCCGCACCCGCGACGGCCGCTCGTTCTCGACCCGGCACGTCACCGCGAGCCAGGGCGGCAAGCCGATCCTGGAGCTGATCGCCTCGTTCCACGCCCCGGAGGACGGCTTCGACTGGCAGTTCCCCGGGCCGCGGGGCGTGCCCGCGCCGGAGGGGCTGCCCGAGCCGGTGCTGCCGTCGTTCTTCAAGCACCCGGTCGGCTTCGACATCCGGGTGGTGGACCCGCCCGCCGACGGCGAGTTCCCGATGCCGCACCCGTTCTGGATCCGGGCGTCCGCCCCGGTCGGCGACGACCCGGCGCTGCACGCGTGCCTGATCGCCTACCTGTCGGACATGGCGGTGGTGAGCAGCGCCCGCGCGCCCGGCTCGCCGCGGCGGCTCGCCACGGCCGTCACCCTGGACCACGCGATGTGGTTCCACCGCCCGCCGCGGGTGGACCAGTGGCTGCTGTACTCGGTCGACCCGGTCACCAACCACGGCGCCCGCGGCCTCGCGCGGGGCACGCTCCACACCATGGACGGAACGCTCCTGGTCTCGGTGGCCCAGGAGGCGCTGCTGCGCCCGGAGTCCTGACCGGCGTCAGGCGTCGGCACC
>NZ_VCKZ01000088.1 GCF_005889745.1 Actinomadura geliboluensis
TTATCCCGCGGGTCGTTGACGGGCCGGTCGACGCAGATCTCGACGCCGCCGAGCGCGTCCACCATGCGCTTGAACCCGGAGAAGTCGATCTGGACGAAGTGGTCGATGTGGATGCCCGCGACCGGTGTTCCGGCAGCGGGTCGTGCTGCATCAGGCGGCCCTGTCCCGGAGACAGCGCCGTCCGAGGTAACGCGGCCGGGCTCCGCCCCCGCGACCGGTGTTCCCACGACCGGTGCCGGTGCGGTGAGCGGGGCTTCCCCGGGCCCGACGCAGCCTGAGGCGACGCGGCAGCAGAGCCCTACGCGTCC
Source organism: Actinomadura geliboluensis (assembly GCF_005889745.1). GTDB lineage: Bacteria > Actinomycetota > Actinomycetes > Streptosporangiales > Streptosporangiaceae > Spirillospora > Spirillospora geliboluensis. The sequence goes on from NZ_VCKZ01000088.1 coordinate 309, forward strand.
CATCCGCGCGACTGGTGTTCCGGCACCTGGCCCTGCTGCAACGGGCGGGCCTACGTCAGAGTCGGCGGCGTCCGAGCGAGGGCGGCAGTCGAGCAGCACCGATCCGACCGGCGTTCCCGCGTCGGGGACGGTGCCATCTGAGGGGACGCGGCAGTCCGGCCCCGCGCAGCCTGGCCGTCCGACTGGTGTTCCGGTGGCCGGTCCTGCTGCGGGGGCTGCGTCGGCGTCGGGTCCTGCGGACGGTTCCGGTGTGGAGTCCGGGCGGCGGGCCCAGGAGGCGGCTCCCGCGGGCGGTGCGTCCGGTGGGGAGCCGGGGGACAAGAAGGTTGCCGGGCCGCGGGCGCCGGTGCCTCCGCCGCCTTGGGCGCCGCCGGTGACTCGGCCCGATGTGCCGATGGTGCCCGGGGCGTTCGGGGCGCCGCCCCGGGCGGTGCCGCCCGCGCCGAGGCGGGAGCCGCCTAAGCCGTGGTCGGAGGGGCTGTCCCGGCCGCAGCGTCCGGCCGCCGAGACCCCGGCACAGCCTGTCGAGCCTGCGGCGGCGCAGCAGGTGCCGCCGCCCGCGCCGCCTGTGGAGGAGCAGGCGCCGCCGCGTGAGGTGCGGTCGCAGCCGGCCTCGCCCGTGCGGCCGCGCCCGCTGCCGCCGCCGCCCGCGCCGCCGCCGTCCGGTCCGGCGATCACGCCGCCGGGGCCGGAGCACGAGGTCAGCACCGGCGGGTTCCGGCGGCTCATCCACGCCGTCGGCGGCGGGCACGGCGAGGTCGACGCCGAGTACCAGCAGCGGCTCCAGCAGCCGTTCCACGGGACGCGGCACGTGGTCGTCCTCGGGTGCACCGGGGGCGCGGGGCAGACCGTCACCGCGCTGATGCTCGGGCACACGTTCGCGCAGCACAACGGGGAGCCCGTCGTCGCGATCGACGTGAACCCCGGGCCGGGCGCGCTGGCCCGCCGGACGCGCAGCGACACCAACGAGACGCTGACCGGGCTCATCACGCGCGCCGACCAGGTCGGCAGCCTCACCGCGATGCGCCGGTACACCTCGCAGGCCAAGTCCGGGCTCGACGTGATCGCGGCGGGCAAGAACCCGCTGCAGGCGCTCGACGACCGCGACTACGCGCTCGCGATCCGCACGATCGACAAGTTCTACTCGGTGACGCTGCTGGACGCGGCCGCCGCCGTGGTCGCGCGGGTCCTGCCGTACGCCGACCAGATCGTGCTGGTGGCGCCAGCCAGCGCCGACGCGCCGCGCGCCGTCGCGATGACGTTCGAATGGCTGGACGGCCACGGCTACGAGGAGTTGCGGTCCCGCGCCGTGACCGTCATCAACGGGGTGAGCCGCCGCAGCATGGACGACGTCGAGCAGGCCGAGGCCGTGGCGCGCGGCAGGTGCCGGGCCCTGGTGCGCATCCCGTGGGATGATCACCTCAGCATGGACCGCGCGCCGCGCAACGAGCTGAAGTCGTTGCGGACGCCGACGCGGCGTGCCTACCTTGCCTTGGCCGGTGTCGTCGCCGGCGGCTTCACCGTCATGCCCGAGCGTTACCAGGAGCTTCAGCAGGAGCAGGAGGCCACCCGATGAGCGCCCCTCGCGGGCATCGAGCGGAGACCCTAGTGAAACGGGCATCCCTGGCGGACGGGCTTGACGTTCATGACCGTCCGGACCGTGAACACTCTCCCGGGCAGCCCTGCACGGCCGCCCGGGCGCCGGGAGAATCAGTGAGTGCTCCTCGTCCGGGACGGCGTGCGCGCGGCGGTCCGGCCGAGCGGCGCGCACCGGTCGGGGCCGAGGGCGGGAGGACGGCATGAGCAAGTCCAGCCGGCTGGCCGTCCGGTACTTCGACGACCGGGTGCTGTTCACCGACAGCGCCGCCTGGGCGTACTTCCGGCTCCCCACGGTGTCGTACGAGTTCACCACCGGGGAGGAGCGCGAGGCGCTCGCCACGAACATCACGATCGCGCTCGCGGGCATCCGGATGCAGGACGCCGAGATCCACCTGCGGATCGCGCACCGGACGTACCCGGCGGCCGAGTGGGCGCTCGCCCTGGACCGGACGTCCGACGGCGGCCCCGGATGGCGGGAGTACCTGGAGGAGACCTACGCGCACGTGTGGGCGAAGGACTTCTGGACCAAGGAGGTCTACCTCGGGGTGCGGCTCGGGCCGCGCGGGATGGGCGCGCAACTGTCCGGCGGCGTCCTCGCGCAGCTGCTCGGGTTCTACAAGCGCAGCGAGAGCGTCCTCGGCGTGCACGACGACGCGATCGACAAGAAGGAGATCGCGCGCTGGACGGAGCAGGCCGAACGGGTCGGGCGCGCACTCGGCGGGTCCGCCCTGTACGCCAGGCACGCCACCTCGACGGAGGTCGCGTGGCTGTTCCAGCACGCGGTCACGGGGTCGCTGGCGGATCCGCCGCCGTCCGCCGTCCCGCGCCGGACGTGGGGCAAGGGCGAGATCGAGTCGCTGGTCGAGGGCGCCATCCACAACGGGCGCTCCTACCTGCGGATCGAGCAGCCGAACTTCACGGGGGCGGGCGGCGGTGCGACGGCCGCGTCGTATGTCGCGTACCTGTCGTTCGCCCGGTTCCCCGACATGATGCCGTTCCCGGACGGCGAGCCCTGGTTCCACTACTCCGACTCGCTGCCGTTCCCCGTCGAGATCAGCGCGCGGATGAAGCTGATCCCGCCGGCGAAGGCGTCCAAGGACGTCTCCCGCAAGCTCGCGCACGCCCGCGACATGGACCAGCACATCCGGGAGGCGGGCGCGGAGGCGCCGATCGCGCTCGCCGAGCAGATCGACGCGGCCCGGATGCTGGAGCACGGCATCACCAAGGAGCGGCTGCCGTTCGTGTACGGCTGGCACCGGCTGATCGTGTCCGCGCCGACCGAGGAGCTGCTCGCCCAGCGGGTGGACGCGGTCGTCGAGCACTACCGCGACATCGGCATCGACGTCGTCAACTCGACCGGCGACCAGTTCTCGCTGTTCCTGGAGTCGCTGCCCGGCGACCAGATCCGGCTGAACGCCTACGCGCAGCGGCAGCCGCTGCGGACGATCGCGGGCGGCATGCCGGTCGCGACCGTCGACCTCGGCGACCGGCCGGACGACGAGCAGGAGGGCTGGATCGGCCCCTACATCGGCGAGACGCTCGGCCGGGCCCGGTCCATCGTGCACTTCGACCCGCTCGTCGCGGCGGCCCGCAACCGGCCGACCGCGGTCGCGATCACGGGTGAGCCGGGCGGCGGCAAGACGACGCTGGCGCTGCTGCTGATCTACCAGATGGCGCTGCGCGGCGTGACGATCGCGGCGATCGACCCGAAGGGCGACGCCGAGTCGCTCGTCGAACTGCTGAAGGCGCGCGGGCGCAAGGCGCGCATCCTGCCGCTCGGCTCGGCGGCGCCCGGCCTGCTCGACCCGTTCTCGTTCGGCGACGACCTCGCCACGATGAAGACGATGGCGACCGAGACGCTGCGGCTGCTGCTGCCGCGGATGTCGGAGGAGCGCGAGTCTGCGATGATCCAGGCGGTCGGCGCGGTCGCCAACGCGGAGCGGCCGTCGCTCGGGCGCGTCGTCGACCATCTGGAGGCCGCGGCCGACCCGGCGTCCAAGAACCTCGGCGCGGTGCTCCGGTCGATGTCGGAGATGCGGCTCGCGCGGCTGTGCTTCGACCCGTCCGGCGGGGAGCGCATCGACACCGAGGGCTGGACGACCGTGTTCACGCTCGGCGGCCTGACGCTGCCCGACGTCGCCATCTCGCGGGAGGACTACTCCTACGAGCAGCGGCTGTCGGTGGCGCTGATGTACCTCGTGTCGCAGTTCGCGCGGCGGCTCATGCACGGCCTCGACCGGCGGCTGCCGAAGGCGATCTTCCTGGACGAGGCGTGGGCGATCACCTCGACGCCCGAGGGCGCGAAGCTGGTGCCGGAGGTGTCCCGCATGGGACGCTCCCGGAACACCGCCCTGATCCTGGTCTCCCAGAACGCGGGGGACCTGCTGAACGAACAGGTGACGAACTGCCTGTCGTCGGTGTTCTCGTTCCGTTCCACCGAACGGGTCGAGGTCGGCAACGTCATGTCGCTGCTCGGCGTCGAGGCGTCCGACGAGCACAAGGCCGTGCTGCGCAACCTCGGCAACGGCGAATGCATCTTCCGTGACCTCGACGGCCGAGCGGGGCGCATCGGCGTCGACCTGATCTCCGAGGAACTGCAGCGTTGGCTGGACACCAACCCGACCCGGTCCCGTCCGGGCACGTCCGAACTCACCGCCGCGGGGGCCGAGGCCGAGGAGGTCACCCGATGAGGAGTCCCCGCCACGGGACGGCGCGCCTGCAGCGTTCGCCCGGCGAAGGGCTCGACCGCGCCGTCCTCGACCGCCCCGGCCGCCGCCGGCGCCGTCCGCGCGCCCGCCGCTCCGCGGTGGTGCTGCTCCTGATGGCGCTCTTCACGGTCGGGCTGTCCCCGATGGCGGGCGCCAACCCGATCTTCCCGTCGCCCAACGACGCGTGCCGTCCCGCGGACAACCCGCCCCCCGAGCAGTACGGGTCGGGGACGGACGGCATGATCAAGCCGCCCGACTACCCGAACGACAAGCTCCAGAAGACACCGGTCGAGCAGCTGACCTACTACGACCGGTACGGCACGGCAGGCCAGACCTGGTACGCGGTCGACATGGGCTGCTCCGACGGCATGGCGCTGATGGGCAACGCCCTCGCCAACACCACGTTCACCATCGTCCGGGCGGTCGACCGGACGACGATCAGCGTCTACCAGGCGGCGGCGTCCGACTCGCTGCTCGGCTGGCTGAAGGACACCGTCGACGGCGTCATCAGCAACATCGGCAAGACGTTCAACGCGCGGTACTGGTCGTGGGTGGTCATCCTCGGCGCGATGTGGCTCGCGTGGTGGGGGCTGGTCCGCAAGCGGGCCAGCAAGGTCACCGAGGGCGTGATCTGGATGGTCGCCGCGATGGTGGCGCTCGTCTGGCTGATCGCGCGTCCGGCGGACTTCACCACGCTGGGGACGAAGACGTCCGAGGCGACCAGCGCCGCCTTCAACGCGGCGCTGCCCCAGAGCGACACCAAGGGCGGGACCTGTATACCGAGGCCGGACGGCAAGCCCGATCCGGCGACCTCCCAGAACCTCGACGCGACGACGCGCAACGCCAACGGGCTGTGGGTGGCGCTGGTCTGCAAGCCGTGGCTGCAGGGCGAGTTCGGCACCACCGACCCCAACGCGAAGATCGTCAAGGAGAACGCCGACAAGCTGCTGTGGTCGCAGGCCGTCGACCTGCCGGAGACGTACGGCGGCAACAAGGTCGACCTCGGCAAGAAGGCCGACGCCTACAAGGACGTCACGAAGAACATCAAGGACAACTACCCGCAGTCCTACTCGCTGTTCCAGGGCAAGAACTGGCAGAACCGGCTCGCGGTCGCGTTCGGAGGGCTGTTCGCGGCACTGGTCGCCGGGCTCCTCATCATGGTCATCGCGATCGCGCTGATCGTCGTGAAGATCGCGTTCCTGCTGCTGCTCGTCGCCGGGCCGATCTTCCTCGGGATCGGGATACATCCGGGCATCGGACGGGTCATCGCCGTCCGATGGCTGGAACTCCTGCTGTCGATGCTGCTGAAACAGGCGGCGCTGATCGGTGTGCTGTCGCTGCTGCTGTGGGCGTACAGCCTGATCCTCGGCGAGACGCTGCCGTGGGGCCTGCAGGTGCTGCTCATCGCGCTGGTGACGTTCGCGGCGTTCATCTACCGCAAACCGTTCCAGCACCTGTTCTCGGCGGTCGGGTACTCGGCCGTCGGGTCGCGGGAGAAGAGCGAGGCGCAGCTCAACAAGTCGGTCACGGAGGCGCGCCGCAGCACCACCGGCGTCGCGGCCGCCGTCGTGCCGGGCGCGGCCGGGTACCGGCTGGGCAAGTGGGCGAAGCGCGAGGCGACGTCCGAGGCCGCCGCCGGGGCGCAGGGCGATGCCGCGCCGGGCACCGCGGTCGCCGTCGCCGACCGGCGGACGGGTGCGGGCGCGGGCGAGGGGCCGTCGCCGGAGGAGGCACCGGTGCTCGCGGCGAAGCCCCGCGGCGCGGGCGGGGCCATCGCGGCCTCGCAGGGACGGTCCCGGCGCGGCGCGCCGCCGCTGAACCTGCCGACCCGCGCGGGCGCGCTCGGCGACCGCACGGCGGACGGCGGCGGGAACTCGGGCGGCGTCTCCGCCGCGAAGCCCGGCGCCGGCGCGGCGGCGGGCGGCGGGAAGCCGTCGTCCGGCACGGGCCCCGGCACGGGCACGGTCCGGCCGACCTCCTGGTCGGGACGCGGCGGCAGCGGCGGCGGCGTCAGCGGTGGCGGCGGTAACGGCGGCTCGGGCGGCGGCAGCGGTTCCGGTGGGGGCGGCGGCTGGTTCGCCGGCGCCGGACGCGGCCGCTCCGGCGGCGGTTCCAACGGCAACGGCGGCAGCGGCGGTTCCGGCGGTTCGGGCGGCTCCGGGGGCGGTGCGCCCGCGGCGAACATCCCGCGGCAGCGCGGCGCCGGTGCCGGCGACGGCGGGTCGAACGGTGCGCCGCCGGCCCAGGGCCCGGGCGGGCGGCAGCAGCCGCCGCCGCTGTGGGGCGGCCGGCGCGGCTCCGGGGAGGGCCCGCCGATCCCGTTCTGGCTGCGCCCGGTGGACCGTCCGTCCGGTGAGGCGGATCGGGACGAGTGATGAACCTGAACGACCGCCGGCGCAAGCTTCTCTTCGCGGGGCTCGTGGTGGCGCTCGCCGCCGTGGGCATCTACCTGACGGTCGCGGCGCCCGAGCACGGCGACGACCGGACGGAGGCGCGTCCGAGCGCGACGCCCACGGCCGGTCCGCCCGGCCCGCAGTCCCCGCCGCCCGGCATCCAGAACGCCGTGAACCCGGGCGACTTCGACATCTACCGGCTGCTGCCGTTCTCCCGGCAGGAGTTCGCCACGGCGGCGGACATGGCCCAGCGCTTCGTCGCCGCCTACGAGACGTACCGCTACGACGAGACCCCCGACGCCTACATGGGGCGCCTGGCCGGCCTGACCACCGACGACCTGCGGCAGCGCCTCGGCCGGGACGCGGGCACGCCAGGCCTCCTGGAGGAGCGCCGCCGCGAGCAGGTCGTCGCGCAGGGGTCGGCGACCATCGACCAGGTGCGCAACATCGAGGACAACTCGCTCATCTTCCTCGTGACGGGCCGGCAGCAGCTCACCAAGGGCGGCAAGCGGAGCAGCGAGAGCAGGCAGTACGCGGTGACGGTCGCGCGGGACGGCGGGTCGCTGAAGGTGTACTCCTTCCAGCCGGCCGGCACCGGTCAGGCGGGTGACACCGGATGAGCCCACGCCGGTTGCTGCTCGCCGGCGCGCTCGGCGTCGCCGCGACCCTGTTCGTCGCGCTGGTGTTCGTCCCGATCCTGTTCGGCGCCAGCCAGTTCATGTTCGGCGGCGGGGTCGGCGGCGGTGACTGCGTGGACGTCGCCGGCGCGGACGCGCAGCCCGTCGCGGCGAACGACGCGAAGGCCGTCCCGGCGAACTACCTGAAGCTCTACCAGGAGGCCGGCAAGAAGTACGGCATCCCGTGGAACGTCCTGGCGGGCATCGGCAAGGTCGAGACCGACCACGGCCGGTCGACGCTGCCCGGCGTCAGCAGCGGGGAGAACTACGCGGGCGCCGGCGGGCCGATGCAGTTCCTGAAGCCGACGTTCGACGCGTTCGGCGTCGACGGGAACAAGGACGGCCGCAAGGACCGCTACGACCCGGCCGACGCGATCCCCTCCGCGGCCGCCTACCTCAAGCACAACGGCGCCCCGCAGCGGATGCGGACCGCGATCTTCCAGTACAACCACTCGTCCGACTACGTGGACCTCGTCCTCGACTGGGCGAAGCGCTACGTCGGCGGCGACTTCAAGGTCGTCCAGGCGAACGGCGTCAACTGCGAGGACAACGAGCTCCCCGCCAACGTCGGCGCGCTGGTCCAGAAGATCATCGAGTTCGCGATGGCGCAGCGCGGCAAGCCGTACGTGTTCGGCGCGAACGGCCCGGACGCCTGGGACTGCTCCAGCCTCCTCCAGGCCGCCTACCGGCAGGCCGGGCTGGACATCCCGCGCACCACGTTCGAGCAGTGGCCGTTCGGCGTGCGGATCTCCAAGGGCAAGGAGCAGCCCGGCGACCTGGTGTTCTTCGACTCCGGCCCGGGGACGTCGGCGAACAATCCCGGCCATGTCGGGATGGTCATCGGCAAGGGCAAGATGATCGTGGCGAGCTGCTCGACGTGCGTGCCCGCGATCGGCGTGAAGTCCTACAAGCGGTCGGACTGGGTCGGCGTGACCCGCCCGCTCGCGCGGCCCGACTTCAAGAAGAAGGTCGCCGAACTGGCCGCCCCCCGGCCCGGCGGCTGACCGGCGGCGCGCCTCGCCGAGCAATAATCCGAGGAACACCACCGGGCTCGCGTGGCATGCTGATCGGCGTGGAGCCCGAGATAACGATCCGCGTCGCCGACGAGCTGCTGATGTTCCTGCCCGCCGCCCGCAGGCAGGCCGCGACCCGGGTGCCCTCCGATGGGACGTCCACGCTGGGGCACCTCGTCGAGTCGCTCGGCGTGCCGCTGCCCGAGGCCGGGCCGATCACCGTCAACGGCGCGCCGGCGGAGCCGTCCGCCCGTCCGGAGCCCGGCGACGAGGTGCGGGTGGCGGCGGTGCCGCGCCCCCAGCCCGTCCCGCTGGAGCCGGGCCAGGACGCGCCGCGCTTCCTGCTGGACGTGCACCTCGGCACGCTCGCGCGCCGGATGCGCCTCATCGGCCTCGACACCGCCTACCACAACGACATGGACGACCCGGCGCTGGTCGTCCAGGCCAACGCCGAGCGCCGCGTCCTGCTCACCCAGGACCGGGGCCTGCTGCGCCGCCGCGCGCTGTGGTTCGGCGCCTACGTCCGCGGCGCCCGCCCGGACGACCAGCTCCGCGACCTCCTCGACCGGTTCGCGCCCGTCCTGCACCCGTGGACGCGGTGCACCGCCTGCAACGGCGAGCTGGTCCCGGTCGACAAGACCGAGGTCGAGGACGGCCTGGAGGCGGGGACGCGCCGCAGCTACGACGTCTACGGCCGCTGCGCGGACTGCGGCCAGGTCTACTGGCGCGGCGCGCACGGCGATCATCTGGAGGAGATCGTCCGGGAATCGACGCGACAGGTCGAGGCCGCCGCGACGGAGAGGAGCTGATCGCGATCGACCTCGTGGTGGTGGGCGCGGCGATCATCGCGGACGGCCGGCTGCTGACCGCGCAGCGGGCCGAGCCGCCGCACATGGCGGGCGGCTGGGAACTGCCCGGCGGCAAGGTCGACCCGGGGGAGTCCGACGAGGACGCCCTGGTCCGCGAGTGCGCGGAGGAACTGGCGGTCAAGGTCCGCCTGGGCCGCCGCATCGGCACCGACTGGCGCCTCAGCGACAAGGCCGTCCTGCGCGTCTGGACCGCCGAGATCGTCGAGGGCACCCCCCAGCCCCTGGAACACCTGGCCCTCCGCTGGCTGACCCCTCACGAGCTCTACGACGTCGACTGGCTCCCAGGCGACCGTCCAGTAATAGACGCCATCGCAGACGCCCACCTGATCTAACCCCCACACCGCCCGCCCCGCCCAGCCGCTCTAAGTTGCTCGCCTGGGCCTTGCCAGTAAAAGCCGCTCGCGCCGCGAACCACAATGATCGCCCGCGAAGCCGGGTTCAAAGCGAAGCGAGAAGCCACCAGTGCCACGAGCCGCAAGGCGAGCGGAAGCGGGCCAGGGGCCTGTCTCAACGACCTCAGCCCCAGCCGCACCACCCGCGAACCCTCGAGGCACACGTCCGTAACCCAAGGCTGTGGTGACCGCCACGTTGCGGTGCGAAGCCAGGTTCCGAGCGAGGCAAGAACGAGATCGCGCAGCGAGCTGAGCAGGATCAGGACGACCCGCCGAAGCCACATCAGCACCACGCGCTGACCTCAAGGCACACGTCCGTAACCCAAGCTGCGGCGACCGCCACGTTGCGATCGCGTGCGAAGCCAGGATCAAGCGAAGCGAGAACCTGATCGCGAAGCGAGCCGCTAGGCGAGCCGGAGCGATGCCAGCGATCGCCGTTTTGCCCGCCGAAGGGAGGGCCGCCAAGGCCCGACCGCCAAGGGCAAAACAAAAACCCGCCGGGGGCTTCCTACCGCGCCGCAGGAAGCCCCCGACGACCGAGGGGGCCGCGTTTCGCGGCCCGGAGGGGGGTCAGGAGATGCGGTTGGCGCCCGCGTAGTCGGAGCGGTCCGACAGCTTGGAGATCTTCACCACATCGCCGGTGCGCGGGGCGTGCAGGTACTTGCCGCCGCTGAGGTAGATGCCCATGTGGTGGAGGTTGCCGCCGAAGTAGACCAGGTCGCCGGAACGCAACTGGGACCGGGGGACCTTGGTGCCGAGCTGGTAGAGGTCGCCGGTGTAGTGCGGCAGGCCGGGCTTGCCGACCTGGGCGTAGGCCCAGACGACGAGGCCGGAGCAGTCGAAGCTGCTCGGTCCGGCGGCGGCCCACACGTAGGGGGAGCCGAGCTTGCCGTAGGCCTTGCGGGCCATCTTGGCGGGCAGGTCGGAGCCCTTGATGGTGGCGGTGAGGCCGGTGCGGGGGTCGCTGGCGCTCGTGGTGGACAGCTTGTCGAGGCGCTTCATCACCTCGGTGACCTTGGCCTTCGCCTCGGCGCGCGCCTTCTTGGCGTCCGCCCAGGCCTTCTTGACCTGGGCGGTCTTGGCCTTCGCGTCGCGTTCGGCGGCCTCGGCCCGGTCGATCTGCTTCTGCAGGGCCCGGACGGCGTGCGCCTGGTTCTGCACGAGGTAGGCGCTGTCGGACAGCCCGTCGGGGGAGCCGGTGGCGCCGAACAGCGCGTCGGGGGAGCCGGCGATGTAGTTGGCGGCGGCCATCCGGCCGAGGCGTTCGCGGGCGGGCGCGGCCTGGGTCCGGAGGGTCTGCGCGGTCGTGGTGGCGGCCTGCTCGGCCTTCTGCGCGGCCTTCAGGTCGACGCGGGTCTTGTTGTACTTCTCGGTGAGGATCTCGGCCTCTTCGTTCAGCGCGTCGAGGCTCTTGCGCAGGCCCTTCTCCGTCGTCGGAGTCGGGCTCGGCGTCGCCGCGGCGGCGAGCCCGAGCGGTGCGGCGTGCGCGGCGACGGGCGCGGTGGCGCCGAGGCCGACCAGGAGCAGGGCTGCCGCGGTGGCGGTGGGCGTGACGCGCCGCCGCCGGTGGGGGTCCGGTGCCAAGCCGGTGCTCTCCTCTCCACGCACGCCTACCGGGTTAGCTGACGGGTTCGGGCCAGGAGTCGCCCTACGGCGCGCGTGTCGCGCGCCGATTCACCCCGGGGGTGTGGGTCCCCGGTTCTCCCGCCGGGCGGGAGATTCGGCGTTCCGGTCGCAGCCCCGGGGGGTGGGACTCCGGACGACCGGATCTCGGGAAGATTACAAAGGATCGGCAAAGTTGGCCAATCGGGCGGGCGCGCGGCCCGGTGCGGCCCGCTCGGGAATGCGGGAGGGGCCGCGGAGCGTAGAATGGAGTGCTGCCGTGTTTCTGCGGCGACTCTCCTGAAACCTCACGCAAGGTAACCCGCATGCCCATCTCCACGCGCGACGACCTCCGGAACGTCGCGATCGTCGCCCACGTCGACCACGGAAAGACGACGCTGGTCGACGCCATGCTCTGGCAGTCCGGGGCCTTCCGCGAGAACCAGGACGTCGACGACCGGGTCATGGACTCCAACGACCTGGAGCGCGAGAAGGGCATCACCATTCTCGCGAAGAACACCGCGGTCAGGCACAACGGGCTGACGATCAACATCATCGACACCCCGGGCCACGCCGACTTCGGCGGCGAGGTCGAGCGCGGGCTGTCCATGGTGGACGGCGTCGTCCTGCTGGTGGACGCCAGCGAGGGCCCGCTCCCGCAGACCCGGTTCGTGCTGCGCAAGGCCCTCGCCGCGCGGCTCCCGGTGATCCTGGTGGTGAACAAGACCGACCGTCCCGACGCCCGCATCGACGAGGTCGTGGACGAGACCTACGAGCTGTTCATGGACCTCGACGCCGACGAGGACCAGATCGACTTCCCGATCGTGTACGCGTCGGGCCGGGCGGGGCGCGCCTCGCTCGACAAGCCCGCCGACGGCAGTATGCCCGGCAGCGACGACCTGGAGCCGCTGTTCAAGGTCATCACCGAGACGATCCCGGCGCCGTCCTACGACCCGGACGCCCCGCTCCAGGCGCACGTGACGAACCTGGACGCCTCCAGCTACCTCGGCCGGATCGCGCTGTGCCGGATGCACGCCGGGACGATCAAGAAGGGCCAGCCGGTCGCCTGGTGCCGCCACGACGGCAGCATCGAGCGGGTCAAGATCACCGAGCTGCTGATGACGGACGCGCTCACCCGCAAGCCCGCCGACGAGGCCGGGCCGGGCGACATCATCGCGATCGCCGGCATCCCGGACATCATGATCGGCGACACCATCGCCGACCCCGACGACCCGCGCCCGCTGCCGCTGATCACGGTGGACGAGCCGGCGATCTCGATGACGATCGGCACCAACACCGGGCCGATGGCGGGCCGCGAGAAGGGCACCAAGGTCACCGCGCGGATGGTCAAGGACCGGCTCGACCGCGAGCTGGTCGGCAACGTGTCCCTCAAGGTGCTGCCGACCGAGCGGCCGGACGCGTGGGAGGTGCAGGGCCGCGGCGAACTGGCCCTCGCGATCCTCGTCGAGAACATGCGCCGCGAGGGCTACGAGCTGACCGTCGGCAAGCCGCAGGTCGTCACCCGCGAGATCGACGGCAAGCGGCACGAGCCGGTCGAGCGGCTCACGGTCGACATCCCCGAGGAGCACCTCGGCGCGGTCACGCAGCTGATGGCGGTCCGCAAGGGCCGCATGGAGCAGATGACCAACCACGGCACCGGCTGGGTGCGGATGGAGTTCCTCGTCCCGGCCCGCGGCCTGATCGGGTTCCGTACCGAGTTCATGACGGAGACGCGCGGCACCGGCATGGCGCACCACGTGTTCGAGGGCTACGAGCCGTGGTTCGGGGAGCTGCGCACCCGCCCGTCGGGGTCGCTGGTCGCCGACCGCGCCGGCGCCGCCACCGCGTACGCGATCACGAACCTGCAGGAGCGCGGCACGTTCTTCGTCGGGCCGACCACCGAGGTGTACGAGGGCATGATCGTCGGGGAGAACTCCCGCGCCGACGACATGGACGTCAACATCACCAAGGAGAAGAAGCTCACGAACATGCGGTCGTCCACCGGCGACGAGCTGGAGCGGCTCACCCCGCCCCGGCTCCTGTCGCTGGAGGAGGCGCTGGAGTTCTGCCGCGAGGACGAGTGCGTCGAGGTGACGCCGGCGAACGTCCGCATCCGCAAGGTCGTGCTGGACGCCAAGGAGCGCGAGCGCATGCGCGCCCGCACCAAGCGCGCCGGCTGAGACCGGCCGCGCCCGTAGCGCGAAAGAGGGCGGCCCCGCGGTTCCGAGAACCGCGGGGCCGCCCTTCTTCGTGCTCAGCTCACTTCAGCTGGACGGTCCCGGTGACGTCGGCGGCCAGGCGGAGCTGGTCGCCGTCGCGCAGGGGCGCCTCCACGCCGCGGGGCAGCCGCTCGCCGTTGACGAACGTCCCGTTGGTGGAGCCCTCGTCCCGCACCCAGGCGGTGCCGGACGGGTCGAGCCAGACCGTCGAGTGGCGCCGCGACACGTTGTCGTACTGCGTGAACGTGGCCGCCACCGGCGACTGCCCGGCGTCCCGGCCGAGCACGAGGTGCTGGCCGACGGACACCTTCAGCTCGCCCGTGGGGAACTGCACCCGCAGGACGGGCGTGCCCTGCTTCGGCAGGGGCCGCAGGCACGAGTCGCACTGCGCGGCGCCCGGGTTGCTCAGCACCGCCTCGCAGTACGGGCACATGAACGCCGTGCTGTCGGGGGCGGGGGGACGCTGGCCCTGGTCGTGCGGCAGCAGCGTCGCCTCGCGGCCGTGCGGCGGCAGCGGCGGCTGGCCCCCGTGCTGGGGACCACCGTGCTGGGGACCACCGTGCGGAGGCCCACCATGCTGGGGGCCGCCTAGGGGCGGCTGCCCGTGCGGCTGCGGCGGCGGGCCGAACTGGTGGTCGGCCGGCTGCGGCGCGCCGTACTGGTCCTGCTGCGGTGCGCCGCCGTACTGGTCCTGAGGGGCACCGTACTGGTCTTGCGGGGCACCGTACTGGTCTTGCTGGGGGGCGCCGTATTGGTGGTCTTGCGGGGCGCCGTACTGGCCCTGCGGAGCGCCGTACTGGTCCTGCGGGGGCTGGTACTGCGGCTCGCGCTGCTGCTGGTACTGGTCGGACGGCGGCTGCGGCGCGCCCCACTGGTCCTGCGGCTGCTGCGGCTGCTGGGGCATGCCCCACGGGTCCGCGGGCTGCTGCCCGGGAGCCTGGCCCCCGTGCGGCGGGCCGCCCTGGTGGGGGCCTCCCTGCTGCGGAGCGCCGTGCTGCGGCTGCCCGTACTGGCCGGGCGACTGCTGCTGCCCGGGCGGCGGACCCCACTGGTCCGGCTGCGGCGGCTGCGGCGGGCCCCACTGGTCGGGCTGCTGCCCGGGCGGCGGGCCCGGCTGGTGCTGCGGGGACTGCTGCCCGTACGGATCGTGCGGCTGCGGCGCGCCGTACTGCGGCTGGCCGTGCTGCGGGCCGCCGCCGTACTGGCCGCCCTGCGGCTGCTGGTCGTCGTACCCGCCCGGCCCCTGCCGGTGGGCGCCGCCTCCGCCGCGCGCCAGATTGGCCCCGCAGTTCATGCAGAGCAGGTCGCCCTGCTGGTGCGGCTCACCGCAGACAGGACAGTTCAAGGTCGCCATGACACATCCCCCGAGCGCACCCCGGCGCGGTCGAGCCTCGACGTCAGGTGCTCCATGTCACCCCTTCGCGGGATCCCGATGTAGTACACCCGCCTTCCCTCCGGCCCTTCGTCCACGGACACCTGCACTCGGGGCCCTGTTCCTTCTCCAGTGTTCCCGACGTCGGCCAGTGCCCCGTACCGCCGCCGTCCGAGCGGAGACAGCGGGACGACGCGCTGGTTCGCCGACCCCCTCCAGAGTAGGGAGCCGTCGCCGGAGTGTCGCCCCCCCGGATTGAGCCGATCGACGTACGGTCCGGTGATCACCGCGTCGCACATGTCGAGGATCTCGCGCGTCTCACCGCCTCGGCAGAGCCGAGAGTAGACATATCCGCTGTATACCAATATGTCCAATGCAATCGTCTCACGGTCGAGGGTGTCCCGCCACGCGTGGATACCGCGCAGCAGGGCCCCCAGCGCGGCCGGCTGCTGGAACGGCTCACCACCGGAGATGGTGACGCCGTCGACCGGTCCGGGCAGGGACGCGAGCCATCCTAAAACGGTCTCGACGGGCACCGCGCGCCGCGGGTCGGCGTCCCAGGTGTCCCTCGACAGGCAGCCGTGACAGTGCAGCGTGCAGCCCTGCGTCCAGATGCCCGCGCGGATTC
This sequence comes from Actinomadura geliboluensis, assembly GCF_005889745.1. Classification (GTDB taxonomy): domain Bacteria; phylum Actinomycetota; class Actinomycetes; order Streptosporangiales; family Streptosporangiaceae; genus Spirillospora; species Spirillospora geliboluensis. The sequence continues at coordinate 15,781 of NZ_VCKZ01000088.1, forward strand.
CGGGGCCGAGTGTGGTCACGGGATAGTGCGCCTTGGCGAGCAGGAGCGTCTCGCCGGCGCCACCCGCGCCGGCGCCGCCGTCCCCGGTCACTGGAGGTCCAGGTGGACGATGCTTCCCTCGCGCCGGATCGCCGTCACGGTGACCTTCTCGTCCGGCACGAGTTCCCGGTCGAACAGCGCGCGCGCCAGCGGGTTGACGAAATGCGACTCCAGCGCCATGCCGATACCGCGCCCGCCCTTGTCCAGCTCCTCGGTGCACCATTCACGGAGGGTCGTCAGAGCCTCGCCCTTAACGGCCAAGGAGAGGCGGTGCTCCTCGGTGACCCGGCGGCAGATGTTCGCGAATTGCAGGTCGAAGATCTTGTGCGCGGCCTCGGCGGAGATGAAGTCGAACACCACGATGTTGTCGCCGAACCGGTTGAGCAGCTCCGGCCGGTTGAGCACCTCGGTGAAATGGTCGGCGACCGCGCCCTTGATGCGCTGCTCGACCTCGTCGTACGACATCCCGGGTGTGATGTTCTGCACACGGTCGGCCGAGGCGAGGGGGAACGCGTCCCGGGTCGTGAGGTCCCGCCCCGGGACGTACATCCCGAGGTTCGAGGTGAAGATCAGGATCGACTCGGAGAAGTGCACGGTGTTGCCGCGGCCGTCGGTGAGCCGGCCGTCCTCCAGGATCTGCAGGAACTTGTCCAGGATCCGCGGGTGCGCCTTCTCGATCTCGTCGAACAGGATGACCCGGAACGGGTCCTCGCGGACGGCGTTGGTCAGCTCGCCGCCCGCCTCGTGCCCGACATAGCCGGGCGGCGACCCGATCAGCCGGTCGCCGGACCCCTCGCCGGAGAACTCGCTCATGTCGAAGCGCAGGTAGGCGGACTCGTCCCCGAACACCAGCTCGGTGATCGACTTCGCCAGCTCCGTCTTGCCGGTGCCGGTCGGGCCGGCGAAGAACAGCACGCCGCGCGGCCGGCTGCCGGACCGGGTCGCCTGCGCCCCCGACAGGCCCAGCACCGCCCGTTTCAGTATGTCGAGGGTCTTGGTGACGGCCTGCGGCTGCCCGATCACCCGCTCCGGGACGCGCTTCTCGCCCTCCAGCACCCGGCGGCGCAGATGGCCGCGGCTCCACGGGTTGTCGAGCACGCCGAGCTTGTAGGTGCGCACCGCGTCCGGCAGGTCGGTGAGGCCGACGCCCCGCTCCTTCGCCAGCCGCGTCACCTCGATCATCGACTGCAGGGTCAGCCCGTCGGCCTGCTCGGCGAACGCGTCGCAGGCCGCCGCCGCGGCCTCGTCCGCCCCGATGTCGGTGACCCCGAACGCGCGGGCCAGCAGCCGCGCCGTCTCCTGCCGGTCGCCGAGGTGCGGCCGCGGGATCGTGATCTCGCGGATGTTCTCGTTGTCGGCGGTCAGCCACGGCGGCAGGTCGCCGGGCCGCTCCACCAGCCACAGGATCGGGTTGTAGAGCGGCTTCGGGCGCGGCCCCGACACCCGGACCGGCCGCGCGCCGCGCGACAGCTTCGCGCAGAACCGGAAGAAGTCGCGCTCGGCGGGCTCCAGGTCGGTGGGCGTGCGGGCGATCCGGGACGCCGAGTCGATCACGAACGCGGCGCGGACGTCCTCCTTCGGCCGGGCCACCGCCGCCAGGTACCGGGTCAGCCCCTCCAGCGACGGCTTGTCGTCCGCCTTGATCTTGCCGAGCAGCCGCTCGGCGGCGCGCATCGAGTCCTCGTCGCCGTCGCCGGGGATGATCTGCAGCCCGTCCACCGGGTCGTAGACGGCCATGAAGGACGCGCCGCTGGAGCGCAGCGCCTCCCACAGCAGGGCGCGCAGCGGGAGCAGCCCCGTCGGCGCGCCGCCCTCCGCCGGCGGCGTGAGGAAGCTGTCGTACAGGTTCCCCGACAGGACGTACTGGGAGTGCACGGAGAGGGTCGCGTCGAGCTCGCGGATGAACGGCGGCCAGCCCTGCAGTCGGCCGCCGAGAGTCGGCGAATCAATGCTCATGTTCTGGTGCGCCCCCACTCCGTTCCAGGCCCCCGGACATCTCAGGTATGACGCTCGCGGTGGCGCTCGCGTTGCCCGGCTCGCCCCCTAGTCTGCCGTGACCGCGCCGAAACCGGCAGCTCACGCACCCCGGGCTCCAGCCGCCACGCCACCTCGGAGCGGATCCCGGCGTCCGCCAGCCGGGCCCGCGCCGCCTCGAACGCCGCGCACCACTCCTCCTCGCGCTCGACGTCCAGCCGCCGGTCGTCCTCGCTCTCGGCGGGCCGCTCGCGCACCATCGACGCGCGGACGTGCGCCGCGTCGTCGACCCGCATCCGGACGCTGTGGTCGGGCCAGGCGCCCTTCGTCAGCGTCACGGTGCCGTCCTCGGCGGTCAGCGTCTCGAACCCGGCGTGGACCTCGTACCCCATGTCCTCGAACGCGGCGGTGATCGAGTCGAGGACGTACCGGCGCTCCGCCTCGGCCTGCGCGGCGGCGTCGCGTTCGGCGGCCAGGCGCCGCTCCTCGGCCCGCAGCTCCTCCGTGCGGCGGTTGGCGGCCTGGATCCGGAGCCGGACCTCCTGCAGGACGCCCTCGGCCTCCTCGGCCGTCCCGGCCCCGGCGAGCAGCGCCGCCGCCTCCGCCACGGCCCGCCGCTCGGCGTCCGCGGCGTCCGGCAGCAGTCGCGCCATGATCCGTTCGAGGTTCCGCCGGACGTCGTCGCCGGTGGCGGGCGGCGGCGGTGCGCTCCGCGCGGCGTCGGTCACCAGGCCCTCGGCGGGGGCCGCGAAGATCTGGGTGCTGACCTGCGCGGCCAGATGCTCAGACAGGTGCCGCTCGGCCTCGTCCAGGGCCCGGTCGGTGGCCGCGCACCACGCGGTCAGCTCCGCGGTGCTCTGGTGCTCGTCCGGCACCAGCTGCTCGGGCAGCGGCACCTTCGCGCCGAGCTCCGCGCGGGTCTCGGCGAGCGCGGCGATGCGCGCGTTGCGCTCCACGACCTCGCGGAGCGCGCGCTCCTGCGACTCGACCTCGGCGAGCGCCGCCGCCCGCGCCTCGGCCCGCCCGGCGGCCAGCGCCGCGAGCGCCTCCGCGCCCCGCCCGGCCAGCCCGGCGCCGCGCCCGAGCACCCGGTTCATGCCGAGGCTGAGGACGACGGCCGCGTCCAGCGCGATGTCCGCGTCGATCCCGCTGCTCACGAAGCTCCTCCTGCGATGGTGCGTGCCTGCCGCCAGCGGTGCAGCCGGACCCCCGCCGCCACGGCGTGCGCGGCGGGGACGGCGATGAGGACCATGAGCCACAGCAGGCTCGCGACGGACGTCAGCGCCGCGAGCAGGAGCAGCAGGAGGAGCAGCGGCACCGTCGCCGCGAGCAGCAGCAGACCGCAGCCGCGCCGCCCGGTCTGCCGCGCGGCGCCCGACATCGTCTGGGACGCCTTCGAGAGCCCGCGACTGCTCGCCCCTAGGACGCCCGACACCATCGCCCACGGCCCGTGGGGGAGGTAGTCGCCGCCCTGCGCGCGCGCCAGGAGCACTTCGCTGCCGCACTGCACCGCCCAGGCGAGGACCGACACGACGGCCAGCGCGCCGAAGGAGATGCCGGAAGACGAGCCGTGCAGGCCGACGGACGTGGTGCCGTCGTCGGAGCCCCCACCGGAGAGCGAACCGATCACCCAGCTGCCCGCCAGCCAGAAGAGCAATACGGGCAGCGTCCAAAGGACGGCCTTGGCCGTGGCTGCATTGCGTCCTGCGAGACGCTGACGTTCACGCTCCGCCCACTGCGCCTTGAGCGCCTCGTTCCGCTGCTCGGCGGTGTACCGGTCGCGCGTCCGGGACTCGCTCTCCGCGACGGCCTCGGGGGCGGCGCGCGTCACCGCGAGGAGGCGCAGCGGATCGTCGCCCGCGCCGTCCGCGATCCAGGTGAACCACGGCGCCGGATCCGTCACCGCCGCGCGCGCCCGCGCCGCGCCCTCCGCGATCAGCCGGTGCGCCTCCGCCGGACGCGCCGCCAGGGCGAGCAGCGTCAGCAGCACGGCGGGCGGCTCCTCCGCCTCGGCGTCCGGCAGCCGCCGCGCGGCCCCTGCCGGTGTGGCCTCCTGCTCGCGCAGCCAGCGGACGAGGTCGTTCCACGCCGCGACATGGGCGCGCCACTGGTCGTCGACCCGCGCCAGCTCCGCCGCTCCCTCGAAGCCGGCGCACACCGGGAGCAGGCGGTGCTCCCACAGCGCCCGGCCGATGAGGCAGGCGGTGCGGTGGTCGCGGTGGCGGGGGTCGCCGGCCAGCGCGGCGAGGCCCGGCAGGTCGTCGGCGGTCACCCGGCGGCCGAGGAAGTGCGGGGGGAGCGCCGGATCCAGCCACCGCACCAGATGCAGCAGCTTCACGTCCGGCGGCAGCCGCGTCATGAGGTAGCCGTCGACCAGGTCGATGCGGCTGTCGTCCGGTGCGTCCGCGAGCCACTCGCGCAGGCTCCGCCACGCCTCGCCCGACTCGCCGCGTCCGAAGAAGTACTGCGCGGCGTAATCCCAGTGCTCGACGAGCGCGCGCGCCAGCTCGCCCCTGCGCGTGTAGCGGCGGCCCTTGAAGGGGAGGCCGTCGCCCGGTTCGGTCTGCGCGCTCTCCTCGGCGACCGGCGGCGAGGCCCCGTCCAGCCACTCCTGGACCTGCGCGCCCGTCCACCTCTTGCGCGGATCCCGGGTCAGCAGCCCGCGGCACAGCAGACGCAGTCTCGGGTCGGGGACATCGTCGGCGCTGACCGGGCGCGTGGCCAGATGGTCGACCACCACGGTCTCGCTCAGCCCCTGGAACGGCGCGCGCCCCGTCGCGACCTCCTTGACGATCATGCCGAGCGACCACCAGTCGCGGGCCGGCGACACCTGCCCCGACAGCGACTCGGGCGCCGCGTAGGCCAGTGTCCGCGACGACGACGCGAACACCACGCTCTGGTCGAGGACCTTGCTCAGCCCGAAGTCGGCGATCGCCAGCCGCAGCGGCTCGGCCCCCAGCACAAGGACGTTCTCGGGCTTGAGGTCACGGTGCACGATCCCGGCCCGGTGCAGCGCCGTGAGGCCCGCCGCGAGCTGCGCCGCCACATCGGCGGCGGCGTCGCCGGGCAGCGGCCCCGCCTGCATCAACGCCCGCAGGTTGCCGTCCGGGATATATGGGGTGATCTCGTAGTCGCGCCCGTCCGCGTGCCCGGTCTCCAGGATCCGCAGGACGTGCGGCGAGTCCAGCGCGGGCAGCTTCGCCCACACGTCCCGGTCGGCGCGGTAGCCCCGGCGGAAGATCTTCACCACGTACTCGTCGCCGGCGCCGTCCCGCACGAGCAGCAGATCGGACTCGGCGCCCTGCACGGGCAGCTCCGCCACCGTCGCGTACCGCTCGCCGAGCACCGCCGGCAGCCGCATCAGCGACTCGCCGGCCGCCGCCCCGTCCCGCCGCGTCTCGCCCGGCGGCCGCGGCCCGGGCACCCGCGCGTCGTCGCGCCGCGTCGCCCCGGCGTCCCGCCGCGTCTCACCCGGCGCCCCGCCGCCGGGACCCGCCCCGTCGAACTCGCCCACCAGCCGTCCCGTCTAGCTCTTGTCCTTGATGACCCGCAGATACTCGGCCTGCTTGAACCGCACCACCACCGCCTCCATGAAGATGCGGACGAGCAGCATCTGCACCAGCCAGAGCACCGGCGTCGCGACGATGAGGATGAGCCCGCCCAGCCAGAACTCCGTGGAGACCAGCACCCAGAGACCGAACAGGAGGATGCCGAGACATTCCAGGGAGATCAGCAGCAACGACAGGACATAGGACGTCTTGGCGAGCTTCGGGGTCACCAGGGCGTTGAAATCGGTGTCCAGGAGCGCGCCCAGCAGGCCCTTCTCACCGGATTCGGCCGGGGCCCACGGCTGCTGGGCCGCGCCGGGGACGCCGGGCGCCGGCTGGCGCGGGCCGGGGACGGGCGCCGGCTGCTGCGGACCGGGCGGTGGACCGTACGGTCCCCCCGGCGGGCCGGGGGCCTGCGAGCGCGGTGGGTGACCGGGGTCCGAAGGATTCGTCATTCGCCGTCGTCTCCAGTGTGGGGCCTACAGACAGACTCTAGAGCCTGACGCGGCCGCCCGCCCGGGACGGAAGGCACGCCTCACCGGGCGTGCCGCGCCTCTCCCGGACACCGCCGCCGCGCCCGCCGCAGGATGACCACGTCGCGAGCGGGAGCGCTAAGACCGGTAAACGGCGAAACCGGGAGTTCAGCACCACCTCGGGCGGCCCCTGGCCGAGCACGAAGCGGTGCTCGCCTCTATCCCGGGCCGACAGGGCGGGGACGCTCCGGGCGCGTTATCGTGCCCGAGGCTCCCGATGAGCGCCGGAATGGGCGAGGTGCGATGGTCGCGTTGGTGTTGCTCCTGGTCGGCCTCGCCGCCGGCGTCCTCTTGGCCCCCATGGCGGTGCCGTTCACCGGCCCCGTCGACTGGACGCGGCGGACGGCGCTCGGTGCCGCCACCGCCTGCGTCTTCGGAGCCATCGGATGGCGGATCGGAGCGGAGCCCGTCCTCGGCGCGCTGCTCTACCTCGCGGCGGTCGGCGCGCTGCTGGCGTTCATCGACATCAGGGAGAAGCGGCTGCCGGACCGCTTCACCCTCCCGTCCTACGGCATCGCAGCGGCGCTGCTGGCCGTCGCCGTCCCGTTCACCGACGACGGCCTGCGGCACTTCACGCACGCGCTCATCGGCATGGCGGCGCTCTTCGCGCTGTTCGCCCTGCAGGCGCTCGCCGTCCCGTCCGGCATCGGGCTCGGGGACGTCAAGCTGTCGGGCGTGCTCGGGCTCTGCCTCGGATGGTTCGGCGGGCGCGCCTGGATCACCGGCCTGCTGGTGATGTACCTGATCGGCGGCGTCATCGCCGTCGGCGTGCTGATCGTCCGCCGGACGCGGAAGGGCGAGTTCCCGTTCGGCCCGGCGATGCTCGCCGGGACCCTCGTGGCGGTGCTGGCGGCCACCGGATGAACCCGGTCACGCGCAGGGGTTCTTCCGGCCGGCCTTGACCCCTCCTCCGATCTTGTTGATGGCGGGCGGGGTGAACCGGCCACCCGCCTTGCCGAGGACGAGACGGACACCGCCAGCGGGCGCGCCGCCGTCGGCGGTGAGGACCGCGTCGGGGAGCGCACGCGCGAGCACGGACGCCTGCGCCTCGGCGGACGGGGCGTAGACGAGCCGGGTCTCCGCGGCGGGGGCCGCCTTCCCGACCGTCTTGGCGACCTTGAAACCGCGCTCCCGGAGCTGGCGCACCGCGTTGTCGACCGCCTTCTTCGGGGCGCCCGCGGCCACGACGGTGACGTTCACCTGCCCGGGCGCAGGCAGGGCTTGCTGGGCGGGAGCGGGCGCGGGCGGCTCCGCAGGCAGGTCGTCGTCGCGGCGGACCGCCTCGAACAGCGCCTGAGCCCGCTCCCGGTTCCACTGCACGCGATTGGGGTCCGGGGCGTAGCGCTCGACGGGCACGGTCACGAACCGCACCTGCCCGGCGTCCATCCCCTTCAAGCCGTCCGCGATCTTCTTCATAGTCGCCAGGTTCAGGTCGTCGTCGGTCGTCATCGACTTGGTCGCGGCCTTGAGGAACTTGTAGGTCTTGGCCGGGTCGGTGAGCATCGAGCCGCTGGTGGCCTTGTCGACGACGGCGGCCATGAACTTCTGCTGCCGCTGGATGCGCTCCAGGTCGGAGCCGTCGCCGAGCGAGTAGCGGGCCCGCACGTAGCCGAGCGCCTGGGTGCCCTTCACCGTCTGCTTGCCGGCCTTCAGGTACAGCTGGGCCCGCGGGTCGTTGACGGGCCGGTCGACGCAGATCTCGACGCCGCCGAGCGCGTCCACCATGCGCTTGAACCCGGAGAAGTCGATCTGGACGAAGTGGTCGATGTGGATGCCGGTGAGGCCCTCCAGCGTCTTCCACGTGCAGGTCGGCCCACCGAACGCGAACGCGGAGTTCAGCATGCCGAACTGCGCCGGGACGGTGCCGCCGCCCTCCTTCTCGCACTTGGGCATCTTCACCATCGAGTCGCGGGGGAAGCTGATGCCGACCGCCTGGTCGCGGTTGGGCGACAGGTGCAGCAGGATCGTGGTGTCCGACCGCGCCCCGGTCACGCCGTCCGCGTACTCGGAGTTGTCACCGGCCCGCGTGTCGGACCCGAGCAGCAGGATGTTGAGCGACTTGTTGAGCTTCTTCGGACGGTCCGGCCCGAGGCGCCCGCCGACATGCTTCTGATCGATGCCGCCGACGATGTCGTGATAGAGCCACGCCGCCCCACCACCACCGAGCAGCACGACGGCCAAGACCCCCACCGCCGTCCACCGCAAAAC
>NZ_VCKZ01000573.1 GCF_005889745.1 Actinomadura geliboluensis
GGCCTTGGTGCCGACGTCGATGCCGCGGGTCGGCTCGTCCACGATCAGCACGGTGGGCTCGGTGGCGAGCCACTTGGCGAGCACGACCTTCTGCTGGTTGCCGCCGGACAGGACGCCGACGGCGTCGGTGGGGTCGGTCGGTGTCGGGGTCGGCGAGGCACGGTCTACGCGGGACGCGCCGCGGCGGCGCCGGAGCGCGCGTCCGCGGCGTGGCCGATGACGGCGGCGTTCGGCGCCGGCGGAGCGGTCGCCCTCGCCGGCGTCGCGCTCGGCTACCTGCTCGGCCGCCGCGCCCGCCGCTGAGCCGCGCGCGCTCCTAGCTGACGGCGACCAGGTCGACGACGAAGATGAGCGTCTCGCCCGGCTTGATCGCCGGGCTCGGGCTGCGGTCGCCGTAGGCCAGGTGCGGCGGGATGACGAGCTTGCGGCGCCCGCCGACCTTCATGCCCTCGATGCCCATGTCCCAGCCCTTGATGACGCGGCCGGAGCCGAGCTCGAAGTCCAGCGTCGAGCCCCGGTTCCAGGACGCGTCGAACTCCTCGCCGGTGGACCAGGACACGCCCACGTAGTGCATCGACACCTGCGACCCCTTGGCCGCGGCGGGGCCGTCGCCCTCGGTGACGTCGGTGATGTCGAGGTACTGCGGCGGCTGTCCCTCGGGGAAGTCGATCTCGGGGCGTTCAAGCGCCATGAAAGGGCTCCAGCATTTGTCGTCCGATGGAAAAAGCTCAGCCTAGCCCCACGCGCCTTCACGAAAGAACGACGCGCCCGTTGGCAGATTGCGACGGTTTCCCTGGTGGCCGCCGTCCGGTAGACCCTTCACCATGGCGAGGCGGCTGCGGATCGGGATCGACACGGGCGGGACGTTCACCGACGTCGTCGCGCTGGACGAGGGCGGCGGGCTCACCACCACCAAGACCCCGTCCACGCCCGCCGACCCGGCCGAGGGCTTCGCGGCCGGCGTCGCGAAGGTGCTGCGGCTGCTCGGCGCCGGGCCCGAGGACGTCGCGGCGCTCTCGCACGGCACCACGGTCGCGACCAACCGGCTCCTCGAAGACCGGATCGACGACCTCGGGTTCATCACCACCGAGGGGTTCGAGTCGGTCCTGGAGATCGCGCGGCAGAGCGTCCCGGACGGCTACGGCAACAGCTACTTCTGGGTGAAGCCGCCGCGGATCGTCCCCGTGCACCGGGTGCGGGCGGTCGGCGGGCGGCTCGACCACACCGGCGCGGAGATCCGCCCGTTCGACGAGGCGTCGGCGGTCGCGGCGGCCCGCTGGTTCCGCGAGCAGGGGATCCGCGCGATCGGGGTGTGCTTCCTGCACTCCTACGCCGACCCGTCGCACGAGCTGGCGATGCGGGACGTCCTGCGCCGCGAGCACCCGGACGCCGTCGTGTCGCTGTCGTGCGAGGTGCTGCGCGAGTACCGCGAGTACGAGCGGTCGGTGACGACCCTCGTGGACGCCGCCGTCAAGCCCGCGATGAACGGCTACCTCGCCCGGATCGCCGAGCGCGTCGCGTCCCGCCTGCTGGTGATGAAGAGCAACGGCGGCGTCCTGTCGGCCGACGAGGTCGCCCGGCAGCCCATCACGACGGTGCTCTCGGGCCCGGCGGCGGGCGCGCTCGGCGCGGCGTTCGTCGTCGCGCACAGCGGGCACGGCTCGGTCGTGACCCTGGACGGCGGCGGCACGTCCACCGACGTCGCCGTCGTGCTGGACGGCGAGCCGACCCTCACCACCGAGGGCGCCATCGGCCGCCACCCCGTCAAGATCCCGATGATCGACATCGTGACGGTCGGCGCGGGCGGCGGCTCGGTCGCGTGGCGCTCGCCCGAGGGCGCGCTGAAGGTCGGCCCGCGCAGCGCGGGCGCCGACCCCGGCCCGCTCTGCTACGGGCGCGGCGGCGCCGAGGCGACGGTGACCGACGCGCACGCCGTCCTCGGCCGCATCCCGCCGCACCTGCTCGGCGGCGAGGTCCCCCTGGACGTGGACGCGGCCCGCGCCGGCCTCGGCGCCCTCGCCGCCGACCTCGGCCTCCCGCTCGAACGCGCCGCCGCCGGCATCCTGGAGATCTCGGCGTGGAACCAGGCGAACGCGATCCGGCAGATCACCGTGAAGCGGGGCCTGGACGTCCGCGACTACCCGCTCGTCGCGTTCGGCGGCTCGGGGCCGCTGCTCGCCTGCCGGCTGCTGGACGTGCTCGGCCTGCCCGCCGCCGTCGTCCCGGAGAACCCCGGCAACCTGTCCGCGTTCGGCCTGCTCACCGTGGACGCGAAGAACGACTACGTGCGGACGCGGGTCGTCCGCGACGCCGAACTCGACCCCGCGCTGCTGCGCGACGGCTACACCGCCCTGGAGGCCGAGGCTTCCGCCGCGCTGGCCCGCGAGGGCTTCCCGGAGGGCGACCGCCGCTTCGCCCGCTCCGCCGACCTGCGCTACTACGGGCAGGCGTTCGAGGTGCGGGTGCCCGCGCCCGCCGGGACCCCCGGCGAGGCGTTCCGCGCGGAGGTCGTCCGCCGGTTCCACGACGCCCACGAGGCCCTCTACGGCTACTGCTACCGCGACGACCCGCGCCATCCGGTCGAGTGGGTCAACCTGCGCGTCTCCGGCATCGGCCCGATCGAGCGCCCGCGCCTGGCCGAGCGCCCGCCGGGCGACGGCGACCCGTCCCGCGCCCGGACCGGCACCCGGCGGGTCCACTTCGACTCCTGGCAGGAGACGCCGATCTACCGCAGGGAGAAACTCGCCCCCGGCGACCGGATCGAGGGGCCGGCGATCATCGAGGAGTTCGGCTCCACCGTCCCGCTGCACCCCGGCTTCACCGCGCGGCTCGACGGCTACGGCAACCTGGTGGTGACGCGATGACCGACCCGATCCTGCTGGAGATCGTCGAGGGCACCCTCGCCTCGGTCGAGCGCGAGGTGGAGACGGCGATCGCCCGCACCGCCCGCTCGCCGATGATCCGCGACGCGCACGACTTCCGCGCCGGCATCCACGACCGCCGCCTCCGCAAGCTCACCGGCCGCTCCTACTCGGCGCTCGTCCAGCCGATCGCGCGCGACTTCCCCCTCGGCGGCATGCGTCCGGGCGACGTGTTCTTCCACAACGACGTGTACCTCTCCGAAGGCGGCATCGGCCACCTTCCGGACCTGTGCGTCACGGTGCCGGTGTTCCACCAGGACGAGGTGGTCGCGTTCGTCCAGGCGTTCGGCCACCACGACGACATCGGCGGCGCCGTCCCCGGCTCGATGCCGAGCCACGCCCGCAGCGCGTTCGAGGAGGGCCTGATGGTCCCGCCGATCAAGCTGTGGGACCGGGGCGTCCCGAACGAGGCCGCCCTCGCCATCATGACCCGCAACTCGCGGATGCCCGACTCCCTCGCCGGCGACCTGGACGCCGAATGCTCGGCCTGCCTGATGGGCGCCCGCCGCCTCGGCGAGCTGTTCGCCCGCTACGGCCGCGCCGCCGTCGAGGACTGCTTCGACGCGATCATCGACCGGACCACCGAGACGTTCCGCCGCGAACTCCTCGCCAAGATCCCGGACGGCACGTTCACCTGGGAGGACTACGCCGAGCACGACGGCGTCGACCCGCCCCTCCTGCACGCCCAGCGCATCACCCTCACCGTCGACAAGGCGGCCGCCGTCCCCCTCGTCATCGACTTCACCGGCACCTCGCCCCAGGCCAAGGGCCCCATCAACCACGCGGGCGACTACGCCGACGGCGTCTTCCTGAAGAAGTGGCTGGCGCCCGTCCTGCGGAACCTGGCCGACACGCCCGAGCGCGCCGCCGAACTCGACGTCAACGAGGGCGTCGTCCCCCTCATCGAGATGCGCTTCCCCGAGAAGGGCACCCTCCTCACGCCCGTCTTCCCGGCCCCGACCAACGCCCGCACGTTCGTCATCCTGCGGCTCCTCGGCGTCCTCGCGGGCGTCCTGGCGAAGGCCACGAACGGCCGGATGCCCGCCGACCAGGAGACGATCCGCTACACCGGCGTCTACGGCGAGGACGACCGCGGCCCGTACCTCATGCGCGAGGTCCTCGGCGGCGGCTCCGGCGGCCGCTACTACGCCGACGGCGAGGACACCATCCACGTCGTGCCCGACTCCCGCAACATCCCCGCCGAGTTCGCCGAGGCCCGCTGGCCGTTCATCGTCGAGCGCCTCGGCCTCGCCACCGACTCCGGCGGCCCGGGGGAGCACCGGGGCGGCCTCGGCTACGACAAGCACATCCGCATGCTCCGCGACGCCCACTACATGTCGATCGCCGACCGCTCGATCCTGTCCTGCTGGGGCGTCAACGGCGGCCGCGCCGGGCGCCCCTTCCGCGTCGACATCGACGGCGAGGGGATGGACGGCCTCGTCGACGACCACCCGGTCAAGGCGGGGCAGACGATCCGCATCCGGACCACCGGGGGCGGCGGCTGGGGCGACCCCCTGAACCGCGACCCGTCCCGCGTGGCCGCCGACGTCCGCGACGGCAAGGTCTCCCTCGAAGGAGCCCGCGACGACTACGGCGTAGTGCTCACAGACGGCGAAGTAGACGACGAGGCCACCACGACCCTGCGCGCCCGCCTGCGCGCCGACCGCGGCCCCGTCCCCTTCTTCGAC
>NZ_VCKZ01000574.1 GCF_005889745.1 Actinomadura geliboluensis
GGGCGGGGTGTCGCGCCGTGTCGCGGCGGCGCGCCGTCCGGCGGGGCGGCGGACGTGTCGGGGCGGGCCAGGGGTGCGACCCGGGTGCCGTCGCCGCGCCGCGCGATGAGGAAGCCCTCCGCGGTGAGCTGCTCGTACGCGGTGACGACGACGCCGCGGGAGACGTCCAGGTCGCGCGCCAGGTCGCGGCTCGACGGCAGCCGGGTCCCGGCGGTCAGCCGGCCGGAGCGCACGGCCGCGCGGAAACCGGCGGCGATCTGCGCCGCCAGCCGGCCGGCGGACCGGTCCAGGGGAAGGTGAAGGTCGGTCACATCACCCTCAGCGCCAAGAGGGAGCCCGAGCGTCACCGGGCCGGTAATGGTCCATAGTCAAGCATGGCGATTGGCTCTGTTTGCAGGACCAAGTGCGCCTTAGCGTTCCGTCCATGAACACGTCTCACAGGCGCGGCGCGGTCGGCGCGGGGTCCGCGATGTTCCTCGTCGGCACGCTGACCGCCGTCTCGGCGACCATCTCCGGCTATCCCGTCTTCGGCGGCCAGGCGGTCCGGTACGCCGTCGCCGCGCTCATCCTGCTCGCCGTCGCGCGGTTCGCCGGCGGTCCCGCGCGGCGGCCGTCCGCGCGGGACTGGGCGCTGCTGGCGGCCCTGGCGGCGACCGGGCTGGTCGCGTTCAACGTCTGCATCGTGGCGGCCACCGCGGACACCAGCCCGGCCACGATCGGCACGGTGATCGCGGCGGTCCCGATCGTGCTGGCGCTCGCCGGGCCGCTGCTGGAGGGGCGCCGGCCGGCCCCGGCGGTGATCGTGGCGGGCTGCGCGGTGGCGGCCGGCGCGGCGCTCGCGGGCGGGCTCGGCGGCGGGAGCGTCCGCGGGCTGCTGCTCTCGCTGGGCGCGCTGGCGGGCGAGGTGTGCTTCTCGCTGCTGGCCGTCCCGCTGCTCCCCCGGCTCGGCCCGCTGCGGGTGTCCGCCTACTCCGCCGCGCTGGCCGCCCCGATGCTGCTCGCCGCCGGGCTGCTCGCGGACGGGACGGCGGTGCTGCGCGTCCCGACCGCCGCCGAGGCGGCGGGCTTCGGCTACCTGACCGTCGTCGTCACCACGGTCGCGTTCCTGCTCTGGTACGACGCGATCGGCCGGCTCGGCGCCGACCGCGCCGGGCTGTTCGCGGGGCTGGTCCCGGTCAGCGCGCTGGTCACGACGGTCGTGCTCGGCCTCGGCCGGCCGGGCGCCGCCGAGCTGGCGGGGGCCGCGCTGGTCGCGGCGGGCGTCGTGGCGGGGCTGCGCGCGCGGGTCGCCCCCCGTGAACCCGCGCTCCGCGAACCCGTAGCCTGTGAGGCGGCCCCCATCGGAATCGCGCGAGGATCTGCCTGAGATGCCTGAGTTCTCCTACACCGACCTGCTGCCGCTCGGCCCGGACGAGACCGACTACCGGCTGCTGACCTCCGACGGCGTGTCCGCGTTCGAAGCGAACGGCCGGACGTTCCTGCAGGTCGAGCCGGAGGCGCTGCGGCTGCTCACCGAGACCGCGATGCGCGACATCGCGCACCTGCTGCGCCCGGCGCACCTCGCGCAGCTCCGCCGGATCCTGGACGACCCCGAGGCGTCCCCGAACGACCGGTTCGTGGCCCTGGACCTGCTGAAGAACGCGGGCATCGCGTCCGGCGGCGTCCTGCCCATGTGCCAGGACACCGGCACCGCCATTGTGATGGGCAAGCGCGGCCAGCACGTCCTGACCGACGGGGCCGACGAGGAGCACATCTCGCGCGGCGTGTACGACGCGTACACGAAGCTGAACCTGCGCTACTCGCAGATGGCGCCCGTCACGATGTGGGACGAGAAGAACACCGGCTCCAACCTGCCCGCGCAGATCGAGCTGTACGCGGCCCCCGGCGACGCCTACAAGTTCCTGTTCATGGCCAAGGGCGGCGGCAGCGCGAACAAGTCGTTCCTGTACCAGGAGACCAAGGCCGTCCTGAACCCGAAGCGGATGATGTCCTTCCTGGAGGAGAAGATCCGCTCGCTCGGCACCGCCGCGTGCCCGCCGTACCACCTGGCGATCGTGGTCGGCGGGACGTCCGCCGAGTACGCGCTGAAGACGGCCAAGTACGCCTCGGCCCACTACCTGGACACGATGCCGACGGAGGGCTCCCCGCTCGGCAACGGCTTCCGCGACCTGGAGCTGGAGCTGCAGGTGTTCGAGCTGACGCAGAAGCTCGGCATCGGCGCCCAGTTCGGCGGCAAGTACTTCTGCCACGACGTGCGGGTGATCCGGCTGCCCCGGCACGGCGCGTCCTGCCCGGTGGCGATCGCGGTGTCGTGCAGCGCCGACCGGCAGGCCCTCGCCAAGATCACCGCGGAGGGCGTGTTCCTGGAGCGGCTGGAGACCGACCCGGCGCAGTACCTGCCCGACACCACCGACGAGCACCTGAACGACGAGGTCGTCCGGATCGACCTGAACCGGCCGATGGACGAGATCCGCGCCGAGCTGACCCGCTACCCGGTGAAGACGCGGCTGTCGCTGACCGGCCCGCTGGTCGTGGCCCGCGACATCGCGCACGCCAAGATCAAGGAGCGGCTGGACGCGGGCGAGCCCATGCCGCGGTACCTGCGCGACCACGCCGTCTACTACGCGGGGCCCGCCAAGACGCCGGAGGGCTACGCGTCCGGCTCGTTCGGCCCGACCACCGCCGGCCGGATGGACTCCTACGTCGAGCAGTTCCAGGCGGCCGGGGGCTCGCTGGTGATGCTGGCCAAGGGCAACCGGTCCAAGCAGGTCACGGACGCGTGCAAGGAGCACGGCGGGTTCTACCTCGGCTCGATCGGCGGCCCGGCCGCCCGCCTCGCCCAGGACTGCATCAAGAAGGTCGAGGTCCTCGAATACCCGGAACTCGGGATGGAGGCCGTCTGGAAGATCGAGGTCGAGGACTTCCCGGCGTTCATCGTGGTGGACGACAAGGGCGAGGATTTCTTCGCCGACACCACCGGCCCCGTCCTCAGCATCGGCAGGCGCTGACCCGCCGCGGCGGCTCTCGGGCGGTCCGCTGGGCGGGCCGTCCGGGAGGCCGCGGGGCGCCCGGCCGCCGGGTTTCTCGTCAGTAGGTCACAGTATTGGGCCGAAAATATAGTTCCTCCTGAGGTCTCCCGGATGACCGCCTGGCCACTCCGGTATCTTTTCCGCCATGTCACAGTCAGAGCGCCTCGTTCTAGCGACGCGCTACCGGCTGGTCTCGGAAATAGGTCAGGGTGCCAACGGCATCGTCTGGAGAGGGCATGACGAGCTCCTCGATCGCGCTGTGGCGATCAAAGAGCTGCGGCTCCCCGAAGACCTCTCCGAGGACGACCGGGTGGTCTTCTACCGCCGCACCCTGCGGGAGGCGCGCGCGCCCGCTCAGCTGCGCACGCACTCCATCGTCGAGGTGTACGACGTCGTCATCGAGCAGGGCCGTCCCTGGATCGTGATGGAGATGATCGAGGCGCCGAGCCTCGAACAGCTCATCGAGCGGTCGGGCCCGCTCCCGCCCGAACGCGTCGCGCACATCGGCCGCGCCCTGCTGGACGCCCTCAACACCGCGCACAAGGCCGGGATCGTGCACCGCGACCTCAAGCCGAGCAACGTGCTGCTGGACGGCGACCGGGTCGTGCTGACCGACTTCGGGCTCGCGTTCTCCTCCGGCTCGGCGAGCCTGACCAAGACGGGCCACTTCATGGGCTCGCCCGCGTACGTGGCGCCCGAGGTCGCCGCCGGGGAGAAGGCCACCCCCCGGTCGGACCTGTGGTCCCTCGGCGCGACGCTGTACGCGGCGCTGGAGGGCCGCCCGCCGTTCGAGCGCGAGAACGTGATGGCGACGCTGTCCGCGCTGGCGAACGAGTCGACCCCGTCCCCGCAGAACGCGGGCGCGCTCGCGCCCGTCATCACCGGGCTGCTGGAGAAGAACCCGACCCGCCGGCTCAGCCACGCGCGGGCCGTCGACCGGCTGGAGCGGGCCCTCGCCGGGCCGCGCTCGGGCCGCCGCCCGCCGACGCCCCGCTACCGGCTGATGGCCGTGATCGCGCTGATCGGCGCGACCGTCGCGTCCTGCGGGATCGGCGCGACCGCGCTCATCGTCGGCATGATGCGGGAGAGCCCGGGGCCCTCCCCCACCGCCACCACGTCCAGCCCCGCCGGCTCGTCGCAGGCCGCCGCGCCGCCCGGCGTCGCGTCCGCCACGCTGGTCGTGCGGGCCCGCACCGACACGTGCAAGATCTTCGTGTCGGTGCCCGGCAACGCGATGACCGTGCTCAGCGACGAGACCCTGCACAAGGGCGACGCGCGGCGCTACGACCAGCCCCGCCTGAACGCGGTGGTCTACGACGCGTCCGCCTGCGACGTGTGGGTGAACGGCGAGCAGAAGCCGCCCGGGGCGCCCGGCGAGCGCAAGAACTACACCCTGAACAAGGGATGAGGCGGGGCCGGGGGACGGCTGCTGGGCCGACATGGCGACGCAGTCGTGACGCCGTTCCCGGTGGCGCCATTTGCGGTGATGTTCTTCGCGGCCATTTCGACTCCCATTCGATGTGACCGGCGACCGGAATTTCGGTGCCGTTCCCGTTCATCGGGAGCTCGACCATTTCTC
>NZ_VCKZ01000575.1 GCF_005889745.1 Actinomadura geliboluensis
CCGCCGGCCCCCTCCGCCGCCGACAGCAGATCCGCGATCCGCGCCGCCGTCAGCCGCTTGAACAGCCGGTGCTCCCGGTTCCGGTCCAGCACCGCGACCTCCAGCGACGTCGCCTCCAGATGCCGGTCCGAATCCTGCGCCTCCAGCGCCCGCACCGCCGTCCGCAGCGCCTCCACCAGCGACGAGCCCTCGCGGTAGCCGTCCTTCAGCGACTGCGCCACCGCGTCCGCCTGCCCGCCCATCGCCACATAGCCGTGCTCGTCCGCCACCGAACCGTCGAACGTCAGCCGGTAGATCTGGTCGGTCTCCGCGTCCTCGCCCACCTCCGCGACGACCAGCTCCACCTCGTACGGCTTGTTCGTCTCCGTGAAGATCGTCCCCAGCGACTGCGCGTACACGTTCGCCAGCCCCCGCGCCGTCACGTCCCGGCGGTCGTACTGGTACCCGTTGATGTCGGCGTACCGCACCCCGCCCAGCCGCAGGTTCTCGAACTCGTTGTACTTCCCCACCGCCGCGAACGCGATCCGGTCGTAAATCTCACTGATCTTGTGCAGCGCCCGCGACGGGTTGTCCGCCACGAACAGGATGCCGTCGTCGTACTGCAGCACCACGACACTGCGGCCACGCGCGATACCTTTGCGCGCATAGTCCGCCTTGTCCTTCATCTGCTGTTCGGGCGACACGTAGAACGGCATGGACACCGGTCAGGATCCCTTCTATCGCAGCGGGGCGGTCGGACCGCCCGGCGAGTCGTAACGTCCGTCGACGACGGCCTGCGCCAGCGCGCCCACCTCGTCCTCGCCCAGCCGGCGATACCCGTCCGACGTCACCGACGCCACCACCGGGAAGATCCGGCGCGTCAGATCGGGCCCGCCCGTCGCCGAGTCGTCATCCGCCGCGTCGTACAGCGACTGCACGCACACCAGCGCCGCGTCCTCCGCCGACAGGTCGCCCCGGTACAGCTTCTTCAGCGCGCCGCGCGCGAACACCGACCCCGAGCCGATCGAGTGGAAGTCCCGCTCCTCGTACCGGCCCCCCGCCGGGTCGTAGGAGAAGATCCGGCCCTCGTCCCGCTCCTCGTCATAGCCCGCGAACAGCGGCACCACCGCCAGGCCCTGCATCGCCATCGCCAGGTTCTGCCGCACCATCGTCGCCAGCCGGTTCGCCTTGCCCTCCACCGACAGCGTCCGGCCCTCGCGCTTCTCGTAGTGCTCCAGCTCCACCTGGAACAGCCGCACCATCTCGATCCCGATGCCGGCCGTCCCGGCGATCGCGATCGCGGAGAACTCGTCCGCCCGGAACACCTTCTCGATGTCGCGCTGCGCGATGACGTTGCCCGCGGTCGCCCGCCGGTCCCCCGCCATCACCACCCCGCCGGGGAAGCTCACCGCGACGATCGTCGTCCCGTGCGGGATCTCGTCCCCCGCCCGCGACGCCGGCGGCGTCCGCCCGCCGGGCAGCGACTGCGGGGAGTACGCCCCCAGGAACTCGGTGAACGACGACGTATCCGGGTTCGCGAACAACCCGGGCAGACGCCCGATATGCGAATCGTGGGACGCCACGCGACTCCCTTCCCTCCACCATGGCACCGGCGCTGGACAACCCCACCGGCACGGACGTCTACGACCCTACTGTTCAAGGTCGCCCGCGCGCATGCCACGTGATCCCCACCCGCCTAAGCCCACGGCGAACCCTCACAGCGCGACAACCGCCCGGAACGTCACCCCGCGCGCTCGTCGACCATGGACGCATAGGAGTCCATGATCTGTTCCAGGCACCGGGACAGCCATGTCGGCCCCTCATGGTCGTCGTCGACCGTCCACACCGACCGGCGATGACGACCGTCCGCCTCCCGGTACGACTCCCAGCCCCCTGCCGCCACCGTGCTCGGGTCGACGTCGGGCACCGTGAACGACAGACGTCCCCTCCCGCCCGGCGCGGGGACCGTCCTGACCAGTTCGCCGAGCAGGTAGTCCGCCGCACGCCTCAGCGAAACCGGGTCGTCCCCGAGCTGGCCCATACCCGTGTTGCAGCCGCCGCACGCCATCCCCCGGACGGCACCCGTCACGTGATCGTGGTCGACGTGCTCGGCGGGCGCGTCCCAGCAGATCGCGCACATGCCGCCCTGGACGGAGAGAAGCCATGCCGCGTCCCCGTCGTTGATTCCGTACCTGCGGCGCAGGTGGTTCTGCCGGGGCGTGGTGTTGGGCGTCGTCCTCGCCCCCCAGCGGGCGAAGCCGTCGTGGCGGCGAGCGCGATCGTCGATGACCGGCGAGCCGACTTCGGCATGCATGCGGCTCGCGTGCGGGCCGCGGAGCTCCAGGTATTCCGCGGCATCGCCCAGCAGGCGCGGGTCGTCGCGGAACTGGCCGAGCGCACCGTTGCACTTGAAGCAGAGAACTCCGCGGACCACACCTGTGAGGTGGCTGTGATCTACGTGCTCTGGGTTCGCTCGGAGGCAGACGACGCAGATTCCGCCCTGGCGGGCGATCATCTGGTCGACCTCCTGCTCCGTGACGCCGTAGCGGAGTTTGAGCAGGTAGTTGCGCGCGCTGCCGTGCTTGCGGTCTCTGATCTCCGCGACCGCCCTGGCGTGGCACGGGCGGCAGTAGTGGGTCAGACCGGAGGCGGCGGAGCGGTTCCGGCCGAACTCGGCGACCGATTTCACCTCTTCGCACTGCGGGCAGTACTTCATCCCCTCCGGGACATCCGAATGCCGGCGATAGGCCCTCGTTGCCTTGCCCAGCTTCGCCTGTTTCTTCCGATATGAACGGCTGTTGCGCAGACCGAAGCAGACCTTGCAGTAGTAGGCCAGGCCGTCCCTGGAGGACGTGAGCTTCCAGAAGTCGGTCTCGGGCTTCAGTTCGCCGCAGTCACGGCACACTTTCGAACGCATGGGCGAGACTTTAAAGTCTCGCCCATGCGTTCGGGATGGCTTTTAGGTTATGAGGAGATTGTCCTCGGGCTCTTGTCCGATTGGTGGGGCTAGCGGATCGGACAAACCGGGATCATTCCCCCCCCTTCTGGATATAGGCACGGACGAAGTCTTCTGCGTTCTCTTCCAATACTTCGTCTATTTCGTCCAGGATTGAGTCCACGTCGTCCGTGAGCTTCTCCTGGCGCTCTTGCACGTCTTCGGTGGTCGTGGCCTCGGTCTCCTCGACCTCTTCCGTGCGCCGGGTGGTCTGCTTCTGACCGCCGGTGTCCTTCGTGGCCATTCCGTACCTCCGCTCTGCCGGTGCCTCCGACCCTAGCCGGGATCTTCGACGGCTAGCGGATCTTGAAACGTCCGTTTCGCCGTCCCGGTTCCCCCGCGGGCCGAGGGCATGCTCGGGTTATCGCCGGTCCGCCGGGCAGTGAAACGGGCAAAGCGGTCACGAAACCGAGACCTCACCCGTCCGCGCAGGTCAGCGGGGCGATAGGGCTCGATAGTCACACTATCCAATGGAACGCGCGAGAGCCGGGCGGCGCGCTCTCGCGCCGCCCGGCTCCGAGGCGTCCGGTCAGCTCTGGCCGGTCAGGGTGGCCACCAGGTCGGCGGCGGTGCGGCAGCGGTCCAGGAGGCCGCCCACGTGCTGCTTGGTGCCGCGCAGCGGCTCCAAGGTGGGGACTCGCTGGAGCGACTCGCGGCCGGGGACGTCGAAGATGACCGAGTCCCAGGACGCGGCGGCGACGGACTCGGCGTACTGGCGCAGGCAGCGGCCCCGGAAGTAGGCCCTGGTGTCCTCCGGCGGGTCCTCCACGGCGGCCTGGACCTCGGCCTCGGTGATGACCCGGTCGATGCGGCCGCGGTCGACGAGGCGGTTGTAGAGGCCCTTGTCGGGCCGGATGTCGGTGTACTGCAAGTCGACGAGCTGCAGGCGCGGGTGCGACCAGTCGAGGCCGTCGCGGCTGCGGTAGCCCTCGAGCAGGGAGAGCTTGGCGACCCAGTCGAGCTCGCGGGACAGCTGCATGGGGTCGTCGCCCAGGCGGTGCAGGACGGACTCCCAGCGGTCGAGGACGTCCCTGGTCATCTCGTCGACGTCGGCGCCGAAGCGGTCCTCGACGTACTTGCGGGACTGCTCGAGGTACTCCATCTGGAGCTGGACGGCGGTCATCTTGCGGCCGTCGCGGAGGGTGAGCAGGTGCTTGCAGGACGGGTCGTGGGAGACGGCGCGGAGCGCGGCGACGGGCATGTCGACGGACAGGTCGACGGTGAGGAAGCCGTCCTCGATCATGGCGAGGACGAGCGAGGTGGTGCCGAGCTTGAGGTAGGTGGACAGCTCGGCCATGTTCGCGTCGCCGATGATGACGTGCAGGCGCCGGTACTTCTCGGGGTCGGCGTGGGGCTCGTCGCGGGTGTTGATGATGGGCCGCTTGAGGGTGGTCTCCAGGCCGACCTCGACCTCGAAGAAGTCGGCGCGCTGGCTGATCTGGAAGCCGTCGCCGCGGCCGTCGACGCCGATGCCGACGCGGCCGGCGCCGCAGACGACCTGGCGGGAGACGAAGAAGGGGGTGAGGTGCCGGACGATGTCGGCGAAGGGGGTCTCGCGGCGCATGAGGTAGTTCTCATGGCAGCCGTAGGAGGCGCCCTTGTTGTCGGTGTTGTTCTTGTAGAGCTGGATGGGG
>NZ_VCKZ01000576.1 GCF_005889745.1 Actinomadura geliboluensis
GCTCAGGCCGGGTGATCCGGAGCAGGTCGGACCCTACCGGCTGCTGGCCCGGCTCGGGGCCGGCGGGATGGGCCGGGTCTATCTGGGACGCTCGCCGGGGCGGCGGCTGGTCGCGGTCAAGGTCGTCCACCCGCACTTCGCCGACAACGCCTCGTTCCGGCGCCGGTTCGCGAAGGAGGTCGCCGCCGCGCGCCGCATCGGGGGCTTCTACACGGCGCACGTGGTGGACGCCGACCCCGACGCCGACCCGCCGTGGCTGGTGACGGAGTACATCGCCGGGCCGACGCTGCAGGAGGCCGTGGACGAGAACGGCCCGCTGCCCGAGGCGTCGGTGGCCGCGCTCGGCGCCGGGCTCGCGGAGGGGCTCGGGGCCGTCCACGAGCAGCACGTGATCCACCGGGACCTCAAGCCGGGGAACGTACTGCTGGCCCGGGACGGCGCCCGGATCATCGACTTCGGCATCGCCCGCGCGATGGACGCCACGTCCCAGAGCCTGACCCTGGTGGGGACGCCCGGGTACATGTCGCCCGAGCAGTACCTCGGCGGCGACATCGGGCCGGCGAGCGACGTGTTCTGCCTGGCCGCCGTGCTGACCTTCGCCGCCACCGGCCGCCACCCGTTCGGGGAGGGGCCGCCGGACGCGCTCGGCTACCGCGTCCGGCACGAGCAGCCCGACCTCGCGGGCATCCCGGCGGCGCTGCTGGAACTCATCGCGGCGGGCTTGGAGAAGGACCCGGACGACCGCCCGCCGACCGAGGAGTTCCTGGAGCGCTGCTCCGCGCTGGCCCCGGACGAGGGCATGTCCCTCCCGAAGACGTTCGACACGATGATCGCCACGCGCGTCGCCGAGACGGAGGTCTTCGCGGGAAGCGTCGGCGCGGGGAAGAAGTCCGAGCCGAAGCCGCCCCCCAAGCCGAAGCCGAAGGCACCGCCCAAGCCCAAGGCCGAGCCGAAGGCGCCGCCCAGGCCGAAGGCGCAGCAGCCCAAGGCCCAGGCGCAGGCCCAGGCGCAGCCGCCCCTGCGGCCGCCGCAGCAGCAGCAGCCGCGCCCGCCGGCCAAGCAGCCGGCGCCGGCCGGCGGGATCGCGGCCGGGGTCATCGGGGTGCTGCTGGTCGTGCTGCTCATCGCCGTCGCCGCCCAGGACCGGTCGGGCTCGTCGGGCAACGCCGGCGCGTCGTCGTCCACATCGTCGTCCACGTCGTCGTCGCCCACCTCGACCACCACCCGGACGTCCGGGCTCTACGGCGGCTCGGACCCCACCGGTTCGTCGAGCCCGACCCCGACCCCGGACCCGACCTTCGAGGCGTTCGACGCGATCAGGGTCGGCGACTGCCTGGACGCCTACCAGGACCCCTACGACTCCTCCGAGTGGAGCGAGGACGAGCCGACCGCGGTCTCCTGCGGCCGGAGCGACGCGTACCTGAAGGTCTACGGGGTGGAGGACTCCGGCAGCGGGTGCGACGCCGAGGCGCTCGACGGCGAGGACTGGTGGAGCTCGCCCTACCACGACGGAGAGCGGATCTACCTCTGCGTGCGGCGGCAGTTCAGGGAGGGCGAATGCTTCCTGGGCAAGAAGAGCACGAAGAACGGCAGCACGGCGGCCATCAATGGACACGGCCTGATGACGTCGTGGGGCTGCGGCAAGAGCACCGTCCCCCGGGGGTTCAACTACATCCTCCAGTTCACCGGCTACTACGAGTCCACGTGCCCGAGCGGCTCGCTGCGGTGGACGGACTTCCGCAAGGGAGTACTCTGCGCCCGCATCGTGTGAGCGACGCCGAAAGGGTGTGCGGTGGGTAGGTCCTTCGTCGTGACCGGCGGTGGACGCGGTGTGGGCCGCGTGATCGTCGAGCGCCTGCTCCGGGACGGGGGCAGGGTCGTGGTGATCGAGCTCGACGCGGCGGCGGTCGCGTGGGCGGACGGCGTCCCGGGCGTCGCCGCGGTCGTCGGGAGCGCCGCCGACGAGAGCGTCGCGGAGAGGGCCGCCGACCTGGCGCAGGAGGCGGGGACGCTCGCCGGGTGGGTCAACAACGCGGCCGTCTTCCGCGACGTCGCGTCCCCGTCCGCGCGGGAGCTGCTGGACCTGGTCGCGCTGAACTTCGATCCGGCGGTGGTCGGCTGCGTGACCGCCGTCCGCAGGTTCCTGGACGCCGGCACTGGCGGCGCCATCGTCAACGTCTCGTCCCATCAGGCGCGGCGTCCCGTGCGGGGGTCGCTTCCCTATGCGACGGCGAAGGCGGCGGTCGAGGGGCTCACCCGGGCCCTCGCCGTCGACTACGGCCCGTACGGCATCCGAGCGAACGCCGTCGCGCTGGGCTCCATCACCACCGAGCGGTACGAGCACTTCCTGGCGGAGCAGGCGCCCGAGGATGCCGCACGGATCGAGGGTGAGATGCGGCTGCTCCACCCGGTCGGCCGTGTGGGACGCCCGGACGAGGTGGCCGCCGCCGTCGCGTACCTGCTCTCGGACGAGGCGAGCTTCGTCAACGGCGCCGTCCTCCCGGTGGACGGCGGGCGCCACGCGGTGGGCCGCGATCCCGAGGAGGCCCCTGCCGTCCCAGGCGATCGCGCGCCCTAACCTCCCGACTTCGCGGCGGTGACGGCGTCGCGCAAGGCGGCGAGGAAGTCCTTGCCGTCGGCGTCGTCGCCCAGGGCGAGGTGGAACGAGGCGGCTTCCGGCATGCCCGACCACGGCCCGGTGGCGCTGATCCCCGTGTCCGGCACGAGCGGCGGGAGCGCGTCGAGGACGACGTCCCCCAGCCAGATCGACCGGACGTGGACGCCCCGGCGCTTCCCGGCCACGGCGACCACGAGGTAGGTGGGCAGGAGCAGCGCGACCGTCGTGTGCTCGCCGTCGGGGTCGCCCGACCCCGTGAGCCTCGCCAGCGGCCCCGGCCGCCTCAGCCGGACGCTGCGGGTGACGCAGCACCACCGGGCGGTGCCGAGCGCGTTCCCGAGCAGGTGCTCCTGGGCGTGCGCGGCGATCGCCGCCCGCACGTCCGGATCGAGCGCCCCCGGCTCGGACCGCCTGCTGGAACGCTCGTACAGACGCTTCATTTCCCCCCACCTCCGGAAAACCCGCTGTGAGCGTACGGCGGGAGAAGTCGCCGGAAAGTGCCCCCGCCCGACAGCGGTCATAGCATTGCAAAAACGGCGATGTGGCGCCATCGCCACTGGTCGGGGAAATAAGCGTGAATTTCTGTATCCGGACGGGCGGTTGCCGCCGGAGCGGGGGCTGCTCCGCGGCGGATCTGTCGGTGGCGTTCGGCACACTGGCCTGGTCGGCGGTACGGACGGCCCAGGGAGGTCGAGCGTGGTCATCATCTCGGGGAAGCTTTATGTGGACGCCGAGGCCAGGGACGCCTATCTGGAGGGGTGCCGGGAGGTCGTCGAACTGGCGAGAAAAGCGACGGGCTGCCTTGATTTCGCCATTTCGGCCGATCTCCTGGAGCCCGGCCGGATCA
This sequence comes from Actinomadura geliboluensis, assembly GCF_005889745.1. Lineage (GTDB taxonomy): Bacteria > Actinomycetota > Actinomycetes > Streptosporangiales > Streptosporangiaceae > Spirillospora > Spirillospora geliboluensis. Next base: position 3,465 of record NZ_VCKZ01000576.1, read on the forward strand.
ACGTGTACGAGCGCTGGGAAAGCGGCGAGGCCGTCGAGCGGTTCCGCGGGACGGGCCCGTCGTCGGAGCAGCAGGCGGAGATCCGCGCCGCTGAGGTGAACCGGTACCTGATCTCCGGGGTCGAGGCCCCCTAGAGCCAGGGGCGGAGTCGACACCTTCCCAGCGGCCAGGAGGCCAGAAGGCCAGGAGTCCAGGTCGGAAGGCCGGGAGGCCAGGTCAGGAGGCCAGGGCCTCGTGCCATCGGGCCGTGTCGGTGTACTGGTGGAGCCAGGAGATCCGGCCGTCGGTGACGCGCCACAGGTGGACGAACTCCGCCTCGTAGCGGCGCTCGGTGGAGCGCGCGGTGCCCCGGTAGTGACCGGTCACCACCACGAGCCCGTCGCCGGTCTCGTGCCAGGTCTCGGCGTAGGGCGCCGTGTCGTACTCGGCGAAGACGGCGCCCCACACGCGGGTGAGCGTCTCCTCGGGGCCGTGGAAGGCGCCGCCCGCGCCGAACGGCAGGCCGGGCGCGGTGCGGGCCTCGAACTCCGGGTGCAGCAGCGCGAGGATCGCGGCGGCGTCCCGCGCCTGCGTGGCGGTGTAGAACCCGGCGACGAGATCGGCGTCGGCGGTCATGGGCACCTCTTTTAGAGACGGTGTTCTAGAATGTATCCACTACTAGCATGGAGGGCGCCGCCATGGGAAGACCGGCCAAGTTCGGTGAGGACCGGATCCTCGACGCCGCGCTCGCGGTGCTCGCCGAGGACGGGCCCGGCGCGGCCACCATCGGCGCCATCGCGGCGCGGCTCGGCGCCCCGTCCGGCTCGATCTACCACCGGTTCGGGTCCCGCGACCTGCTGCTCGCCACCCTCTGGGCGCGCTGTGCGCGCCGCTTCCAGGAGGGGTTCGCCGCGGCCCTGGCGGCGGACGACGCCGAGGCGGCGGCGCTCCACACGCCCCGCTGGTGCCGCGCGCATCCGGACGAGGCGGCCGTCCTGCTGCTCTACCGGCGGCAGGACCTGGTGGCCGAATGGCCCGAGAGGTTCGCCGCGCTGAACGAGGAGAGCGCCGCCGCGCTCGACTCCTTCGCCGAGCGGCATCCGGGCCTGGAGCGCGAGCGGCTGGTCTTCGCCACGGTCGACGTCCCCTACGG
>NZ_VCKZ01000089.1 GCF_005889745.1 Actinomadura geliboluensis
CCCACAGCCTCCATCAGAGCCGTCCCCGCCCCGCCGCGCCAATGGCTGCGCTGCACCCCCAGCGCGTTCACTCCAGTTCTTGTAGAACGACAGCCGTATTCGCAAGGACATTAAGCTGCACTGGCCCACTAGCGCGGATCCAAATCAGTCGAACATCCTGTTGGCGCACTCGGTCGAAGTTAATGCCTTCCGGCCACGAACCGCCACCCGGACCAATCACGGAAGCGCGTAGCTCACAGAGCGGACCAGCTGAAACATAAGCATCCCTTCCGATCTCGAAATAGACAACACCTCTCAAAGAGATGCTCACATCCCGCTTCTCGGGACCCCATCGGAGCGAGATTTCAAGCGCATCCTCTTCATCCAGCACAGCCATCGAGAGAGCATCAATCGAATAGCCTTCACACTCCTCAATGGCTTGACATACCCGCTCCAAACGACTCATCTGCGTACCATCTCTGTCTTCGGGTCATGCTGTTGCGTGACGTTTCCCTCAGGGTCGAGTCGTGGATGGTAGGACTTGCCCTCGCCCGACGCCGGCCTCACCTTCGGCGCAAGTCTCATCACTTCACCATCCGGCCTGATGTACATCTCGCTCCCGTCGTCGTGGCGATACCTGATATACCCGCCCTTACTCTCACCATGAAAGACGAAACCAGCCCCCTCAATTTCAGTCCGAGCCTCTTCCAGCGTCTTCCCATTGAGATTCGGTACCGTGTTGCACGACGAATTGTGAACAAGAACTGGCGCAACTCCTGCCAGCACATAGTACGTGTGGAAGCCTCGAATGGCGAGGTTGTAGACACGCTGGCTGTGGCTGGTCCAGTGTTTGGTGGCAGTGACCTGGGCGTAGGTGCCAGCGCTGGTGCGGAGCCACATCCCAGGCTCGAGGTCGCCCGCCTCCTTCCATGCGCCGACTTCGCCGGCGACCCAGAAGGGGTGGTTCTCGGTCGCAACGACCACTCCGCGCCCCGTCTGCTCGGATCTAACCAGAATCGGGTTGCGGAGCTTGGAACCCTGGCCGCTCATCCAGCCGAGAGCGGCCCCGTCCGCCTCGATGGTGATCTGGACGAGCTTCTTATCGCCTTCCCCTGCGATGGTGGCGATCACGCGCTTAGCAGTGGTCTTTCCTGTCTTAGGGTCGGTAGCAAAGACTTTGTCTCCAACCTTGATATTTTGGATCTTCTTCCGGCTCCCGTCGGCCATCAGCACGTCGGTTCCCGGCATGAAGCTATTGCCTGCTTTGCAAGCAGCATTAGCCAAATTCTTCCGGATACCCGCCGCCGTCGGCTTTCCGCCGGCTCGAACTCGCGGGGACTTGCGTATGCCGTTCCCCAGCCCGCCCTCGAAGGCAAAGATCCCGCCCTGTGACCCCATCCATTCGAGGTGCAATCGGGCATGCCAGGCAGTGTAAATCCCACTGCAGTCCTTCATTTCACCACAAACAAGGTAGGCGATCCGCAATTCCCAGCTCGCCTGCATCTCAGGAGAGAAGGATGAATAGCCGTACTCCTCGAAGTACAGCTTCCAGAACTTGGCCCGGAAGCGGACAACATCAACCTTCTTCGGCACGACGATGATGTCCGTGGAGCCGACCGTGCGGGCGTTGCGGGAGTCTCTGCCGTAACTGTCACCGCTTCTGGCGACTCTACGACCACTGGGGTTGTAAACGTCGTAGCCGCCCTTGTCGTTGGGGCGGCGGTCCACGCCATCGCCGTTGAAGCACTCCATGCCGTCTCGAGTCCTGCGGCACATTTTGCCGTCCGGGTCGGCGTTGGTGACGGGGCTGTTGTTGGCGTAGGTGTAGCCGTTCATCTGCTGGGGGTCGGCCTGGTCCATGAGGGGGTCGACGGAGATGAAGCGGCCTGTATCGGGGTCGTATTCGCGGGCGCCGAGGTGGGTGAGACCGGTGGGGTCCTGGGTGCCGCCGACGAAGCCCTTGTCGCCCGGCCATGTCGCGTCCTCGTCCATGCCGCGGATGGAACCGAAGGGGGTGAAGCGACGGACGGTGGTCTGCTGGGTGGTGCTGTTGACGGCGATTTGGGCGGTGCCTTGGTGGTCGGCGGCCAGGTAGGTGATGGTGCCATCGGTGGTGCGCATCGCGATGGTCTGGCCAGCGAAGGTGTAGTAGCGGGTTGCGGTGGCGGTGGTGGCGCCGTTGAGTGCACGGAGTTCGGTGCCGTCCGGGAGGTACAACGTCGCGCCGGATGCGTCCTTGCGGATCAGGCGGTTGCCGTCGGCGTCGTAGGCGAAGGTGAGGTCGTTGCCGTTTTCGGTGACCTTGGTCAGTTCGCCTTCGGTGTTCCATTCCAGTGTCTGGCCGGTGTTGGTGGGGCCGGTGTCGATGGCGCGTTTGGTGGTGTTACCGACGGCGTCGTAGGTGTAGGTGTCGGTGCGTTGGCCGGTGGGGCCGGTCTGGGTGACCTGGGTGAGGCGGTTGCCTTGGCCTGCGGGTGCGTAGGTGTAGGTGCGGGTGGTGTCGGTGGTGCCGCCGATGCCGTGCCGGGTCTCGCCTGTGCGGTTTCCGGCCTTGTCGTAGGTGAAGGACTGCCAGTATGGGGCCGGGCCGCCGATCAGCGAGGCAGATGGTTGGGTGGCGCAGGCGTCAGTGGTGCTCTGCGTCCAGGCCTGGGTCAGGCGTTGCAGGTGGTCATAGGTGAAGCACTGGTTGTCGACGCCGTCGCGGGAGACGTCGGTGATCGAGGTGATGGTGCCGGCGTCGGTGTAGTGGTAGGTGGCGTAGCGGTCGTCGCCTTGGACGCCTTCGTGCAGGGTGCGGGCGGTGGCCGGGCGCTGGGTGCCGTACTGGTAGGTGAAGGTCTGCCAGGTGTGTTTGCCGTCGGGCCCGAGTTCGAGCAGGTTGGGCTTGTTGGTGGGGGTGTAGAGGGCGTCGTTGACGTAGGGCGTCTGATCGGTGGGGCTTGTCCCGCCGTTCATGCCCGTGGGGCGCAGAAGGTCGTCGTACTGGTAGGTGACGCTCTCGGCAGAAAGGCCGCCGGCGGCGGGACGCCCCTGGCCCAAAATGGTTTCGTCTAGGCCGTACTGGGTGGAGAACTGGTACTGGCCAGCTAGTGCGCCTTGTGAGGCGGGGATGGTGAGGGTTGTCTTGTCGGCGCGGCCTAGCTGGTCGTAGTGGCGGACGGTGCTGGTGTAGTCGCCGTCGCTGGTGTGTCTGGTGGCGGTGGCCAGCTTGCCCTTGCCGAAGGGTGCGGTGTCGTAAGTCCAGGAGGCCAGGAGCGATCCGTCGGCTGCCCCGTCGTGGGTGGCGGTCTTGCGGCTCAGCCCGTCATAGTCGACGAAAATCTTTTTGCCGCGGGCGTCGGTGGTGGAGACCAGGCGATCCAGGTCGTCGTAGGCGAAGGTCGTGGTCCCCTTGTCGGGGTCGGTGGTCCGGATCTTGCGACCGCGCAGGTCGTAGCTGGTGGTGAAGGTGTTCCCCGACGGGTCGGTGACCGTGGCGACCTGCCCGGCAGGGGTGTAGGTGTAGCGAGTCGCGTCGTACTCGCCGGTCAGAGTCGCGGCTTTGTACTGCCGGCGTTCGATCACCTGCCCGCGGGCGTCGGTGATCTGCGCGTTGGCGATGCCGCCGGACGGCGGGGTGACCGAGACGCGGTTGCCGCCTCCGTAGCTGTAGGTGGTGCGCCACAGTTCGGAGTCGGGCTGGGAGCCGTTGCCAGAAGTGAGTTTCTCGATGGTCTTGCGGCCCAGGCCGTCGTACTCGGTGTGGGCCTGGGTCTCGATGTTGCCGGGGGTGCCGATGCCGAACAGTTCGGTGGTAGGGGCGCCCTCGGCCGCGTAGGCGGCGTAGGTTTTGACGACTTGTCCGCGGTTGTCGTAGAAGGTGTCGCTGATCAGCCGTCCGGTCTGGCCGGGTACTTGGGTTTGGCGGGGCCGGAGCCATCCGTCCAGCAGTTCGATCTCCGCCAGCCGCTGTGCGCCGGTGGCGGTCAGCGTCTGGGTGGTGACTGCGACGATCTGGCCTTCGGTGACGCGGTAGCTGTATTCGTAGTTGGGTTCGCGGCCGTTGGCCTTGGACTGGTTGGGCAGCCACACCTTGGTCAGCCGGCCGAGCGGATCGTAGGCGTAGTCGGTGCGCAGCCCCATGTTGGACTGGTCAATGGTGGTGACCGGGACACCCCATGCCGGATCGAGGTACTTCACCGTGGTCAACGCCGTCGAGGAGACATCAGGCTTGGCCGGCGGTGTCGTGGTGGTGACCTGGGTGTTCAATCCCTGGGTGTCGGTGTAGGACGTCGTCGTGGTCTGGTTCGCCGCGTCCGTGACCTGGGTCGGACGCCCGTAGCCGTCGTAGGCGGACTGAGCTTTCACTACATACGTCGGCGAATTGCCATCGTGAGAAGCGATGGTCTCGACCTTGGTGACGTTTCCCGCAGTCGGGCCTTCACCGAACCCGAGTCCGTCGTAGAAGGTGCGGACGTCGGAGACGACCTGCGCGGATCTGTCGGGGTTGACGCTGCAGGCGACCGAGACCGTCTCGACCCGTGACGGGGAGTCCACTATCCAGGCGCTTGTGTTGTCGGCGTAGTCGGTGCGGGTGCACTTGTCGTCATCGTCGGATTCGACGTCGCCCAGGTCGCTGACCGAGGTGACACGTCCGACGCCGGGGCCCGAGCTCTTATAGGAGTTGTCGGTTCTCGTCTGGAGCCAGCCGCCGCCGTCCTTGACGGTCCAGGTCCGCGTATCGTCGATCGCGGTCACGTTCGCCGTGGTCGTCCCCCAGGGGCGGGTGCGTGAGGCGGTTTGGACGCGCCAGGGGGTGTTGACCGTCTTGGAGTGGATGCTGCCGCCCGGCCCGGTGTATTGGGCGGTCTTGAGCGTGAATCCGGCCAGCGCGTCATGGTCGGTGTAGGTGCCGCCTTCTCCGTCGGAGACGGTCACCGATTTGGTGCCCCCATCACGTGTCTTGCGGTCGCCGTCCATGCCGCGCAGGTAGTAGGTGTCGGACTGCGTGGACGGGGTGTTGTAGGAGCCGGTGAGGGTGCGGACGTGGCCGTAGCCGCGCCACTGCGACCATGTCTTGTTCTTCTCCTTAGTCAGCCCGTCATCGTCGTCGAAGTGCCAGGCGGCGCCGCCCAGGTACTCGTACTTGGTGGCCATGTCCGGGGACAGCCCGGTCCGGTCGGTCTGGATCACACTGGTCACCACGTACTTGTGGAACCAGTCGGTGATGGGGTCTTCCCGGCCTGGCGGTGTCCAGATGACCGGCATGCAGCGGGTGGTATTGGTCTCCGGCGTCGGCAGGTTCGACAGGGTGCAGTCGGGGTCGGAGTAAGTGATGTCGATCTGTCCACCGGACTCGTCATAGATCGTGCCGACCCGGTAGCGGATGTAGGCCAGGATGTCGTCGCCGACCTCATCGAGCCGGTTGGCTGCCTGGACAGATTGGAAGGTGACCTTCGGCAGAGTCGTCTTCGTGCCGTCGGCGGCATGGCCGGTGTGCTGGATCTCCTCCAGCAGCAGGTCGCGTTCGACGTCGGCCAGGCCCCAGTCATGCCTCATCGACCAGGAGTCGACTGGCCGGTAATCCGATCCGTCGGTCTTGAGGATTTGGGTGGTGACCTGGGTGAGTCGGTTGCGGGACCAGAACGTCGGCGACAAGGTGCCGTGGGTGTCCTTGCACTCCTGTCCGGAGTCGCAGTGCAGGTCCCAGGGGACGTCCCACCACTTGTCGGGGTTGTCGGCGATCTTGGACGGGTCGCAGTCGAAGGACGCGGTGGGGATGCAGCGCTCGGAGGTGGTGAAGGTGACCTGCGCGGGTGCCTTGGCGAACAGCGCGTCCTCACGCAGGCCATAGGAGATCGTTTTCAGGTATCCGCCGCGCACGTACGGGGTCTCGTCGGCGGCCTTGAGGTTGCGGCCGTAGTGGTTTGTCTCCTGGCCATAGGTGTAGAGGATCGCGTTGCCGTTGGGATCGACGACGTAGTCCAGGTTCCAGCGGTAGGCCTGCTGACACCAGGACGTGGCGAACGACGACCCGTGGCACGGTTCACCAGAGTCGTCACCGAACACCGGTGAAGTCCATGTCGAACCTGTCTCGGGCTTCCCGCTCACCCAGCCGGGCACCCGGTTGAGGCCGAAGAAGTACCGGGTGCCGTCGGTGGTGGTGACCTTCCAGTACTCCCCGTTGTCGTCACCGTTGTCGATGGAAGAGCTGGTCAACTTCTCGTACTTGGTGCCATCGTCGGACTTGGCCCGCCAGGTCCCGTCCGACGTCTTGATCAGCTCCCCGCCCTTGCCGTTCCAGGTCACGGTCGCGTTGTCATAGCCCCAGCACTGATCACCAGGCGAGTTACCCCACTCGTCCTTGGGCGCGCCGTCGTCCTCACACGACTTGTAACGGCGTTCGATGTATCCCGGCCATAGTTCAAAGCCTTCACCGACCCAGGAGGGCTGCCCGTTGGAGTTGGCCGTCCGGCCGTCCACGCTCCCCGATGAGTAAGAAATCGTGACGTTGGGCGTCAACCCACCCGGAACTGGTGGAACCCGCATCGGATACGACCAAGTGAAGTCACCGGTGCTTCCGCCGCCTCGCCAGGTCGCCGATGCCTCTAGCGAGGTGGCCTTGTAATCGCCTTGTGAGCTGTCAAAGGCGGCAGCGGCGACCAGCAGCGTCCCGTTCTGGCCTGCTTCGGCTGCCGCCTGGGATCCGGAGGTTGCAGCGGGGGCCGCCTCGACCTCGGCGGTCAGTGTCTTTCTCACACCGTTGTTATCGGCTGGCACTGGTTTGGGGGTGCGGCATTGCGGCTGGTCCGGCGTCGTCAGTGCGCACGCCGGCATCTGCATCAGCCGCAGCCTGGGCCCGTAGGCTCCGCCGAACGCCTGCGCGAACGCCGAGTAGTCCAGCCGAAGCTTGACCCGCCCCGGTGCGGCGGCATCGGTGCGGGCGACTGTGAACGCCAATCCGTCCACGCCTGCGGTGCGGGCCGCCTGCCGGTCCAGCACCTGGACCCGTACCCGTTCTGCCGGCGGCGCCGTTCGTGCGGCGGGGCTTCCGCCAGGCCCCAGGATCTCCACGGGGAGTGCGCCCGCCTTGGCGGCGCCCGCGGCGCGTGCAGTGCGGCCTGTGTCCGCGCCGGACGGCACCTTCACTTCCGCGGTGCCGGGCGCGGGCCACGCCGCCTTGGCCGCCGGACCCGGCTTGGCCGTATCGGCCTTGCGGGGCCGCGCCTTCAGGGGCCGGCCGTCCACCACCCGTTCGTGGTCCTCAACCTTGGGCCGGTGGGAGTTCGGCGGCTCGGCCAATGCCGGAGGGACCGACAGCAGCCCTGCGGCCAGCGCCACCGCGGTCACGATCGCAGTGGCCCGCGCCGACCGGCGCGGTTCCAGCACCAGCGTCCGGCGACGGAGCTTCACTCGGCCTGCCTTCACGACATCCTCCACAGGGCGGTCCTCAACGGGCACGCTCGGCATGCATCAAGTTCAAGAGGGGGCTCTTTTCCGGCCGTCGCCCGGCTGGCGGCCGGATGTGGTGGTCAGGGCCCTGATCCGGAAGGGAGTTCCATGTTGACGGCGAGGCTGGCGAGCTGGGGTTGTGTGAGCGCGGCTTGGTAAACCCACAGGTCGTCCATCGCGTCCGGCCAGAACTCGGTGCCATCGGCGGCACCGAACTTGTTGCGGCCCACTTGGAGGCCGCCGTTGTTATTCGCTTCGAAGGGGATCGCGCCGTCCTCCTGCGAGACCCCATCAGAGGTTTCATCGAGTTGCCCGTTGGCGTAAAGGCTGACCCGGTCCCGCAGCGCGTCGTACACCACTGCCAGGTGCACCCAGTCGCCCGGACTGAAATTGGAATGCGAAACCACGATCGGTGCTGCGGCCGCATCGTCCGATCCGCGCAGCGCGACCTGCCAACTGCCTTGATCGACCGGATCCTCGCCGGGCACGTACCGCAACACAAACGCGTTCGCCTGGGTACCGGGCTGGGAGAACACCGTGGCCGCCTGCTGTGGACCCCCCATATTGCGCACCCACCCGGCGATGGTGAAGCTCTCGTTCGTCCACACCGGTGGGGCCAGCGTCTCGGCGAACGTGCCCGCCCCGAGCATCAGCCCCGCCATCGAGGTTCCCCACCCGAACCCCGCTCCCGGATCAATGGCCGCGCCATTGTGGAACAGCAGGTCGGGTGCTCCGGGCGGGAATGAGTCCGCCTCGCCGGTCTCGTTCAGCATCCACCGGGCTTTGAGCACTGGATGGTCGGTGACCATCTTCTTGATTTCCTCGTCCCCGACGATACGGTCGTAGATCCGCACGTCGTCGAGTTGACCGGGCCAGTGGTCGAGTTGGACGTCCTTGTACTTGGAACGCCCGATCTGCAGGCCGCCTGTGGCCTTCCACATCGCCGGTATCACCGGGCTGTCGTTGCCGCGGTCACCGTTGACATATATCTGCATCGTGTTGGCCAGCGCGTCCCAGACACCCACCAGGTGCGTCCATTCACCGGTCCGGGCCGGCGCCGCGGAGGACGCCTGGTACCACCCGGGCGCGTCAGCGGTGTCGGTCGCTGTCCGGCCGAACACCCACTTGCGGGTGTCCTTGACGTACTTCAGATAGAAGGCGCTCTCGTGGACGCCCTCCATCGACAGTGCTGCGAAGTCGTTGTCGGGGTCGGACGCGTCCACTTTGGCCCAGACCGAAACGGCGAAGCTCTGGCTGGTGTCGACCAGCGGGGCGCTGGTCGAGGCATAGCCAGTCGAGCCGTCCAACTGGGCGGCCTGGTCGATATGGCCGACCGTGCCCAGGGTGGCGCCGCCGTGCACGGTCGCAGAGACGGCCGGTTCACCGTCACGCGTCACGGCCTGCACCGCCGTGGCACCCGCCGGCTCGTCCAGAGCGAAACCGGCCACCGGAGCCGACCCCTTGTTCGCACGGAACTCATAGGAGACGACCGGGCCGTTCTGGTTGGAGGGCGCCAGCGCCTGCACCGTCAGCACGTTGGGGCCGAACCGGGTCGGAGCGATCTGCACCTGCTGCGCCGCGCCGGCGGTAGTGGCCACCGTGCGCGAGGGCCCCCCATTCAACGTGATGAGGTACCGGTCGGCGACACCAGCGGAATCGGCGATGGTGAATGAGCCGGGCTGGCCGACGCCGCCGTGCTCGGCGCCGTCCTGTGGATAGTCCGTCGAGGTGATGGTCGGCTTACCGGGTTTGGCGGGGTCGTAGTAGAAGTAGCAGGCTATCTGCGCCCCATCCGAGGCCCACGGACCGTATTGCTCACCGTCGTAGGCCCGGACATTCCAACCGATCAGCTTCCCCGGCGGGATGTTGGAGGGCAGCGGCGTGTCGAACTTGCTGTTCGAGGCCTTCGGAGCCGTCAGATCCGAGAACCACCGGGCGATGAAGCCTTTGCCGTCGCCGGCGTCCCAGTTCAAGGCGAACTGGCCCCGCACCTTGTTCCTGTCCTCGGTGTCGGGGTCCTTGAGGTAGGCGTACACCGTGGGGATGCGGTTGACCGTCTGCGCCTCCCAACTGGGCAGGCACTTGGTGCCGGGGTCGGCGAACATGGTGTCGTTATCGGGCTGCAGCGGCGGGTTGTTGTACTGCACCTTCAGGTAGGCGTCCTCGGCGAACCGCTTCCACCAGTCCATCGTCGTCTCGTTGTAGGCCTTCAACCCGAAGGTGATCGTGCCGTAGCCCTTGCCGATCGCGTCCTGCACATGCTCGCGCAGCTTCGCACCGCCGAACTCCACCGGCGCCCTCGAGCAGTACGCCACATCCCGAGTGTCCAGAACCTCACCCCACGCGCCGCCATTGGGCCAGGTCCTCTTGGTGTTGTTCCACGTCGCCGACGAGGTGTACGCCGAGGTCCGCCACAACTCCACCACAGTCGAATTGCTGCAGTTGTAGGCGCTGGTCTCATAGGCGATGAACTCCGCACTCTGGATATAGCGGCCTTTCAGCGGCGGCAGTTCCATCCGGTAGAACAGGCGCTTGGTCTGGTCCTTGACGCAGCGGGAATCCTTGCCGACCTCACACCGCCCCACACCCTCGGTGGACCGGCCATCGAAAAGAGGGTAGTTCTCATCGGGATACCCCGACGACACCAAGCCCCACGACGACGCCAGCAGCGTCCGGTACATCGGATCGATGTACACCGGGAACGTGGTGTCCGGCGCCGTCAGCAGCCCCTGATCCGGCGTCAACGTGAGCGCGCCGTCCCCGACAGCGACGTCGACGACAGCCGTCTTGGCCCCTTCTCCCGGCTCCTCGGCCGCGTCCACAGTCGTCTGCGTGCGGGTCTGCGGTGCTGGAGCGGCCGGCTGGGAAGAATCCCACATCAACGGCGACGGTGCCTGGAACACCACCGCGCCCGAACTGGGATCGGTGGCCTTCAGCATTCCGCTGTCCTGCTCCTCGGTCACCGTCAAGCGCGTGGCCGACAGCGCCAGCGACAACGAGGCCACCCGCGGATCCTTGGCGGCGTCCGCGGTCTTGATCACCAACACGTGGCGAACCCGTCCGGCAGCGCCTGCAGCCGCAGATCGACATCCGGACCGGCCACGCCCACATAGACGGCGGTGTCCCCGTCCAGAGCCGGTTCGGGCAGCGGCTGAGGCCAGGTCAGGGCGAGCTTGCGGCCGGCCCGCGTCATCTCGACCATCGGACCGTTCCCGCCGGCGGAGAACCGGAGCCCGACAGTGGTCGCGGCCGGAACGATCGCGTCACCCGAACGGCGCAGGGTAGCGTCAATGCCGACCCATTCACCGCCCTGACGTGCGCGAATCGGCTGGAGATGCTGCTCGACCTCGATCCGACCATTCGGCAGCGCCCTCACCGTGCGCCTTTCCCCACGCCGAGAGGTGACCTCGACCGGTTCACCTGTCCGCTCCGCGGCCGCGACCGCCTCCTGCTCGGTCTCGGCTCCTTGAGCCGCCGTCACCTTCGGTTCATCGGCGTGACCCGCGGATTCAAGCGCAACAACGGCGATCGGCACTTGCAGCAAACCGGCCACCATGAGCAACGCCACCAGGTGGGCCATTCGGCCGGGACTCCGCCACAACAACGAACGGAGAACCGCCGCACAACGGCATGCCACACCGCGAACCATATGTGAACCCCAAGGCATAAAGGGTCGTTGAAGTCGCTTTAAGTTAACTCCACAGTCAAGCTGGGGGAAGACACTCAGACGATCTTGCTTTGTGATCTAGATCACAAGAAAACTCTGTAGACCTGAGCCACGTCCCAGGCGTCCTAATTTGTTCCATCGCCAACCGATACACCTGGTCATCAAAAGGCGACGAAGTGCAATCTGCGCAGGATCCGCCCTTTGGGGACTGGATGAACGCCGGCCACCGCTCCGCCTCCAGCGCCTGTGCTCGGGCCCCAAGATCTTCCCGCCCGCGAGCATGTCTTGGGCGGCCAGCGCTCGGCCGGGCGAGGGCGGCTCCATGTCGGGCCTATCAGCCGGAGGCGATCAGGTGGAGGGCGGTATGGGTTGCCTTCACATGGGTCAGGGTCTGGACGGTGTGGCGCACCGCCGTCAGAGACTCCGCCGGGTGGCTGGTCAGGACGCCCCCCGGCATCGCCGACGGCGCGGCCCCAGGAGGAGAGCGGGGGCGTCCTCAATGACCGTGCAGGTGGACGGGCCAACGCCAAGGTGCGGGGCTGCCCGGAGGTAGCGGGACGGGGCGGGTTTGCCGGTCGGCACGTACTCGATCGAGGGTCTGCGCCGGTGTGCGCCAGAGCTGGTCACCCGCTGACACTGACACGTATCGCGGTGGCCCTGGTTATGGCTGGGGCTCTGCTTCCGGACTGGCCTTGGTCGGGTCGTCCTTTGTCTGGGTGTTGTGTTCGTTGGGTTCTTGGGTGGTGCGGGCGCAGGTCAGGGCCAGGAGGGGGAGGACGGTGATGAGGCCGTAGGTGATGAGGCGGATGCCGTAGTCGTTGACCACGGCGCCGATCGTGCAGGTGGTCAGGACGGCGGCGAGGGTGGGGCGGAGGGTCGGCCATTGGTGCAGGGCGGCGTCGAGATAACGGGGTGAGAACCGGTGCGGCCAGGCGAGTGCCAGCACCAGGAGGATGAGGACGAGGGCCGTGCCCCAGGCCAGTGGGCCGCCTGCCAGGGAGGAGAGTGCGTAGCCCGCCTTGCGGTCGATGAGCTGCCACGCCTCGCCGTCGAGGACGTCCTGCACGAAGCGTCCGGCGTGGGTGCGTGAGGTGGCGGGGCGCAGCCAGTCCAGCAGCGCCACGGCCGCGACCACCGCCACCGAGGCCGCGCCGACGGCGACCAGCCGCGCCGGGGTCAGCCGCACCCCGGCCACGGCGAAGGCCAGCACCGCCGCCCCCGGGATCAGGGCGAGACCGCCGCCCACGTCGGCGCCCCAGGCCGGCCAGGTGTCGACCGCCACCGCGATGGCCCCGATCGCGGTCACGGCGGCCGCGGCCGTCCGGCGGCGGCCGCGGGCGGTCAGTTCGGCGGCGGCGGCCCCTGCGGCCACCAGCGCGGCGACGGCGAAGACGGCGAAGGTGGAGTTGCCGAATCCGTAGTAGCGCCCGCCGTACAGCGCCGAGGGGCCGAACGGGCTGGCGCGGTGCAGGAGCGTGCCGGTCGCCGCGTCCACGACCAGCACGCTGAAGGTGAGCAGCGCCACGGCGAGCGGCACCCGCCATAGCGGACGCGCGGGCAGGAGCCGGGCCGGCACGGCGGCGAGCACGACGGTGACCGCCAGGGCGCCCCACAGGGCCGCGTCCGGGAACGGCGCGTGCCACCAGCGCGTCAGCGACACCAGGTACACCGATACCGGCAGCACCGAGAACGCGAGCGTCGCGTGGATGAAGAGGCGCTTCAGCCGTCGGCGGCCAGGGCCCGGGGGCGGGCGGCGCCGGACGATCACCGCCGCGGCGTACAGGGCGAGTTGCGTCGCGGCCGCCATGAGCAGCAGCAGGGCCGACCAGCGGCGCAGTGTCTGGTCCGTGGTGGTGACGGCGCCGAGTTCGTGGACGGTCGTCGTCGGGTCGGTGGGACGCGCCCGGCCCAGGGAGATCGGCGCGCCGCTGAACTCCGCGGGCTCGGGGGCGCCGACCGCCGCGAGCAGGGTACTCGGCACGTCCAGCAGCCGCACGACCCCGCCCCAGCGGGTCGAGGAGACCGTCAGCAGGGCGGGGGCGGGACGGGCGCCCGTCGCCGGGCCGTCGACCATGCTCACCGCGAGGTACGGCGTCCCGCCCGGCGGTTCGGAGACGCCCTGGACGAGCACGGTGGCCCGGTCGCCGAGGCGCTCCAGTACGCCGCCCGCGAACGCGTCGATGCGGGCCAGCGAGTCCAGCCGGCCGGAGCCGGACTCCACGACCTGGCCGCCGTCGATCACCGTGACCGGGCAGCCGAGCGCGGCGTCCGCCACGGTGGCGCTGTAGCGGTCGACGGTCCCGTCCGGCCGTGCCAGCGCGATCGCGGCGCCGGGGCCGATGGCCGTCGCGCAGCCCTCGTGCTCGGCCAGCGCCATGCCCAGTGCGCCGGGACGGGGTGAGAACTCGGACCGGCGCTGGGCGTCGACGAGCCGGTCCCACCGCTGCACCCGGGCGCCGCCGCCCGTCCCCCGCACCGGCGGGAGCGGCGCGCACTCGCCGCCGTCCGTGCGCGGCCCCACGCTCGCCTGCCCCGCCGACAGCGACAGCCAGCCGTCGGACGCGCAGGCCGGGCCGCCGGTCGTGCGGACCGTCGCGGCCCCGGCGGCGGCGCCCCCGGCGAGCAGGCGCCACAGGTTCGGGGTCTGGTCGGCGCGGATGTCGCCCCAGGCCAGTCCGGCGACGCCGATGACCACGACGGGGGCGCGCACCGGCCGGGCCTCGCCGTCCGAGCGCCCCGCGAGCTGCACCGCCGCCGAGGCGATCACCAGGCACAGGAGCACGGCCGACCAGGCGACCGCGATCCGGGCGGAGGCCCGTACCTCGTTGATCACGGAGCCAGACTTCAGGAGTCCGGGCCGCCGCCGCAACCGGAATGCACCGGTTCGGGCGAGCGTGTCACACCGTGAGGCGGACGCCCTCCGGCGTCGCGACCACGGTGGTCAGGTCGGCGACGATGTGGTGGGCCGCGGTGAGGACGGAGCGGTCGTGGCTCGTGGTCACCGCCAGGACGGTGGCTCCGGCGGCGCGGCCCGCGGTTATGCCGGCCGGGGCGTCCTCGATGACTACGCAAGTGGACGGGTCGACGCCCAGGTGCGCGGCTGCCTGGAGGTAGCCGGACGGGTCGGGTTTGCCGTTCGGGACGTCTTCGGCGGTGACGACTACGGGTGGGAGGGGGACGTCTGCCACGGTCGTGCGGAGTTTCAGTTGCGCCCTGTCCATCGAGGTGACGAAGGCGTGGGGCAGGCCGTTCATGGCGGTCAGGAGGTCCACCGCGCCCGGGAGGGCGGTGATTCCGTCGGTGCCGGTTGATTCCAGCGCGTCCAGGCGTGCGGTGGCGTCGCGGACCTGGTCGGGCGGAAGGAAGTCGGCTACGCGGTCGCTCGTGCGGCGGCCGTGGGCGTCGGACAGGAACTCGTCCGGGTCGATGCCGTACTCGGCGGCCCAAGCGCGGGCCGCGCGCTCGACGAGGGGCGTGGAGTCGACCAGGGTGCCGTCCACGTCGAACAGCACGGCCGCGCAGGGCAGGATCACCAGTTCGCCTTGGCCGTGGCCTCCTCGGCCTGGGCGCGGAGGTTGCGGATCGCCTCGGCCGGGTCGTCGGCGCCGTAGACGGCGCTGCCCGCGACGAAGACGTCCGCGCCGGCCCCGGCGCAGCGCTCGATCGTCTCGGCGCTGACGCCGCCGTCGACCTGGAGCCAGACGGGCAGGTCGCGGCCCTTGATCAGCTCGCGGGCCCGGCGCACCTTCGGCAGGACGACGTCCAGGAACTTCTGGCCGCCGAAGCCCGGCTCGACGGTCATCAGCAGGAGCATGTCGATCTCGCCGAGGAGGTCTTCGAAGCCGTCCACGGGAGTGGCCGGGTTGACGCCGAGTCCCGCGCGCGCGCCGGCGGCGCGGATGGTGCGCAGGGTGCGGATGGGGGCCTTCGCCGCCTCGGCGTGGATGGTGACGCTCTTCGCGCCCGCCTCGGCGTACTCCGGCGCCCACCGGTCGGGGTCCTCGATCATCAGGTGGCAGTCGAGCGGCAGCGGGCTGTGGTCCAGCAGTGCCTGGACGACCGGCAGCCCGAGGGTGAGGTTCGGGACGAAGTGGTTGTCCATGACGTCGACGTGGACCCAGTCGGCCGAACCGGAGATGCGCGCGATCTCCTCGGCCAGGCGGGCGAAGTCGGCGGACAGGATGCTGGGTGAGATCTGTGGAGCCATGATGCCCCGAGTCTATTGGCGCAGCTCGGCCGGATCCTCACCCGCCCGGGTGATGCCGGGGGTGGGGCGGGCGGCCAGCCGCAGCCGGACGAACGCCTCCGGCGCGCCGGCGGTGACCCACAGGGCGAGGAGCGCCTGCACGGCGAACGCCTGGGCGATGTTCGCCGCGTCCGGCAGCACGTCCAGCGCGGCGATGAGGGCGGCGCCGGCGAAGCCGACCGGGAGGCGCGCCAGCCGCTGCCAGGGGTTCCCGCCGGGGTCGAACCAGCCGCGCGCGGCGAGGACGGACAGGCCCGCGATCGCGCCGCCGAGCCCGCCGGACGCCCGCGCCGAGTCGGTCAGGGTGACGGGTTCGGTCCGCCCTCCGGCCGCCCTGATGGCGTCCGCCCAGGCTTGGGGCCAGTGCCAGTTCTCCAGCGGCTGCCACGCGCCCCAGGCCGCGGCCAGCAGCAGCAGGGCTATCGCCAGAGAGAGCGCCAACTGCACGGCCAGATGACGGCTGGTCCACCACGGGACGACGATGGGTTCCAGCGCGAGAAAGGCCACCAGGAGGGTCAGGCCGATGGCCCATCCCGCAAGGACCTGACTGGTCGAGTGGACGCCCAGGTAGACGCGGGACACCCCGATCAAGGCGATGATGACGGCGGCGCCCACCCACAGGAGCCTGCGACTGCTCTGCGCGGCGAAGAAGCCCCACGCCACGATGCCGTTCTGGGCGTGGCCGGACGGCATCCCGAAGGAGGACAGCGACTGCCTGCCCTTGATGGCCGGGTCCGTCCAGTAGGGGCGCGGCTGGTGGAACACCAGCTTCAGGAGCGTGTTGAGGAGCGCTCCGGACAGCAGCAGGACCGCGGCCCGCGCCGCGAGGCGCGGTGCGACGCACCAGAAGAGCGCCAGCAGCAGCGGGACGTAGAAAGCCGAGCTGCCCAGGTACGACATGAAGAGCATGAAGCTGGTCAGCACGGGTCCCCCCTCAGTCGCTCAGGTGCGGCGCAGTAGGGCCAGGAACATCGCGTCGGTGCCGTGGCGGTGCGGCCAGAACTGCGCGTAGGGGCCGTCTCCCAGCTCGGAGAGGCCGGAGCTGAGCGACGTCAGCACCGACGGCGCGTCGAGCCGTTCCACGTCGTCGCGCTTGCGCAGGACGTCGTCGACCACGACGCGGGTCTCGGCCAGGTGCGGGGAGCAGGTGACGTAGGCGACCACACCGCCGGGGCGGACGGAGTCCAGTGCCGTGGCGAGGAGGCCGCGCTGCAGGGTGCCGAGTTCGGCGACCGCTTCGGGGCCTCGCCTCCAGCGGGCCTCGGGGCGGCGGCGGAGCGCACCCAGGCCGGTGCAGGGCGCGTCCACCATGACCCGGTCGAAGGCACCGGGACGCCAGGCGGGGGCGGTGCCGTCGGCCGCGACCACGCCCGCGCGCGCGTCGACCGCACGCTGCACCAGCGCCGCGCGGTGCGGTTGGACGTCGGCTGCCAGGAGACGTGCGTCGCGTTGGGTGGCGAGGCCGGAGAGGATCCCCGCCTTGCCTCCGGGGCCGGCGCAGAGGTCGGCCCAGCGGGCGTCACGGCCGTCCAGAGGGGCTTCGGCCAAGGCCAAAGCGACCATCTGGCTCGCCTCGTCCTGGACGGCTGCGCGCCCCTCCCGGACGGCGGCGATCCCCGCGGGGTCGCCTTCGGGCAGCACGGCGGCGTAGGGCGAGTACGGGGCGGGCTCAGCACCGGCCTCGTAAAGCTCCTGCAGTGTGGCCCGGCCTGGGCGGGCCACGAGCGTCACCCTGGGGCGGGCGTTGTCGGCCGCGAGGAGTTCGTCGATCTCACCGGGCCCGACGGCGTCGCGCAGCGCGGACACGATCCACTTGGGGTGGCTGTGCGCGATCGAGAGCCGGGTCGTCGGGTCGGCGTCGGCGGGCGCCACGATCTCCAGCCAGGCGTCCATGTCGCGGGTCGCGACCTTGCGCAGCACCGCGTTGGCGAACTTCGCCTGGCCGGGGCCCGCCACCGACCGGGCCAGCTCCACGGCCGTCCCCACGGCCGCGTGCGGCGGGATGCGGGTGGCGAGGATCTGGTGGGCGCCGAGGCGCAGGACGTCCAGCAGCGGGGCGTCGACGCGGCGCAGCTCCCGGTCGCTGCACAGCGCGAGGATCGCGTCGTAGGTGCCGCGGCCGCGCAGGGTGCCGTAGGTCAGCTCGGTGGCGAGGGCGGCGTCGCGTCCGGTCAGGGCGCGGTCGTGCAGGCGCTTGGGCAGCAGCAGGTTCGCGTACGCGTCGCGGGTCTCGACCGCGCGGATCACGTCGAACGCCGTGCGGCGGACCAGGTCCTGCGGACGGCCCGTCCTGCGGGGACCGCCGGGCCTGCGGTTCGGAGCGTGGCGGCGGTTGCGGGCGGGTGGCATCAGTGCAGTGCGTCCTTGGCAGAGAGGTTGAGGCCGCGGGCCCAGTCGGCGGCGGCCATGGGGCGCTTGCCCTGCGGCTGGACGTCGCCGAGCGCGACGGGGTGCGTGGCCGTCCCCACCAGCACCTCGTTCTTCCCCGGACGGATCTCGCCGGGCGCGAGCTTGTCGGCGTCCGGCGCGAGGCGGACCGGCCCCAGCTTGAGGCGCGCGTCGCGGAAGCTCGTCCACGCGCCGGGGGCGGGCGTGCAGGCGCGCACGAGGCGGTCGATGTGCAGGGCGGGGCTCCCCCAGTCGACGCGGCCGTCCTCGGGGGTGAGCTTCGCCGCGTGGGACACGCCCTCGGTCGGCTGCGGACGCGGTTCGAGGACGCCGGCCTCGATGCCGTTCATGGTGTCCAGCAGCAGGCTCGCCCCGGCGACGGCGAGCCGCCCCAGGAGCTCGCCGGAGGTGTCGGTCGGCCGGATCGGCTCGGTGAGCACGCCGAAGACGGGGCCGGTGTCGAGGCCCTCCTCGATCTGGAACGTGGCCGCGCCGGTCATGTCGTCGCCGTGCAGGATCGCGCGCTGGACCGGTGCCGCGCCGCGCCAGGCGGGCAGCAGCGAGAAGTGCAGGTTCACCCAGCCGTGCCGCGGGATGCCCAGGGCCTCGCGGGGCAGCAGCGCCCCGTAGGCGACGACCGGGCAGCAGTCGGGCGCGATCTCGCGGAGCCGGTCGAGCAACTCGGGGTCGCGGGCCTTGGCGGGCTTGAGCACCTCCACGCCGGCCTCGGCGGCGAGCTCCGCCACCGGGGAGGCGCTGAGCCGCCGCCCACGGCCCGACGGGCGGTCGGGCCGGGTCACGACCGCGGCCACCTCGTGCGAGGAGCCCAGCAGCGCCGTGAGCGCCGGGAGCGCGGTGTCCGGGGTGCCCGCGAAGACCAGCCGCACCTAGATCGCCTGCCCGAGGGTCCGGTGCGGCGACTCCTTGACGACGGGCACCGGGTCGCCGAACCACTCGGCCTCCCGGATCGCCTTCATCGCCGCCTTGCGCTGCTCGGGGTCCATCCGGTCGATGAAGATGATCCCGTCGAGGTGGTCGGTCTCGTGCTGGACGCAGCGCGCCAGCAGGTGCGTGCCCTCCAGCGTGATGGGCTCGCCGTGCATGTTGAAGCCCTTCGCCACCACCCCGAGCGACCGCGGCGTGGGGAACGCGAGGCCGGGCAGGGACAGGCAGCCCTCGTCGTCGGTCTCCTGCTCGTCGGTCAGGTCGAGCGTGGGGTTGACCAGGTGCCCGAGACGGTCGTCGACGTAGTAGGTGAACACGCGCAGGCCCACGCCGAGCTGCGGCGCGGCCAGGCCCGCGCCCGGAGCGTCGATCATCGTGTCGGTGAGGTCCTTGACGAGCTGGCGCAGCTCCTTGTCGAAGTCCTTCACCGGCTCCGCGGGCGTGCGCAGCACGGGGTCGCCGAAGAGGCGGATGGGCTTGACGGCCAACGGGGACTCCGTTCCCTGCAAGGTCTTCTGACGTTCTGGCGATGTATCCGTCCAGTCTACGGAGACATCCGACGGTGATTCACACGCCGCGGTGCGCCCCTTGGCGGGCCGAGCGCGCCTTGTAGGCGGCGGTACGCGCGGCCTTGGCGGTCGCCTTGTCGGGGTGGTGCGCGCCCAACGCCTCAAGGACGTCGGCCGCCCCAGGATGCTCGGTGCGCCACAGGTCGTCGACCATGTCCTTCATCTCCGCCTCAGGCGGCGCGTCGATGAGGGCCGCCTCGACCGCCTCCGACGGTTCGGCGGTCTCCAGCATCCCGGCGACGGTGTCGACGAACACCCACAGGTACTCCTCGCGGGCCAGCTCCCGCCCGGCCGGGTCGCCGACGGCGTTCAGCCAGAGCGCGGCGTAGGGCGACACCAGCGGATGCTCCTGCGCGGCGCGGACCACGCCCGCGGCCTCCGGCCCGATCCGGTGCAGGACGGCCGCGGCGAGGTTGCGGGCGCCCGGTCCGCCTGTGCGCATGACGTCCAGCAGGTCGGCGGCGGCGTCCTTCGGGTCGTGGGCGGCCAGCCAGCCGTCGATCTCCTCGTCGGCGGCGTCGGGCCGGTACCAGGTGAGCCCGGCGATCAGCTCCGACGCGCGGGCACCGGCCAGCTCGCCGATGACGGGAGCGGTGAACCCGTCCGCCAGCAGCAGCTCCCGGACGGCCCACACGCCGAGCGGCGTCAGCGCCCGCCCCTCGCCGGACGGCTCGACGACCCCCCAGTCCCGCAGGGTCGCCAGCTCCAGGTGGACCGCGTCCCGGACGAGGGCGCCCATGGCCTCGGCGTCGGAGAGGTCGTACGCCTCCTCGACATGGCCGAGCAGCGCCCCGGCCAGGATCTCCGGCTCCGTCGGCCCCTCCTGCTCGTACAGGTGGATGAGGACGCCGGTCATCTCGTTCTGGACGAGTTCCACCGCGTCCAGGCCGTCCGCGTAGTCGTGGCCGGGCACCACCATCGACTCGAACAGCGGCAGCCAGGCGGCGAGGAACTCCTCGTCGTCCTCGGACCTGAGGCGGGCGAGCGCCGGGCCGGGGGCGGCGCGGCCGTTCTCGGCCGTGATGACGTCGGCCTCGACGGCGGCCCACCACAGGCGCTCCAGCTCGCCCTCGTCCTCCATCTGCCCGTGGCGGCGCGGGACCTCCAGCCCCAGGGCGGCCTCGGCGGCGCCGATGTCCTCGTCGGTGAGCGTGTCGTGCTCGGTGAGGGCGCGCTCGCCCGTCCAGTCGGCCAGGGCCAGGACCGCCCCGGTCAGGCGGGAGGCGCGCGCGGCGGCGGCCACCGCGTCCCGGGGCGCCTGCCGCACCGGCGGGACGACCAGCTCGCCCGCCAGCCGCAGGTACTCCTCGGTGCGGGCGTAGCGCTCGGACTCCGGCAGCTCCTCGAACGCGCGCACCCACGCGTCGACGGCCTCCTGGTCGTCCAGCGAGACCCCGTCGGCCTGCATCAGCCCGCCGATCACCTCGGCGGCGGCCTGCCGCTCCTCGCTGTCGACGGCGGCCACGACCTCGGCGAACTCGGGCCCCGTCCGGTCGATCTCCGCGGCCAGCGCGGCGGCGTCCGGCGCGGCGACCGCGCCGGTGTCGCCCAGATGGCCGACGATCTTGCGGAAGGCGTCCAGGACGGTGGGGACGTCGTCGCTCCCGGCGACCACGTTCTCGGGGAAGACCTCCAGCAGCAGCGTGCGGACCCCCTCCGGGGTCAGCTCGCCGGGCCCCGCGAGGCCCATCTCCTCGCGCGCCAGGCCGAGCAGGATGCGGACCCCCTGCTCGTCCAGCGCCTCGCCGCGTTCGTCCGCCCACCGCCGCAGGTCGCCGGCGGTGCTCTCCACCCAGTTGTCGCCCACCCGAGAACCCTATTGGTCAGATCAGCTCCAGGGGGTCGATCTGCACGCGTACGGTCTCCGTGGCTTTACGTGCACTGCGCACACCCTGGGCTTCCTTCAGCGCGCGCGCCAGGGCGTGTCCTGCGGGACGGGACACGCGTATCAGCGCGCGCTCCTTCTCCTGGACGCCTGTTCCCGCCGGCGCCGCGGGGACGGGCACCGGCACCGGCCCGAGCACCTCCGCCCCCTCCGGCAGCCTGGCATCGCCCAGAAGCTCCCGGATCGCGGCCGGGGAGCCGGTGAGCGACGCCATCCGCGCGGCGGGCGGGAACCCCGCCTCCCTCCGCTCGGCCAGCTCGCGCTCCGCGTACGTCGCCGGATCCCAGCGGACGAGCGCCTGCACGGCCGGCAGCGCCCCTTCGGCGGCCACGATGACCGGACCCTGCGGGCGGACCAGCGACGCCGCGTTCATCCAGCGGCGCAGCGCCTCCTCGCCGGCGCGCAGGTCGGGGCGGCCCAGCAGGACCCAGCCGTCCAGCAGCAGCGCGGCCCGGTAGCCCTCGTCCGCAGGCGGTTCCGCCCCCGGCGTGGACACCACCAGAGCACGCTCTGGGCCGACCCGTTCGAGTATCGCGTCGCGCCCGGACGTGCGTACGGGGACGCCGGGGAACGCCCTGCCGAGTTCCTCCGCCGTGCGTTTCGCGCCCACCACGACGGCCCGCACCTGGAAGAAGCCGCATTCGGGGCAGTGCCAGTCGCCCGCGATGCGCCCGCACCACCGGCAATAGGGAGCGGCATGGGACGACGCCAGCGCCAGCGGCCCCTGGCACGCCTGGCACCGGGCCGGCTCCCGGCACCGTCCGCACGCGATGCCGGGGACGTAGCCGCGCCTCGGCACCTGCACGAGGACGGGCCCGTCCTCAAGGGCGCTCCGGGCGGCCTCGAACGCGACGTTCGGCAGGCGCGCCGTGCGGGCGGCGGCGTCACGCGCGAGCTGCGCGTCCTCCCCCACGTAGCGGACGCGGGGCATCACCGCCCGGACGCCGTCACGGCTGGCGGCAAGTGCGTGCGCCCACCCGGTCTCCACCAGCTGGGTCGCGTCGGTGGTCCGCGTGAACCCTCCGATGAGCGCGCCCGCGTTCGCCCTGTGCGCGCGCAGCGCGAGGACGTCGCGGGGGTGCGGGTAGGGAGCGTGGGGTTCGGCGTGGACGTCGTCACCGTCGTCCCACAGCACGACGAGGCCGAGGTCGGCGACGGGCGCGAACATGGCCGCGCGAGTGCCGACGACCGCCCGCGCCCTGCCGCGCAGGACGGCGAGCCACCTGCGGTACCGCTCGGCCGGGCCGAGTTCAGCCGTCAGGGCGACATGCAGGCCCTCCCCCAACTCGGCCTTGAGGGCGGTGTCCACGCGCGCCACGTCGCGCCCATCGGCCACCACGACGATCGCACCGCGCCCACTGCTCAATGTGGCCGCGACGGCGCGCGCTATTGCGGCTGCCCATCCGGGCCCTGGCAGGGCGGTCCAGACGGCACGCGGCGCCCTGCCGTCGGCGAGCGCGCCCAAGAACGACGGGCCGGCCGGATAGTCCCCCCATACGCCGGGGTCGTCGGAGCCGGCCTCCACTTCGGAGCCGGCCTCCACGTCGGAGCCGGGCTCCTCCGGCTCGGGCACGGGCTCGGCCTCCACCCGGGCGTGCCGGGGCGGGACCGCCAGCCGCAGGACGTCCGCGAACGTGCCCGCGTACCGGTCGGCCACCTCCCGGGCCAGCGCGGCGATCTGCGGCGTCAGGACGGCCTCGGACGAAGTCACCCGCTCCAGGTACAGCAGCGTGCCGTCGTGGCCGCTCTCGGCGGCGCGCTCCAGCAGGAACCCGTCGACGAGCTGACCGGCGAACCTGACCCGCACCCGGCACCCCGGCACCGCCCGGGCGTCCAGTTCCGCGGGCACGAGGTAGTCGAACGGCCGGTCGAGGTGCGGCAGCGACATGTCGACCGCGATCCGCGCCACGGGCAGCTCGCCGGCCGGGCTGCGCGCCCCCTTCCGCCCGCCTGACCTGCCCGTCTTCTTCGGCTTGCCGGGCTTGTCGGGCTTGCCGGCAGGAGCCCGGGGAAGGTCGTCCAGCCCCGGGATCAGGTCCGTCCCCCCGCCGTCCTTCGTCACGCTCCCCGTCCTACCAGATCGACCCGACACCCGATCGCGCACGCTAGGGTTGACCCGTTCGTACGGGGTGCGCGTCCGTTGGCCCATTGCCCGATCCCTTCCGCGCCCTCACCGCCGACGATCCGTGCAGGCGATGACCACAGCGCATACTCAAGAGCGGGCGGACGCCCATGCCCCGCGTGGGTCGTCGCGCCGTTCCCTAGGCACCTCGTCCCCCGCCTCCTGGAAGAAATGGGCGCGCCACCCGGTGGTCGCCGCCACGGTCGCGGCCGCCGTCCTCCACCTGGTGTGGGCGCTGCTGCTGGCGAACGAGGGCGGCGACCTCGCCGCCCAGGCCGCCTGGACGGACTTCGCCTGGAAGCACCCGACCGCGGCCTACAGCTTCGCCTGGTACGGCGGCATGCACCCCGCGTCCTACAGCGTCATGTCGCCGTACCTGATGGCGCTGTTCGGCATACGCACGGTCGCCGTCGTGTCCGGCACGCTCTCCGCCGCCCTCACGGCGCACCTGCTGCGGCGCTTCAAGGCGCCCGTGGCCCTGCCCGCGTCGCTCTGGGCCGCGTTCGCCCTCTCGTGCAACTCCGCGTCCGGGCGGGTCACGTTCGGTCTCGGCCTCACGTTCGCGCTCATGGCGACGATCGCGGCGTTCACGCCCCGCGGCACGCCCGCCCTGCGCGCGGCCGGGATGGTGGGCCTCGGCCTGCTGGCCACGCTCGCGAGCCCCGTCGCGGGCCTGTTCCTCATGGTGCTCGCCGCGGCGCTGTTCCTCACCGGGCGCCGCCGCGCCGGGATCTGCCTCGCCGCCGGCCCGCCCCTCG
>NZ_VCKZ01000008.1 GCF_005889745.1 Actinomadura geliboluensis
TCACCCTGACGCCCGTGCACCAGGCGGTCCTGGACGCCCTCGGCGACGGCGGCGCCCACTTCTTCCGCACGCTGTCCGACCGGGTGAACGCGGACGTCACCGCGGGCGACGCCGACCTCGTCACCGCCGTGTGGGACCTCGTGTGGTCCGGGCACCTCACCAACGACACGATGGCGCCGCTGCGGGCCGCGCTGGGGTCCGGCCGCCCGACGCACCGGTCCCGGACGACGCGGCGCGGCCGGCCCGTGCTGCCGTCCCGGACGGGCCCGCCGACGGTCGCCGGGCGCTGGTGGCCGCTCCCCGCGCGGGAGGCCACCGCGACGCTGCGCTCGCACGCCCTCGCCGAGGCGCTCCTGGAGCGGTACGGCATCGTCATCCGCGGCGCCGTCGCCGCCGAGCGCACCCCCGGCGGCTTCTCCGCCGTCTACCCGGTGCTGCGCGCGTTCGAGGAGACGGGCCGCTGCCGCCGCGGCTACTTCGTGGAGGGCCTGGGCGCCGCCCAGTTCGCCCTGCCGGGCGCCGTCGACCGCCTCCGCGCGCTCCGCCCGTCGTCCGCTCCCCCGGACGACATCTCCGCGCTCTGGGAGACGCCCCGCAGACCCGACGTCCGCGCCCTCGTGCTGGCCGCCGCCGACCCCGCCAACCCGTACGGGGCGGCGCTGCCGTGGCCGGGGCGCGACGACGAGGTCGCGAGCGGCCACAAGCCGGGCCGCAAGGCGGGCGCGCTGGTGGTGCTCGTCGAGGGCCGCCTCGTCCTCTACGTCGAGCGCGGCGGCCGCACCCTGCTCACCTGGGACGACGACCCGGACGTCCTGCAGCCGGCGGTGGACGCGCTGGCGCTGGCCGTCCGCGAGGGGGCCCTCGGCAAGCTGACCGTCGAGCGCGCCGACGGCGAGTCGATCAACGACTCCCCGCTGGCCGCCGCCCTGGAGTCGGCGGGCTTCCACCCGACCCCCAGGGGCCTGCGCCTGCGCACCTGACCCCGGATCGGCATCGCGCCCGCCCCGGCGGTCCGGGTCGCCGGCTCGGTCAGCGGCGGCGCTTGAACATGGCGATCAGGCCGCGGAGGGCGCGCTCGTCCATGGAGCCGAACGGGTTGTCGTGGACGAGGTAGGTCCAGGTCGCGGAGGGGCGTTTCAGGCCGGCGGCGTCGAGGTCGATGCCGTCCTCGGTGGCGGTGAGGCCCTCGAAGGCGGCGACGGCCCGCGCGCGGGCGTCGCCGAGGAGGCGCTTGCCCGCCGGGACGGCCTCCCGGTTGAACTCCACCAGCGGGTCGAGGCCGCGGCCGAGGGAGCGCAGGTGGATGCCCTCGCGCAGGTCGGCGAGGAAGGCCAGGTGCTCGGCCCAGCAGCGGTCCAGCTGGTAGAGGACGATCTGGCGGGCGGCGGCGGCCACCGCGTCGGCGCCGGCGGTCTTGGTGAGCTCGGCGTGCTTCGCGGGCGCGGCGTCGGCCATCGCGCGGTCGGCGGCGTCGCCGTTCAGGACGGCGTCGCGTTCGGTGAGCAGCTCGCGGCGCTGCAGCCCGATGAGGTGGTTGTAGCGCCAGGTGTTGCGGTGCAGTTCGAGGTCGACGCCTTCGGCGACGCGCTGGGCGTGGCCGACGATCCAGTGGGCGCCCTTGTCGGTGATCAGCCCGTCGTCGCCCGCCGGGGCCCTGCTCGTCTCGTCGGGGGCGTAGCGGGTGACGAGGTCGTCCTGGAGGCTGGTGAAGAAGACCGAGGCGCCGGGGTCGCCCTGCCGGCCGGCGCGGCCGCGGAGCTGGCCGTCCAGGCGGCTGCTGTGGTAGCGGCCGGTGCCGATGACGAGCAGGCCGCCCGCCTCGGCGACCCGGTCGTGGTCGGCACCGGCCGCGTCGGCGGGCGCGGTGCCGGGCGCGGCGGACGGGCTGCCGCCGAGGCGGATGTCGGTGCCGCGGCCCGCCATCTGGGTGGAGACGGTGATCGCGCCGTACGCGCCCGCCTCGGCGATGATCGCGGCCTCCTCGGCGTCGTTCTTGGCGTTGAGCACGACCCGGTCGAGCCCGGCGCGGGCGAGGCTGCGGGCGAGCCGCTCGGACTCGGCGACGTCGCCGGTGCCGACCAGGACCGGGCGCCCGGCGGCGTGCGCGGCGGCGATCTCCTCGACGATCGCGACCTCCTTGTCGGCGGCGGTCGCGTAGAGCCGGTCGGGCCGGTCGTCGCGGACGCAGGGCCGGTTCGGCGGGACCACCGCGATCTGCAGCCCGTAGAACTCGGTGAGCTGGCCGGACACGGCCATCGCGGTGCCGGTCATGCCGCACCGGACGGGGTAGCGGCCGATCAGCTCCTGCACGGTGATCGAGTCGAGGATCTCGCCGCTCGGGGACGCTTCGAGGGCCTCCTTCGCCTCGACCGCGGCCTGCAGGCCGTCCGGCCAGCGCTGCAGCAGCGCGACCCGGCCGCGCGACTCGCTGATCAGCTTCACGGCGCCGTCGCGGACGATGTAGTCCACGTCGCGGTGCAGCAGGACCTCGGCGTGCAGGGCGACGTTGACGGCGGTGAGGGTGCGCAGGTTCTCGGGGGCGTACAGGTCGAGGCCGAGGACGCGCTCCACCTCGCGGGTCCCGGCGGCGGTGAGCTGGACGTTGCGCGCCTCGTCGTCGGTGGCGTAGTGCAGGCCGGGGCGCAGCCGCCGGGCGAGGTCGGCGTACCGGGGGTCGGCGGCGTCGAGGTCGGCGGCCCCGGCGAGGACGAGCGGCACCATGGCCTCGTCCACGAGCACCGAGTCGGCCTCGTCGATCAGCGCGACGGACGGCGCGGGCAGCACGGCGTCGCCGGCGTCGGTGACGAGCCGGTCCCGGAGGAGGTCGAACCCGACCTCGCTGACCGGTGCGTACGTCACGTCGGCCCGGTAGGCGGCCCGGCGCTCGTCCGGCGTGGACGACTGGCCGACCCAGGCGACCGTCACGCCCAGCATCGCGTAGAGCGGGCCCATCCACTCGGCGTCGCGGCGGGCCAGGTAGTCGTTGACCGACATCGCGTGGACCCGGCGGCCGCGCAGCGCGTACCCGGCGGCGGCGAGGGCCCCGGACAGGGTCTTGCCCTCGCCGGTGGCCATCTCGGCGACGTGCCCGGACAGCAGCGCGAGCGTCCCGATCAGCTGGACGTCGTACGGGCGCTCCCCGAGCGTCCGGCGGGCGGCCTCCCGGCCGAGGGCGCACAGCTCCGCGAGGTCCTCCTTCTCGCGGAGGGCGGCCGCGGCCGCGGTCAGCTCGCTGTCGGACAGCTCCCGGACCCGCGCCTCGCGGGCGCCCGCCTGCTCCACCAGGGCGCGGAAGGGCGCCAGGTCGACGCTGCCGGGCTTCTGGACGAGCCGCCGCAGCCGGTCACGCAGCGCCACGGCGGGCCCCTGGTTCTTCGCTCACGGTTCCCCCAACGGCGGGTACGGGACGGTCGTTCCCCTCCATGATCCCAGGGGAACCCCGCCCGCGGACCAGGGTGATCTCCACTGTTGGTCTGACCTCGAATTCATTCCTCGGACGGATCCCGCGGCCCCCTCTCCTTTGAGAGCATGAGGGCATCACGGGGTTTGCGGTGGCCGAGGGGAAGCGCCACCGCGGAACGGGGTTTCGCCATGACACCTACGGCTCGGAAGGCCGCCGCGCTCCGGCGCAAGAGACAGATCATCAGCCAGACCGTCATCGACCGCGCGCTGAACGACCCGCGGCGCCACAAGGAGGCCGCCGTCGCGGCGGCGGCCGCCAAGTAGGCCCCGAACAGGCCGTAACGCGAAGTGCCCCCGCCGGAAGGCGGGGGCACTTCGCGTTACGCACTTCGCGTTTCACCGGAGCGCGCCGCTAGGACGCGCCGTCCGCCGAGAACACGTCGTCGCGGGCCTGCTGCAGCGCCGCGTACAGGGCGCCGCGCAGCACGGGGTTGCCCTCGACCTCGGTGACGGCGACCTCGGGGCGGGTCGGGCTGATCCGGCCGACGATCCGCTCGATGCGGGTGGCGAGGGGCCGCCCGCCGGCCCGGCCGAGGCTGCCCGACAGCACGACGAGCCCCGGGTCCAGCACGATGTTGACCGAGGTGACGCCGTAGGAGATTCGGTTGGCGAGCGCGTCCAGGAACGCGCCGCCGAGCGCCTCGTCGGCGGCGGCCGCGCTGACGCAGTCGAACGCGGTGGCCTCGGTGATCCCGTGCTCGTGGGCGAGGGCGCGGACCGCGTCCGCGCCGACCAGCGCGCCGTAGCCGCCGGCGAGCGTGGGGATGCCCCAGGTCGTCGACTCGGTGACGCCCTGCTCGTCGCGCGGGCCGCGGCGGGCGGCGCCGAGCGGCAGCGGCGCGCCGGGCACCGGCAGGTAGCCGATCTCCCCGGCGCCGCCCCACCGGCCGCGGTGCAGCCGGCCGCCGAGCATGACCGACAGGCCCATGCCGCGGTCGAACCACATCAGCGCGAAGTCGTCGGCGTCCCGCGCCGAGCCGTAGGCCCGCTCGGCGATCGCGGCGAGGTTGACGTCGTTCTCTATGGTCACCGGCCGGCGCAGGTCGGTCTTCAGCGCGGCGAGGACGCCCTCGTGCCAGGACGGCAGGTCGAAGGAGAACTGGACGTCGCCGGAGCGGGGGTCGACGACGCCGGGCGTCCCGATGACGAAGGCGCTCAGCTTCGACACCGCGACCTTGGCGGAGCGGCACGCCTTGACGACGGCGTTGTGCACGACCTTCACCGGCTCGTCGGCGCCGTTCGGGTCGACGGTCACCTGGGCGGTGAGCTGCCCGGTGATGTCGGCGACGCCGGCGGTGACGCCGTCCGGCCCCACTTCCAGCCCGGCGACGTAGGCGCTGGACGGGACGACGGCGTACAGGGCGGCGTTGGGCCCGCGCCCTCCGGCCTGCTCACCGACGACCGAGACCAGCCCGCGCTCCTCCAGTCTCGACAACAGCTGGGATGCGGTTACCTTCGATAGCCCGGTGTGCTCGCCGATCTGCGCACGGGTCAGCGGGCCCTGCTCGACGAGCAGGTCCAGCGCCGCGCGGTCGTTGAGCTCACGCAGCAGCCTCGGCGTTCCCGGGCGTCTGGCCATGCCGGCCCCCTCGATGTCTCAATCCGCTAACGAGCAGTTTTGTTTAGGAAAGTTTCTTGTTAGTTTACGCCCAAGCGCCGACCGGTCCGGTACCCCGGACCGGGGGCGCGCGCAGTGCGCGGACTGGCGAGCAGGGCGCCCGCGAGCGATGCGAACGCGAGGTGGGCATGGCCAGGACCCTAAAGGGTCCGGGCCGTCTCCCTCGCACGCAGGCCATAAGGCCGCGCGAGGCGATGCCGGAAAGGAACCCCCAGTGAAGTACATCAAGGTTGCGGCCGCGGCGGCCGCGATCGCCCTGGCCGCCACGGCCTGCGGCGGCGACGGCGACAAGAAGGACGAGGCCGGCGCGGGCAAGGACCCGGCGCAGCTCAAGGTCTGGATGATGGGCGAGGGCACGCCCGAGCAGACCAAGTTCCTCGACACGGTCGAGACCGAGTTCAAGCAGAAGCACCCGAACACCGACGTCCAGATCAAGTACGTCCCCTGGCCGCAGGTCGCCACCACCTTCCAGAAGGCGGCGGCGGGCGGTGAGGGCCCGGACGTCACCGAGCTCGGCAACACCGACGTCCAGTCCCACATCGAGCAGGGCAGCCTGGCCGAGGTCACCGACGAGTTCAACGGCTGGGCCGACGGCAAGACCCTGAACAAGACGGCGCTCGAGAACGACACCTCGAACGGCAAGATCTACGCGGTGCCGTGGTACGGCGGCGTCCGCGGCGTCTGGTACCGCACCGACTGGTTCCAGGAGCTCGGCATCCAGCCGCCGAAGAGCTGGGCCGACCTGACCGCGGCGGCCAAGAAGGTGCAGGACTCCAAGAAGGTGCCCGGCATCGGCATCCCGAGCGACCAGACCAACGCCCTGCTGAGCTTCATCTGGGGCAACAACGGCGAGGTCGCGGTCAAGGAGGGGAGCGCCTGGAAGGGCCAGCTCGACCAGCCCGCGGCGGTCGAGGCGGCCACGTTCTACGCCGGCCTCGTCGCCACCGAGAAGGTCGCGCCCGAGAAGTACATCGGCAAGAACGAGCTGGAGGGCCCGCAGCGCGACTTCGCGCTCGGCAAGCTCGGCATGTACATCGACGGCAGCTGGGCGCTCAAGGAGATGAAGAAGATCTCCGAGAAGGACGCCGACAAGTGGGGCGTCTTCCCCATCCCGAGCAAGGCCGGCGGCAACGCCCCGGTCATGGCGGGCGGCTCCGACGTCGCCGTCTGGAAGGACAGCAAGGCCAAGAAGGCGGCGTTCGACTACATCACCGTCCTGAACAACGCCAAGAACGCCAAGGCGTGGGCCGACTACAGCGGCTTCTCGTCCATGCGGTCGGACGTGAAGTTCTCCGACCCCAAGCTGGAGGTCTTCACCGACATCGCCGGCAACACCAAGTTCCCGCCGATCGGCGCCGGCTGGGCCGAGTTCGAGCAGGCCAAGAAGGTGCTGCCGAACACGGTCAAGGCGATCATGCAGGGCAAGAACGCCGACGAGGAGATGAAGAAGGCGAACGAGCAGGCCAACACGCTGCTGAACCCGTAGTCCAGGCTGATCGGAACGTCCATGCTCGACACCGCCCCCGCGGTGGGCAGAGCGCCCGGCCGGAGGTCCTCCGGCCGGGCGCGGCCCCGCCGCCGGCCCCGCCTCGGGCCCTACCTGCTGATCGCGCCGACCGTGCTCGTGATCGCCGTCCTGATGTTCTGGCCGATGATCCAGATCGGGGTCATGTCGTTCCAGAAGGTCGGCAACCGCCAGCTGCGCGGCGAACCGGCCGAGCAGGTGGGGACCGAGAACTTCGACAAGATCCTCAATGACCCGTTCTTCTGGCAGACCCTCCGGCACACGGTGCTGTTCGCCGTCGTCGCGGTGAGCCTGACGCTCCTCGTCGGGACGCTCGTGGGCCTGCTGCTCAACAAGCTCGGCAAGAAGATGTCGGGCTTCGTCGCCGGCGGCGTCATGGTCGCGTGGGCGACCCCGCCGGTCACCGCCGCGATCATCTTCAGCTGGCTGTTCGGCACCACCGGCGGCCTGGTCAACTGGTGCCTGGACCTGCTGCCGGACTTCCTGGTCGGCGGCGGCTGGGCCGACCACAACTGGTTCGCCACCCCGCTGTCCACCTACACCGTGCTGACCGTCTGCGTCGTGTGGCAGGCGTGCCCGTTCGTCGCCGTGTCCGTCCTGGCCGGGCTGAAGAGCGTGCCCGGCGAGCTGTACGAGGCGGCGCGGGTGGACGGCTCCGGCCCGTGGCGGACGTTCTGGAGCATCACCTACCCGATGCTCAAGCCCATCTTCATGGTGCTGCTCGTCATGTCGATCATCTGGGACTTCAAGGTCTTCACCCAGCTGTTCATCATGTCCGGGCTGGCGAACCGGGACGCGTTCAACCTGTCGCTCTACGCCTACTCCGAGGCGTTCGGGTCGCTGAATCCGAAGCTCGGCATGGGCTCGGCGATCGCGCTCGTGCTCACGTTCATCCTGCTCATCGTCACCGCCCTGTACGTGCGGGTCATGGTCCGACAGGGAGAGACGCGATGAAGCCCTCGCTGCCGCGCAGGATCCTGCTGAACGGGACGGGGATCCTCGTCTTCCTCATCGCGGTGTTCCCGGTCTTCTGGATGGCGTCCACCGCGTTCAAGCCGAACACCGAGATCTTCAGCACGACGCCGAAGCCGCTCCCCGCCCATCCGACGCTGGACCACTTCGACCTGGTGCTGAACGGCGGCATCGCCGAGGTCTCCTTCTGGGAGTACTTCCGCAACAGCGCGGTGCTCGCCCTCATCACCGTCCTCGCGTCCGGGCTGCTCGCGCTGATGGCGGCCACCGCCGTCGCCCGGTTCCGCTTCCGGTTCCGGACGACCTTCCTGGTCATGCTGCTGGTGGTGCAGATGGTGCCGCTGGAGGCGCTGGTCATCCCGCTGTTCCTCGACCTGAAGCAGCTCGACCTGCTCAACAGCCTCGGCGGGCTCGCGCTCGTCTACATCGGCTTCGCCGTGCCGTTCGCCATCTGGATGCTGCGCGGCTTCGTCGCCGCGGTGCCGCGCGAGCTGGAGGAGGCCGCCGAGATCGACGGCGCCGGCCCGGTCCGGACCTTCTTCACGGTCCTGCTCCCGCTGGTCGCGCCCGGACTCGTCGCGACCAGCATCTTCTCGTTCATCACCGCCTGGAACGAGTTCATCTTCGCCTACACGTTCCTGGAAGACCAGGACAAGTACACCCTGCCGATCATGCTGCAGTTCTTCTTCGGCCGCAGCGGCAACGCCTGGGGGCCCATCATGGCAGCGTCCACGCTGCTCACCATTCCCGTCATCGCCTTCTTCCTGCTCGTCCAGCGCCGCATGGTGTCCGGCCTCACCGCCGGGGCGGTGAAGGGGTGACGACCGACGACATCGCGACCACGGCGGAGATCGCCCGGCTGGCGCGGGGCACGCTGCTCCCGTCGTTCCCCGGGCCGACCGCGCCGCGCTGGCTGCTGGACGAGCTGGAGGGCGGCCTCGCCGGCGTCACGCTGTTCGCCCTCACCGGCAACGTGCCGAGCCCGGAGTCGCTGGCCGCGCTCACCGCGCAGATGCGCAAGGCCGGGAACCCGTTCGTCACGATCGACGAGGAGGGCGGCGACGTCACCCGGCTGGGCGGCCACGCGACCGGCAGCCCCTACCCCGGCAACGCCGCGCTCGGCGCCGTGGACGACCCCGAGCTGACCCGCCGCGTCTACCGCTCCCTCGGCGCCGAGCTGGCCGAGGTCGGCGTGAACTTCAACTTCGCGCCGTCGGTGGACGTCAACACCGCCGACGACAACCCCGTGATCGGGACCCGCTCGTTCGGCTCCGACCCCGAGCTGGTCGCCCGGCACGCCGCCGCGGCCGTCACCGGGACGCAGGAGGCGGGCGTCGCGGCCTGCGCCAAGCACTTCCCCGGGCACGGCGCGACGGTGGACGACTCGCACCTGTCGGTGCCGCTCGTCGACGCCGACCTGGAGCTGCTGGACCGCCGCGAGCTGGTCCCGTTCCGGGCCGCGATCGCCGCCGGCACCCGGGCGGTGATGACCGGCCACCTCAACCTGCCCGCGATCACCGCGGGCACGCCCGCCACGCTGTCGCACGCCGCGATCACCGGGCTGCTCCGCGACCACCTCGGCTACCAGGGCGTGATCGTCACCGACGCGCTCGACATGGAGGGCGCGAGCGGCGCGATCGGCATCCCGGAGGCGTCCGTGCGGGCGCTCATCGCGGGCGCCGACCTGCTCTGCCTCGGCCCCAAGGAGGGCGCCGAGACCGTCGAGGCGACCCTCGCCGCGATCGACGAGGCGGTGCGGACGGGGCGGCTGCCGGTCGCGCGGCTGGCGGCGGCGGCCGAGCGCACCGCGCTGCTGCGGGACTGGCTGGCCGAGCCCGTCCCCGCCGCGGTGGACCGCGCGGCCGGCCTCGCGGCGGCGCGCCGCGCCGTGCGGGTAACGGGAGCGCTCCCAGGCTGGGACGGCCCGCCGCTGGTCGTGGAGACGGAGTCGTCCGGCAACATCGCCGTCGGCCCGACCCCGTGGGGCCTGCACCCGTGGGCGCCGGACGCCGTCCGGACCGACGGCGCGGACGGGGCCGCGGACCGCGTCCTGGACCGTGCCAAGGGGCGCGGCCTGGTCGTCGTCCTGCGCGACGCGCACCGGCACGCCCGGCAGCGCGCGCTCGCCACGGCGCTGCTGACCGCCCGTCCCGACACGGTCGTGGTCGAGATGGGGCTGCCCGTCTGGCGCCCCGGATCGGCCGTCTACCTCGCCACCTACGGCGCCGCCGCGGCCAACGCCCAGGCCGCCGCGGAACTCCTCGGCCTCGCCCCGGCCGGCTGAGCCCGCGGCGCGCCCGCCGGACAAGGAGCCCGGTTCCGGCGGGCGCGCCGCGTTCCACCCGCGGGCCCGCACCACCCCCGCGGGGCCCGAGTGGTTCGTCCGACAAGGGATAATGCGTACATGCGATTGTCCGCCCGGGTCGACTACGCGCTGCGTGCCGCCGCCGAGCTGGCGGTCGCCGGGAGCCACCCGGTGACCGCGGTACAGCTCGCCGAGGCCCAGCAGATCCCGCCCAAATTCCTCGAGAACATCCTCGGCCAGCTGCGCCGGTCCGGCCTCGTCCGGAGCCAGCGCGGCCCCGAGGGCGGCTACTGGCTGGCGCGGCCCGCCGAGCGGATCTCCCTCGCCGACATCATCCGCGCCATCGACGGGCCGCTGCTCGGCGTCCGGGGCGAGCGCCCCGAGCACGTCGGGTACGAGGGGCCGGCGCGCTCCCTGCAGGAGGTGTGGATCGCGCTGCGCGCCAGCGAGCGCGCCATCCTGGAGCAGGTCACGCTCGCGCACATCGCGGCCGGGGAGCTGCCCGCCGCCGTCCAGAAGCTCACCGAGGACCCGTCCGCCTGGGAGAGCCCCTCGCTGATCTGAGCCATGCCGGAGGGCGACGTCGTCTGGTGGACGGCCCGGCGGTTGCGCGAGGCGCTCGCCGGGCGGGTGCTGACGCGCTCGGACTTCCGCGTCCCCCGGCTCGCCACGGCCGACCTGCGCGGCCGGACGGTGCTGGAGTCGGTCTCGCGGGGCAAGCACCTGCTCACCCGCGTCGAGGGCGGGCTCACCGTGCACACGCACCTGCTGATGGAGGGGCGCTGGCAGATCCGCCGCGCCGGGCCGCCGCCCCGCGACCACCGGGTCCGGCTGGTGCTGGCGAACGCGCAGTGGCAGGCGGTCGGCTACTCGCTCGGCCTCGTCGAGCTGCTGCGCACCGCCGAGGAGGACACGGCGGTCGGCCACCTCGGACCCGACCTGCTCGACCCGTCGTGGGGCCCGGAGCCGGCCGCGGAGGCCGCGGCTCGGCTCGGCGAGCAGCCCGGCCGGGCCGTCGGCGAGGCGCTGCTCGACCAGACGCGGCTCGCCGGGATCGGCAACGTCTACAAGGCCGAGGTCCTGTTCCTGCGGGGCGTCAACCCGTGGACGCCTATACGGGACGTTCCCGACCTCCCGGCGCTCGTGGAGCTGTCTCACCGGCTCCTGGACGCCAACAAGGAGCGGCACGGCCACATCACCACCGGCGACCGGGGCCGCGGGCGGGAGCACTGGGTGTACGGGCGCGCCGGGCGCCCCTGCCGGCGCTGCGGGACGCGCATCGAGCGCGCGGAGCAGGCCGGGGAGCGGGTCACGTTCTGGTGCCCGCGCTGCCAGCCCGCCGCGGGCTAGCGGGCCGGGGAGGTCCGGGCGGTCGACGCCCGCCCGGAGCCCGGGCCCCGGGCGGGTCGCCGCTTGACCGGGTCGCCGGATCCTGCGCCCGTAGGAAGATCTTCGATCGGTGACCGTTCTAAGTCAATTCTCGGGTTTCCTTATCGATCTCCCAGCTCTAGCTTTGGCACATGACCCTGGACGACCTCCGCGTGTTCACCGCCGTCTGCGCGGCCGGCAACCTCAGCGCGGTGGCGCGCGACCTGTCGTGCAGCCAGTCGGCCGTCAGCCAGCACGTGAAGCGGCTGGAACGGGAGACAGGGCTCGTCCTGCTGGAGCGG
Source organism: Actinomadura geliboluensis (assembly GCF_005889745.1). GTDB lineage: Bacteria > Actinomycetota > Actinomycetes > Streptosporangiales > Streptosporangiaceae > Spirillospora > Spirillospora geliboluensis. Next base: position 11,553 of record NZ_VCKZ01000008.1, read on the forward strand.
CGTCCGCGCGGCGTGGTGCCCACCCGGGCCGGGCGCATCCTGCACCGGGCGGCGACGGACGGCCTGGCGGGCCTGGACGCCGCACTGCGCCACCTGGACGACCTGCGCCGCGGCGTCGGCGGCACCGTCCGGGTCGCGACCGGCGCCACGACCGTCCGGCACTTCATGGCGGCGGGGGTGGCGGCGTTCCGCGCGCGGCACCCCGAGGCGGCCCTGCAGTTCGAGACGGCGGGATCCAGCCGGCGCTGCCTGGGTGCCGTCCGCTCCCACACGGCCGACCTGGCCTGGGTGACGATCGGCCCGGCGCTGGAGGGCGTGGAGCAGCGCGCCGCCTACGAGCTGCCGTGGATGCTCGCCGTCCACACGGGCGACCCGCTGGCGGAGCGGACGTCGATCGCGCTGGACGACCTGGCCGGGATCCGGCACATCGAGCTGCCCGCGCACTCCACGTCGCGCGTCCACCTGGAGATGCACCTCGAACGGCACGGCGTCCGGCTGGCGTCCACCACGAGCGTCGCCGACTGGGACACCGCGCTGCTGCTCGCCGAACTCGGGCTGGGGCACGCGATCCTGCCCGCGCTGCCGGGCTGGGGGCGGGGCACCGGGGACGTCCGGCTGGTCCCGGTCCCGGACCTGCCGCCGCTCGCCGCCGGCTGGGCCGCGCGCAGCTGGGACGCCCTCAGCCCGCTCGCCGTCGAGTTCGCCGACACCGTCCTGGCCCATCTGCGCGGCGGCACGTGACGTCCGGGCGCGGAAAGGCCCCGGCACCCGCCGGGAGGGCGGGTGCCGGGGCCACAGCGCGGCCGGGACCGCTTCGCGCCGGGATCGCGGCGGCGCGACGCCGAACCGGTCGCCGCTCGGTCAGGTCTGGGCCTGGAACATCCAGTGCTGCTTCTCGAGCTCGGCGGTGATGCCGATGAGCAGGTCCTGGGTCACCTGGTCGGGCTCGTCGGTCGCGGCGATGCGCTCCCGGAACCGCCCGATGATCTGCGCAAGCGTGTCGGTCACCGCGGCGACGACCTTGTCGTCGTCCAGGTACCCGGCCTCCAGCTGCGGGAGCTGCGTGCGGTCGGCGACCGTGCGGGCGCGGCCGTCGGGGTTCACGCCGATCGCCACGGCGCGCTCGGCCACGTCGTCCTGGCCGGTGCGCGCGAGGGCGACCACCTCGTCCAGGTGCTCGTGGACGACCTTGAAGTTGCGCCCGGTCAGGTTCCAGTGCGCCTGCTTGGCCACCAGGGACAGGTCGATGAGGTCGATGAGCGAGCCCTGCAGGGCCTCCCCCACGACCTTGGCGGCCTCGTCCGAAAGCGGGCTCTTGACCCTCGCCATTATCGGGCTCCTTCCGCGTCGTTACGGTTATCCGCTACAACACGGGAAGATCCCCGGGAATGCCGCGTTCATGCGTGAGACCGCGCACACCCGCGGCCCCGGGTCGGGCATGAACGCCGCGCGGGCCGGGTCAGGCCGCGACCATGTCGGCGCGGAACTCCCCGGTGATCTCCTCCGGCGTCTCCGGAATGCTCTCGGCCGGAATGCGCTCGTGCTCGGGCGCGCCCGCCATGACGGGCTCGTGCTGCAGCTCGGCGAGGGCGAGCTGATCCGCGACCTCCCGCAGCACGTGCGACAGCGGGACGCCCAGTGCTTTGCAGATCGAGGAGAGCAGCTCCGAGGAGGCTTCCTTCTGACCCCGCTCGACCTCGGAGAGATAGCCGAGTGACACCCGCGCCGCCGCGGACACCTCACGGAGGGTGCGTCCCTGGCGCAGCCGCAGCTGCCGCAGTACGTCACCGAGCAGCTGGCGAAGCAGGACCATCGTCTCGCTCCCTCCCTCAGTTCGGACCATCTGCCGGTTCCACCGTACCCGCCTTGACGGCGGCCATGGCAGACCGTTGATTTCGTGTTCGCTCGGAACGTAACGCTGTAATCAGTCCCGGTCTTCCCGATCTGCCTGAGCCTCCTCGCTCTCCTCCGCGGCGTCAAGCCCCAGCAGCACGCGTCTCAGCAGCTCAAGGGCGTGCACGACGGTCATCCGCCGGAGCACCGCGCGGGTCTCCGGGCCGGGGCCGGGCACGGGGAGTTTCGGACTGACCACAGTTCGCGAATCGCCGGGTCCGGCCACGCCGATATAGACCGTTCCCACCGGATGGCCGTCCTGCGGCTCGGGGCCCGCGACACCGGTCACCGCGACCCCGTAGGTCGCGCCGAGCGCGTCGCGGACGCCCGCGGCCATCGCGGCGGCGACGTCCGGGTGGACGGCCCCGTGCTCGGCGAGCAGTTCCGCCGGGACGCCGAGCAGCCGGTGCTTGGTCTCCGTCGCGTACGTCACCATGCCGCCCGCGAAGGTGGCGGACGAGCCCGGCATCGCGGTCAGCTCCGCGCCGATGAGCCCGCCGGTCAGCGACTCGGCGGCGGCGACGGTGGCGCCGCGCTCGGCGAGCAGCCGGTGGACGACCCGGTCCAGCGTCTCGTCCTCGGCGCCGTAGACCGCCGTGCCGAGGAGCGCGCGGACGCGGGCCTCCACGTCCGCGAGCCGGCGGGCGGCGTCCGGGCCGGCCACGGTGATCCGGATCTTCACCTCGGCCGGGTCGGGCAGGTACGCCAGGCGCACCCCGTCCATCGCCTCGACCTCGGCGAGCCGCGTCGCGACGACCGACTCCCACAGCCGGGCGGTGCGCAGCGTGCGGCGCGCGACGGCGGGCAGGCCCGCGATCCGGGCGAGCTCCGGCAGCACGGTCTCGTCCATGATCGTGTGCATCTCGAACGGGACGCCGGGCAGCGCGTAGACGACCCCGCCGGGCAGCTCGACGCGCAGGCCGGGCGCCGAGCCCGCCGAGTTGGCGAGCACCCCCGCCCCCTTCGGGACGTCGGCCATCCGCAGCGCCATCGGGCGCAGCTCGCGGCCGGCGCGGGCGCTCCGCTCGCGCAGCCGCGCCTCCAGGTCGGGGTCGCGGACGAGCGGCACCCCGGCCGCCGCGGCGAGCGCGTCCCGGGTGAGGTCGTCGTAGGTGGGGCCGAGGCCGCCGGTGGTGATCACCGCGTCGGCCCGGCCGAGCGCCGCCTCGACCGCCGCGACGATCACCTCGAGCTCGTCGCCGACGACGACGCTGCGGGTCACCTCGACGCCGTGGTCGGCCAGCCGCCGGCCCAGCCACGCCGCGTTGCCGTTGACCGTGTCGCCGAGGAGCAGCTCGTCCCCGACGGTGAGCAGTTCGACTCGCATGGGCGCTCCCGTCCTCGCCGCCGGCCGCCCGATCGCGGCCGCGGGCGAGTCGAATCTACCGGCGCGGGCCCGGCGGGGGCGCGGGCCGGTGCGGGTCCGCGACGACCCCGGTGCGCCACCGGTTCACCGTGAAAAACGGCCGAATGAGGACGCAAGCGACATAGCCCCGTTCAACCGCCGCAACCCGCTTATCCCTTTTCCGTCGCGCCGCGAAAGGAACGGCCGCGCTTCGGCCGCCCGGACGCGACCCCCGCGTCACTGCGCGCGGCCGGGACGGGCACCCGGGCGCGCATCGTCGCCGCACGTCAATGCCCCGGCCGGCCCGACAAACCCGGGACGCGCAGGTCACATTGTGAGTCAAAACTCATTTGATCGATTCGTCCCGCCGGGCGCGGGCAGGGATAATCGCATTGCGTGGCGCCCGCGCGACCGGGGCCGCGGGACCACGACCGGGGTGGGCGTGGCCTCGCGGCCCCACGCGCGGGCGTCACGGCCGCGACAGGCGGCGCAGCACGGCACCGCAGCGGCGGACGTACATCCGCTGGAACACCCGCACGAGCGGGCCCGCCAGCCGCGCCGGGGCCGTCGCGGCGCGGCTGAACAGGGTGACCGTCAGCCACACGTCGTCCTCCTCGTCCCGGTGCACGACGAACGACTCCTCCCCCGACAGCGGATGGCCCGGCAGCGTCCCGTACGCCCAGCCCGCGTAGCGCTCCTCCTCCCGCGTCCACACGATCCGGCACGGCGCGGCCACCCGCAGCGGTCCGACGCCGAGCCGGACGACGACGCTCACCCCGGGCGCCGCGCGCCCGGCGGAGGCGTCCACCCGGGCGGGGAGCGCCCGGTGCATCCAGAACTCCATGACCGCGTCCGCCGCGTTCTGGAACGCCGCCGCGCCGTGCCCGACCGGCACGCGCTCGCGCAGGTGCCGGTACCCCGCCGGCCGTTCCGCGTCCCGCGTCGCGCCCACCTCGGCGTACGTGAAGTCCCCTGCGGTCACGGCCCCTCGCTCCCAAGCTGACGAATCGCCGTCAAGTATCGCCGTTCCCCTGTCCGCCGCGGGCGCGGGGCACGTACCGTCCCGAACATGATCGCCATCGTGGCCGCACTGAACGTCTTCCCCGTCAAGAGCGCCGGCGGCGTCGCGCTCGCCGAGGCCGAGCTGACGCCGAACGGGCTGCGGCACGACCGCGAGTTCATGCTCGTCCGCCCGGACGGGCGGCACCTCTCGCAGCGGGAGATCCCCGAACTCGCCCTGCTCCGGCCCGACTTCGACGGCGTCAAGCTCACCGTCTCCAGCCCGCTCGCGGACATGCCGCTGGTGTGCGAGGCGGTGGACGGCCCGGCGCTCGACGTCACCGTCCACAAGCGCCCCTGCCAGGGCGTCGACCAGGGCGACGAGGCGGCCCGCTGGTTCTCGGCCGCGCTCGGCACCCCGTGCCGCCTCGTCCGGTTCACCGGCACGCGGCCCACCCTGACCGGCGGCGGCACGCTCACCTTCGCCGACGGCTACCCGGTCTCCGTCCTGTCCGCCGAGTCGCTGGACGACCTCAACCGGCGGGTCGAGGACCCCCTGCAGATGGCCCGGTTCCGGCCCAACATCGTCCTGCGCGGCCTCGGCCCGTACGGGGAGGACGCCGCCACCCGGCTGCGCAGCGGCACGGCCGAGATCGAGCTGGTCCGGCCGACGGGCCGCTGCGTGATCATCAACACCGACCAGGAGACGGCCCGCCGCGCGCCAGGACCGCTCCGCGCGCTCGCCCGCTACCGCACCGCCCGCTTCGACGGCGCCCGCGAGATCATGTTCGGCCGCCTCGGCGTCCCCCGCGCGACGGGTGTCCTGCGCGTCGGCGACGAACTGGCGGTCTCCTAGCGGTCAGGACGCCGCGGGCGCGCGGCGCAGCCGCCACGCCCGGACGAGGTAGTCGACCCCGGTCACCACCGTGACCGCGAGGGCGGCGCCCATCGTCAGCCACCGCACATAGTCGAGCGGGCCGGGCAGGATGTAGAAGCCGATGGCGATGACCTGCAGCATCGTCTTCAGCTTCCCGCCCTTGCTGGCCGGGATCACGCCGTGCCGGATCACGACGAAGCGCAGCACCGTGATGCCGATCTCGCGGACCATGATGACGGCCGTCACCCACCACCACAGCTCCCCCATCGCCGACAGGCTGACCAGCGCGGCGCCGGTGAGCGCCTTGTCGGCGATCGGGTCGGCGATCTTGCCGAAGTCGGTGACCAGGCCGCGGGCCCGCGCGATGTCGCCGTCGATCTTGTCGGTGATCGAGGCGGCGGCGAACACCGCGAACGCGGCGAGCCGCCAGCCGGTGCCGTCCAGGAACAGCAGCCACACGAACAGCGGGACGAGCGCGATCCGGACCATCGTCAGCGCGTTGGCGATGTTCCAGACGCCCGCCTGCGGCGGGTCGGGCGCGCCCGCGACCGGTTCCGTGGCGCCGGCGGTCATGCGATGTCCGCGATCAGGTCCACGCCGTCGCTGCCGATGACGCGCGCCTCCACGATCTCGCCCAGCGCGAGGCCGTCGCCGCGCACGAGGACCGTCCCGTCCACCTCCGGCGCCTGGTGCTCGGCGCGGCCCTCGAACCCGCCGCCGTCGGCCTTCTCCTCCAGCAGGACGCGGACCGTGGAGCCGATCCGGTCCTCGGCGCGCTGGGACGTCAGCTCCTCGGCCAGCTCCGACAGCTCCTCGACGCGGCGGGCGACCTCGTCCGGGTCGAGCTTGCCGTCGAGGTCCGCGGCCTCCGTGCCGTCCTCGTCGGAGTAGCCGAACACGCCGACCGCGTCCAGCCGCGCGGCGGACAGGAACTCCGCCAGCTCCTCGAAGTCGTCCTCGGTCTCACCGGGGAAGCCGACGATGAAGTTGGACCGCACGCCCGCCTCCGGGGCCAGCTCGCGGATCTGGCCGAGCAGCCCGAGGAACCGCTCCCGGTCGCCGAACCGCCGCATCGACCGCAGCACCGGGCCGCTCGCGTGCTGGAACGACATGTCGAAGTAGGGCGCGACGCCCGGCGTGCCGCAGATCGCCTCGATGAGCCCCGGGCGGGTCTCGGCGGGCTGCAGGTAGCTGACCCGGACCCGCTCGATCCCGTCCACGGCGGCGAGGCCCGGCAGCAGCTTCTCCAGCGCGCGCAGGTCGCCGAGGTCCTTGCCGTAGGACGTCGAGTTCTCGCTGACGAGGACCAGCTCGCGGACGCCGTGCCCGGCGAGCCAGCGCGCCTCCTCCAGCACCTCCGCCGGCGGCCGCGACACGTACGCGCCGCGGAACGCGGGGATCGCGCAGAACGTGCAGCGCCGGTCGCAGCCGGACGCCAGCTTCAGCGGCGCCACCGGACCGCCGCCGAGCCGCCGCCGCAGCACCCGCGGGCCGGACGCGGGCGCCACCCCGGCCGGCAGGTCCGCCGGCGCGCCGTGCCCCGGGACCGCCACCGCGGACGCCGACCGCTCCACCGGGCTGATCGGCAGCAGCGTGCGGCGGTCGCGCGGGGTGTGCGCGTCGCGCCGGCGGCCAGCCATGACGTCGTCGAGCCGCTCCCCGATGCCGGCGTAGTCGTCGAACCCGAGGACGGCGTCGGCCTCCGGCAGGGCCTCCGCCAGCTCCCTGCCGTACCGCTCGGCCATGCACCCGGCCGCGACGACCTTGGCGCCGGAGTCGTGCGCGGCCAGCAGCGTGTCGATGGAGTCCTTCTTGGCGGCCTCGATGAACCCGCAGGTGTTGACGACGACCACGTCCGCGCCGTCGGCGCCCTCGGTCAGGTCCCAGCCCGCGTCCTCGATGCGCGCGGCGAGCTCCTCGGAATCGACCTCGTTGCGGGCGCAGCCGAGCGTGATGAGCGAGACCTTGCGGCGAGTGGACATGCCCCTAAAGGTAATGGGCCCGGGCGACTTCGCGCGCCAGCGGGGTCGGGGCGCGCCGCCGCGTCCGCGCACCCGCGCTCAGGCGTGCTCGGGGTCGTTGCGGTCGAAGCTGAGCCGCTGCACGCCCTTGCCCTTGCCCGGCGAGCCGATGTCCTTGCCGTTGACGGTCAGGTTGACGCTGCCGCCGACGCCGACCACCAGCTTGACCTTCTTCTTGGCGGTGAAGTCCTTCTCGTCGCCCTTGTGCAGGGTGCCGATGAACAGCGTCTCGCCCTTGTCGCCGATGACGTTCAGCCAGGTCGTGCGCTTGGCCTGGACGCGCACGTCGACCTTGGTGCGCGGCGCCTCCGCGACCGGCGCGCCGCTCTTCGGCGGCGCGGACGACGGGGCGTGCGCGGACGGCGCCGGCGTCCCGGCGACCTGCCGGGCGGTGCGCTCCTCGCCGCCGCCGCGGTGCCCGACCACCTGCACGACGCCGTAGATGACGACGAGGGCGAGCGCGAGCGCCATCGCGGCGCTCCAGTTCGGCGCCTTGCGCTCGCGGAACGCGACGGGCTGCTCCGGCTCGAACGCCGAGACCGCCGACACCGGCTGCGGGGCGCCGCCGTGCGCGGCGTCGAACTCGGCGACGAGCGGCTCGGGGTCGATGCCGATGACCCGCGAGATGCTGCGGATGTGGCCGCGGGCGTAGAAGTTGCCGCCGCACAGCGAGAAGTCGTCGGCCTCCATGCCGCGGATCACGGTCTCCCGGATCCGGGTCTGGAGACTGACCTGTGTCACCGAGAGACCGGCCCGCTGACGCTCCTCCGCCAAGGTCTCACCGATGCTCACCTCGGGCCTCCTTCGGGGGCGCTCGCGGCCGATCTTCCGGGACACCAGTCTAGGAACGGCCATGCCCGATCGGCGACAGCCGACACGTTCGAAACAGGGCAAGATTTCGCATCATTCCGCAATGCCCCGTCCTCTCCGGTCAGCCGCCGCCGCGCAGTTCCGCGAGCACGCCGGGGAGGTCGTCCGGCTTGGCCAGCACGTCCCGCGCCTTGGATCCCTCGCTCGGCCCGACGATGTCGCGGCTCTCCATCAGGTCCATCAGCCGGCCGGCCTTGGCGAAGCCGACGCGGAGCTTGCGCTGGAGCATCGACGTCGACCCGAACTGGGTCGACACGACCAGCTCGATCGCCTGGACGAGCAGGTCCATGTCGTCGCCGATCTCCTCGTCGATCTCCTTCTTCGGCTTGTTCGCCTCGGCGACGTCCTCCCGGTAGTTCGCCTCCATCTGCCCCTTGCAGTGGTCGACGATCCCGTGGATCTCCTTCTCCGCGACGTAGGCGTTCTGCAGGCGCATGGGCTTGCTCGCGCCCATCGGCAGGAACAGCGCGTCGCCCTGCCCGACGAGCTTCTCCGCGCCCGGCTGGTCGAGGATGACGCGGCTGTCGGACAGCGAGGACGTCGCGAACGCCAGCCGGGACGGCACGTTCGCCTTGATGAGCCCGGTGACGACGTCCACCGACGGCCGCTGCGTCGCGAGCACCAGGTGGATGCCGGCGGCGCGCGCGAGCTGGGTGATGCGGACGACCGAGTCCTCGACGTCGCGGGGCGCGACCATCATCAGGTCGGCCAGCTCGTCCACGATGACGAGCATGTATGGGTACGGGGTGTAGACGCGCTCGCTGCCGGGCGGCGGCTTGAGCTTGCCCGCCTTGACCGCCTTGTTGAAGTCGTCGATGTGCCGGTACCCGGACGCGGCCAGGTCGTCGTAGCGGCGGTCCATCTCGCCGACGACCCATTCGAGGGCCTCGGCGGCCTTCTTCGGGTTGGTGATGATCGGCGTGATCAGGTGCGGGATGCCCTGGTACATCGTCAGCTCGACCCGCTTGGGGTCGACGAGGATCATCCGCACCTCGTCAGGCGTGGCGCGCATCAGGATCGAGGTGATGAGCCCGTTGATGCACGTCGACTTGCCCGCGCCGGTGGCGCCCGCGATGAGGATGTGCGGCATCTTCGCCAGGTTCGCCACGACCGTGCGGCCCTCGACGTCCTTGCCGAGCCCGACGATCATCGGGTGGTGCTCGTTGGTCGCGGCGGGCGAGCGCAGCACGTCGCCGAGGCTGACGATGTCCTTGTCGGTGTTGGGGATCTCCACCCCGATCGCCGACTTGCCGGGGATCGGGGAGATGATCCGCACGTCGGCGCTCTTCACCGCGTAGGCGATGTTCTTGGTCAGCGCGGTGACCTTCTCGACCTTCACCGCCGGGCCCAGCTCGATCTCGTACCGGGTGATCGTCGGGCCCCGGGTGAACCCGGTGACCTGCGCGTCGATGTCGAACTGCTCCAGCACGCCGGTCAGCGCGTTCACGACCGTGTCGTTGGCCTTCGTCCGCGGCTTGGACACGCTGCCGGGCCGCAGCGCCGACGGGTCGGGCAGCACGTAGATCTCGCCGGACGACGACAGCGGCAGCTGCTCGGACCGGCGCGGCGCGGGCGTCGGGTCGGGCACCTCGTGGGGCGCGTCCGCGGCCGCGGCAGGGTCGGCGGCGTGCTCGTCGGCGGTCTCGTCCGCCGCCCCGTCCATCGTCCCGTCCATCGCCTCGTCGTCGAGGGGCGGCGCGGGCGGCGGCACGTCGGCGCCGAACGGGTCGGGCTCGAACAGCTCGTCGGCGAGGTCGCGGCGCGGCCGGGCGGCCTTCTTCGGCTCGTCCTCCAGCAGCGGCGTGTCGTAGGGCCGGGAGTGCTCGCCGACCTCCAGCTCGCCGTCGCCGTCCTCGGTCTCGGGCTTCTTCTTGCGGCGCCGCTTCTTCGGCGCCTCCGCGTCCTCGCCCGCGGTCGCGGACGGGTGCTCCGGGCGGCCCTGCAGCGTCGCCATCGCCCACAGGTCGGCGACCCGCTCGGGGACCTTCGCGATCGGCGTCGCGGTGACGACCAGCAGCCCGAACCCGGACAGGAGCAGCAGCAGCGGCACGGCCACCCAGCCGCTGAGCGCCGCGTCCAGCGGCGCCGACACCAGCCAGCCGACGACGCCGCCGGACTCGCGGACGCCGTCCATGTCGTCCGCCGGGGACGGGACCCCGGCGGCGATGTGCAGGATGCCGAGCACGCCGACGCCGAGCGCGGTGATGCCGATGACGACGCGGCCGGTGTCCTCGTGCTGCTCGGGGTGGCGCAGCGTCCGCCACGCCAGCAGCGCCAGCAGGACGGGCAGCGCCATCGCCAGGATGCCGATCCCGCCGCGCACGACCTTCTCCAGCGCGATCGTGACGACGCCGTCCGGCCGGAACCAGGTCACCGAGGCCAGCACGATCGAGGAGCCGAGCAGCGCCAGCCCGAGGCCGTCGCGCCGGTGCTCGGGGTCGAGGTTGCGGGCCCCGTGCCCGTAGGCGCGGAAGACCGACCCGACCGCGACGGCGGCGAGCAGGTACAGCTTGAACAGCAGCTTGAAGAACCCGAGGACGGCCTGGGAGATCGGATCGGGCTTCTGCGGGGGGCGCCCCCGCCCCGAGCCGCGGCCGCTCTTGGCGGTGCCGCCCTTGGCGGCGCCGCTCGTTCGCTTCCGGGGGGTCGAACCTGCGGGCTTGCGAGCCGCACTGCCCCCCGTGCGCGAGGAGGAGGTCTTCGCGCCCCCGGACGCACGTGTGGCCATGGTTATGAGAGTAACCAAGGACCCTCGGGGTTCCCGGGATGGCGCGGGGGCGTGTTGGGAATCGGACGGCCGCGGGGCTCCCCGCCCGGAGGCGGTGCCCCGCGGCCGTCCGCCGCGGTCCGCTAGACCTCCACGACCACCGGGACGATCATCGGGCGGCGGCGGTAGTTGTCGCTCACCCACTTGCCGACGGTGCGCCGGATGAGCTGGCTCATCTGGTGCAGGTCGTTGACCCCGTCGCCGGCGGCGTCCCGCAGCACGCCCTCGATCCGCTCGATGATCTCGTCGAAGTCCTCGTTGACGATGCCGGCGCCGCGGGCGTGCACCTCCGGCCCGGCGACGATCTTGCCGGACGTCGAGTCGATGCCGACGACGATGGAGACGAACCCCTCCTCGCCGAGGATGCGCCGGTCCTTCAGCGAGGTCTCGGTGATCTCGCCGACCGACAGGCCGTCCACGTACACGTACCCGGCGGGGACGGCGCCGACGATCTTGGCGCGCCCGTCCACCAGGTCGACGACGACGCCGTCCTCGGCGATGACGACGCCCTCCTCCGGGACGCCGGTGAGCGCGGCCAGCTTGGCGTGCGCGCGCAGGTGCCGCCACTCGCCGTGGATCGGGACGAAGTTGGCGGGCTTCGTCACGTTCAGCACGTACAGCAGCTCCCCGGCGGAGGCGTGCCCGGACACGTGCACGAGCGCGTTGCCCTTGTGCACGACGCGGGCGCCCCAGCGGGTCAGGCCGTTGATGACGCGGTTGACCGCGTTCTCATTGCCGGGGATCAGCGAGGACGCCAGCATGACGGTGTCGCCCTCGGTGATGCGGATCGAGTGGTCGCGGTTCGCCATCCGCGACAGCGCCGACATCGGCTCGCCCTGCGACCCGGTGCACACCAGCACCAGCCGGTCGGCGGGGATGTCGTCCAGGTCCCGCTGCTCGACCATGATGCCGTCGGGCACGTTGAGGTAGCCGAGTTCGCGCGCGACGCCCATGTTGCGGACCATGGACCGGCCGATGAAGCAGACCTTGCGGCCGTTGGCGACGGCGGCGTCCAGGACCTGCTGCACGCGGTGGATGTGGGAGGCGAAGCAGGCGACGATGAGCCGCTCCTTCGCGGTGCGGAACACCTCGTCCACGACCGGGCCGATGTTGCGCTCGCTGGTGACGAACCCGGGCACCTCGGCGTTGGTCGAGTCGGCCATCAGCAGGTCGACGCCCTCGGCGCCGAGCCGGGCGAAGCCGGGCAGGTCGGTGAGCCGGCCGTCCAGCGGGAGCTGGTCCATCTTGAAGTCGCCGGTGTGCAGGACGAGCCCGGCGGGGGTGCGGACGGCCACGGCGAGCGCGTCCGGGATGGAGTGGTTGACGGCGAGGAACTCGCAGTCGAACGGCCCGAAGACGCGGCGCTCGCCCTCCACGACCACGTCGGTGACCGGTTTGATGCGGTGCTCGGTGAGCTTGGCCTCCAGCAGCGCGAGCGTGAGCTTGGAGCCGACGAGGGGGATGTCGCGGCGTTCGCGCAGCAGGTAGGGGACGGCGCCGATGTGGTCTTCGTGGCCGTGCGTGAGGACGACCGCCTCGACGTCGTCGAGGCGGTCCCTGATGTATTCGAAGTCGGGCAGGATCAGGTCGACGCCGGGCTGCTCGGTCTCGGGGAACAGCACGCCGCAGTCGACGATGAGCAGGCGTCCGCCGTACTCGAACACCGTCATGTTGCGGCCGATCTCCCCCAGCCCGCCGAGCGCGACGATGCGCAGCCCGCCCTCGGGCGGCGCGGGCGGGTCCGACAGCTCCGGGTGAGGATGACTCACCGGGCGACCTCCGGCATGGCGACCTCAGGCACTTTGACTCCCCCTATCGTGAGGTCTTCTCGCAGGCGCGCCGCGAACTCCGGCGTAGCCTCCACCAGCGGCGCGCGGAGCGCGCCGCCTCCGGGAAGGCCGAGCAGGTTCAGCGCTGCCTTGACGGCGATGGCGCCCTGCGTTCGGGTCATGATGGCGGTGACCACGGGCAGCAGCCGCCGGTGGATCTCCAGCGCCCGCCCGTGCTCACCGGCGCGGTATGCGTCGATCATCTCATGGAGTTCGACGCCGACGACATGTCCGACCACGCTGACGAACCCCGCCGCGCCGACCGACAGCCAGGGCAGGTTGAGGTTGTCGTCGCCGGAGTACCAGACCAGGTCGGTCGCGGCCATCACCCGCGACGCGCCGAACAGGTCGCCCTTGGCGTCCTTGACGGCGATGATCCGCGGGTGGTCGGCGAGCTGGACGAGCGTGTCGTTCTCGATCGGCACCCCGGCGCGCCCCGGGATGTCGTACAGCATGCAGGGCAGGCCCGTCGCGTCGGCCACGGCGGTGAAGTGGCGGACGAGGCCCTCCTGCGGGGGCTTGTTGTAGTAGGGCGTGACCACGAGCAGCCCGTGCGCGCCGGCGGCCTCGGCCTGCCGGGCGAGTTTCAGGGTGTGCTCGGTGTGGTTCGTCCCGGCACCGGCGACGATCACGGCGCGGTCGCCGACCGCCTCGATGACCGCGCGCAGAAGCTTGCTCTTCTCGTCGTCGCTCGTCGTGGGCGACTCGCCCGTCGTCCCGTTGACGACGAGGCCGTCGTGGCGCCGCTCGTCGACCAGGTGGGTCGCGAGGCGCGCGGCGCCGTCGTAGTCGACGCCGCCGTCGGGCAGGAACGGGGTGACCATGGCGGTCAGCATCCGTCCAAACGGAGCGTCAGTCGTTGTGCTGGGTGCCATGCAACGAACGGTACCGTTCCGGCCGTTCCTCTTGGACCCGCAGGTCGTACATAACGTCGCCCGAAAAAGGGAGAAGCCGCCGCCACACGCTCGGGGGTACGCGTGGCGGCGGCTCCCACCTCCACATCGTGGCACGCAAAAGCGGCGTTACGGGGTCAGTCCGGCCACTTCCCGGACTCGATCGCATAACGTGACCCCGTGGTCATCTCGTGCAACCGGACACGCAGCTCCTCGACGTCGGGAGTGCGCACGAGATCGTTGCCGCGGACGGCCCACCAGAGGCCGGACCCGCCCCGCCCGATCCGCCAGCCGGCGAACTCGGCCGACAGCTCGCCGATCCGGTCGGCGTCGCGCCGCGCGGTCCACTGAGCTCCCATGGCCTCGCCCTCGCTTCCTTTGCCGTCCGCTGGTCTCTGCTTGACTTCCGCACCGGGCAATACCCCGGGAGATGAAGGGCTACCCAACCCTTTCTACCTGCACGTTCAAGCGAACGGAAACGTCGCGGGCCGGGTTTCTCAACCGCTAACACTTCCTGTCCCCCGGGGCAGCCAGGTGGAACGGAAGTGGGCCCACTCGCCGGGCTCGGTCGTCCAGCCCGCGTACACGCCGACGCCGTACGGGCGCTTGGGCGCGCGCTCCAGCTGGTCGAGGCCGCGCCGGACGCCGCGCAGCGCGACCGGCAGGTGCTCCGCCCAGTCCATCAGGGGGCGGTAAGTGGGGACGCCGATGAACACGGACGTGCGGTCGCCGATGAGCTCCAGCGTCGCCCGGGTGTGCCGGGCGTAGTGCCATCCGGCGAGGGCCTCGGTCGGCAGCGACACGTCGTAGGTCATGATCGCGACCTGGTCGGCGCGGTCGGCGACCGCGCGCAGGAACTCCTTGGTCGGGCGCGGTGGGTAGTGCACCGCGCCCGTGCGCGGGATCAGCGCCTTGTAGACGGGCTGCAGGCCGTCGAAGAGCGTCGGCTGCTCCAGCGCCACCGACAGCAGCCTGCCGCGCGAGCGGGTCAGCTCGCGGGTGCGGTCCATGAGCGCCATGAACGCGTCGTCGTCGGGGTAGATCGGCTCGAAGTCGTAGTGGATGCCGTCGAAGCCGAGGTCCAGGAAGGCCGCGTCGGTCTCCAGGACCCTCTCCCGGACGGCCGCGTCGTCGAGGTCGATGGCGCCCTTGCCCTCCACCGCGCGGATCTGCCCCAGGTACGCCTGCGCGCGGACGCCGGGCGCGTACTTCCGCATCGCCTGGATGAGCTGCCGCGCGTAGCGGTACTTCGCGGCGGGCACCGTCCCGTCCGCCTCGAACGGGCCCGTGTGGAAGAACACGTCGCTGATGTGGTTGCGCTTCAGCAGGTCCCCGAGCGCGCGGTACTCGGCGTCGGTGTGCGGCTCCCCCACCCACTGGTGCCGGGCCCACAGCCCGTTCAGCTCGGTGCCCCGCGCCTCCGGCTCGGGCTGCCACCAGACCCAGGCGCCGGCGAAGACGAGCGCCGCGATGCCGAGCACGTAGGCCGCCGCCCACCCGGTCCAGCGCACCAGACCGCCCAGAGCACCCGTAACCCGCCCTTTACGCTTCATCACGTAATGATCTCGGATCCGCGGGGTGCTTCGGACGCCCCGTACCAGCGATCCCCCATGAAACGATCACGGTTGGGACGTGATCGCGCGCCGCGCGCTCCAGCCGTTGACATCCGGGGAATCCTGTGGTGACGAGGCGACTCAGCGGTGTCGCCCGTCGTCCCGACGGGGAGCCGCCCCGATCCTCACCGTCCGTCCGGATGGAGGTCGAACCGGCATGCGAGTACCACCGGAGCATGTGCCGCCGGAGCAGGTGTCCCCCGAGCACGGGCAGCCGCGGCCCCTGATCAGCACGCGGGCCCTAGTGATCATCATCGTGGCGATCGGCGCGGCGGTCCTGACCGCCGCCGCCCCGCGGTTCGCGATCCCGATCGGCGTCGGCGTCGGCGTCGTGACGCTGCTGGCCCAGATCGTCAAGGACTGATCCGCACGCGGGCGCGCTGGGTGAGCGCCACGCAGACCAGCACGGCGACGGCGGCCAGCGCGGTCGCGGCGTCGACCGCCTCGCCGAGCAGGAGCCCGGACCAGAGCAGGGTCAGCATCGGCTGCGCGAGCTGCACCTGGCCGCCGCGCGCGATCCCGGCCCGCGCGAGGCCCTCGTACCAGGCGAAGAAGCCCAGGTAGGCGGAGACGGCGGCGACGTAGCCGAAACCGAGCACGGCGCGTCCCGTCCACACGGGATCGGTCGCGGCGAGCAGCCATCCGGTGACCGGGACGGTGATCGGCGCGGCCAGCAGCAGCGCCCAGGAGATCACGCGCCAGCCGGGCATGTCCCGGGCCAGCCGCCCGCCCTCGGTGTACCCGGCGGCGGCGGCCACGAGGGCGCCGAACAGCAGCAGGTCGGCGGGGGTGAAGTGGCCGCCGCCGCGGACCGCGGTGAAGCCGGTGACGCAGGCGGTGCCCGCCGCGCCCGCGAGCCAGAACGCCCCGGAGGGCCGCTCCCCCGCGCGCAGCACGCCGCACACGGCGGTGGCGGCGGGCAGCAGCCCGACCACGACGGCCGCGTGCGCGGAGGAGGCGCCCTGGTCGAGCGCGAGCGTGGACAGCACCGGGAACCCGAACACCACCCCGGCGGCGGCGACCGCGAGCCCGGCCCACTGGTCGCGGCGCGGCGGGCGGGCGCGCACCGCCAGCAGCGCGACGGCGGCGAGGGCGGCCGCGGCGGCGGAGCGGCCGACGCCGACCAGGTACGGGTCGAGCCCGTCCAGCGCGAAGACCGTGCCCGGGAGGGTGAACGAGAAGGCCAGGACGCCGAGCGCGGCGAGCCGGAGACCCGCTCCGCGGGGGGCGTCCGCTATCGGCGCGGTGACAGTAGCGCTATCCTTAGTCTTCATGAAAGACGATAGCAGTGTGGCGGCGCTCGCCGACGCGCTGCGCGCCGACGTCCGCCGCATGAACCCCGGCGAGCGGCTGCCGTCGAGCCGTGCGCTGGTGGAGCGGCACCGGGTCAGTCCGGTCACGGTGTCGCGGGCCCTCGGGCAGCTGTCCGCCGAGGGGCTGGTGGTGACGCGTCCGGGTAGCGGTGCGTTCGCCGCCGAGCGCCACCGGCCCGCCGCCGAGCCCGCCGACTTCGGCTGGCAGGCGGTGACGCTCGGCGACCGCGCCGTCGACCCGTCCGGCGTGTCGTGGCTGCTCACCCCGCCGCCCGACGGCGTGGTGCCGCTCAGCGGCGGCTACCCGCACCCCGCGCTGCAGCCGGTCCGGGCGCTCGCCACGGCGGCGGCGCGGGCCGCCCGGCGCCCGGACGCCTGGGCGATGCCGCCGATCGGCGGGCTGCCGGAGCTGCGCGCCTGGTTCGCCCGGACGATCGGCGGCGCCGTCACCCCCGCCGACGTGCTGATCACCAGCGGCGGCCAGCAGTCGCTGACGACGGTGCTGCGGGCGCTGCTGCCGCCCGGCGCGCCCCTGCTGGTGGAGTCGCCGACCTACCTCGGCGTGCTGTCGGTCGCGCGGGCGAGCGGGCTGCACCCGGTGCCGGTCCCGATGGACGCGGACGGGATCCGCCCCGACCTGCTCGCCGAGGCGTTCGCGCTGAGCGGCGCGCGCGTCCTGTACTGCCAGCCGGCCTTCCACAACCCGACCGGGGCGGTGCTGAGCGCCGAGCGGCGCGCGCGGGTGCTGGACGTGGCCCGGGCGGCGGGCGCCTTCGTGGTGGAGGACGACTTCGCCCGGCACCTCGGCATCGTCCCGCCCTCGCCGCCGCTGATCGCCGACGACGCCGACGGCCGCGTCGTGCACATCGCGTCGCTGACGAAGGCGACCGCGCCCAGCCTGCGGATCGCGGCGGTGGCCGCCCGGGGGCCGGTGGCCGCGCGGATCCGCGCGACGCAGCTCGTCGAGGAGTTCTTCCCGGCCCGGCCGCTCCAGGAGACGCTGCTCGAACTCGTCAGCTCGCCGGGCTGGCCGCGCCATCTGCGGGCCGTCCGTGCGGCGCTGCCGGTGCGCCGGGACGCGCTGCTCGGCGCGCTCGCCCGCGATCTGCCGGAGCTGCGGGTGAACCGCCCGGCGGGCGGCCTGCACGTGTGGGCCCGGCTGCCGGACGGCGCCGACGACGCGGCCGTGGCCGAGGCCGCGCTGCGCGCCGGGGTCCTGGTCAGCGCGGGCCGACCGTTCTTCCCCGCCGAGGCCCCCGCCCCGTACCTGCGGCTCAGCTACGGGACGGCGGCCGGGGAGCCGGAGCTGGCCGAGGGCGTGCGCCGCCTCGCGACCGTCCTCGGGTCGTGAGCCGGCGCCGGCCGGCCGGGCGCGGGCGGCCCGGCCGGCGGCGCGCGATCAGGCCGTGCAGAGGCAGAACTCGTTGCCCTCGGGGTCGTGCCAGACCTGGAAGGGCCGCTCCGGGTTGCCCATCGGCTCCCCGTCCGGGACGGCGCCGAGCCGCCGCGCCCGCTCCCCCGCCGCGCGGATGTCGGGCACGTCCAGGTCGAGGTGCAGCCGGTTCTTGACCGCCTTGCCCTCGGGGACGAGCTGGAACGCCAGCACCGGCCCCTCCCCGGCGAGCGGCTCCAGGTCGAGCCAGTCGTCCTCGCGCGAGGTCGTCTTCATGCCGAGCAGCCCGCCCCAGAAGGCGGCCATGGCGTCGAGGTCGGCGCAGTCGAAGACGAGCGTGGTCACCTTCGGGGTCACATCGGTCATCGGAATCCTCCGGCGGTTCGCGGGACGTGGGCTGAGCGGGCGGCCGCGCGGCGGCAGCCGGGCGCCGGCCGGGACGGCGGGACGGGGCGGCGCCGGGCGGTGAACCGCTCCGGCACGCCGCCGAGCAGCCAGCGGCGGATCCGGGCGGCGCGCTCGGCGTCGCGGGCGCGGGCCTTCAGCCGCGCCTCCACGAGGTCGGCGTGCAGCCGTGCGAACTCGCGCTCCGCCCAGGCGTGCCGCATGGCGAGGCCGGCCAGGTACGGCAGCAGGTTCATCTCGTCCTCCTGACGTTGACACCATCTAAACCGTAACGCCGGTGTCGCCACCATGCAACCGGTCAAACAGGAATGACGGTGTCGAAACTCGGATAGAGTTCTCCTTGGACGAGCAGGAGAAGTCATGACCGACGCGCACCCCGCACCAGACCCCGCGCTGCTGCTGGCGGACTTCGTCAACACGCTCGACATCGACTCCGCGGCCGACGGGATCGCCGCGCCCGCCGGCCTCGCCGCGTGGCTGGCCGAACGGGACCTCGTGCCCGCGGGCACGGCGACCGGCGACGCCGACGTGCACGCCGCGACCGTGCTCCGCGAGGGGCTCCGCGAGGCCATGGCCGCGCACCACGGGCCGCTGCAGGCCGACTTCCCCGCCGGCCTGGACGGCGCCCTCGCCGCCCTCCCGCTGCGGATCTCGCTCGCCGGGCCGCGCCCCGCGCTCGTCCCGCTCGACCCGCCCGGGACGGCCGCCGCCGGCCTCGCCCGCGTCGCCGCCGCGATCATGGACGCGGTCGCCGCCGGGACGTGGCCGCGGCTGAAGGTCTGCCAGGAGGACACCTGCCGCTGGGCGTTCCTCGACACGTCCAAGAACCGCTCCCGCGCCTGGTGCTCGATGCGCGTCTGCGGCAACCGCACCAAGACCCGCGCCTACCGGGCTCGCCGCCGCCCCGCGGCTCGCTAGGGTGGGCGGCGGATTTCCGAGCGAGGACGGGGGGACGGCATGGCCGATGTGGGGGTGCGGCCCGCGCGCCGCGCGGACGCGGCCGCCGTCGCCGCCATCCAGGTGCGGGCGTGGCGGCACGGGTACCGCGAGCTGCTGCCCGCCGGCGTCCTCGACCGGGTGACCGCGCCCGACGCCGTCGAGGCGTGGCGGGAGCGATGGGCGGAGGCGGCCGCCGCGCCGCCGAGCCCCCGGCACCGGCTGCTGGTCGCGGTGGCGTCCGACCTGGTCGTGGGGTTCGCCGCGCACGGCCCCGCCGAGGACGCCGACCTCGACGCCGCCGCCACCGCGGAGCTGATCACGCTGCTGGTCGACCCGCCGCACGCCCGCGCCGGGCACGGCAGCCGGCTGCTCGCCGCGACCGCCGACCTGCTCCGCGAGGACGGCTTCACCACCCTCGTCAGCTGGGTCTTCGAGGACGACGAGGTCACCCGGACGTTCCTCGGCTCGGCCGGCTGGGCCCCCGACGGCACGGCCCGCACGCTCGAGATGGGCGAGCCCGTCCGGCAGATCCGGCTGCACACCGACATCAGCGCCTGACGGGCGCGCGCCGCGCCCGTCCCCGCCCGCTAACCAGGGGTCGGTGAGGTGCACCCGCCGCCCCGCAATATCTTTGAGGTCGTGCCCGAGTCCCTCTCCCTGACACCGCCGCGCCCCGCCGCGGCCGTGCCCGCCGTCCGGCACCGCCGACTCGTGATGGCCGTCATCAGCCTCGGCGTCTCGCTGATCATCGTGGACGCCACGATCGTCGGCGTGCTGCTCCCCCGGATCGTCGCGGACCTGGGCCTCACCACCACCGACGCCGAATGGGTCACCTCCGTCTACGCGCTGGTGTTCGCGGCGCTGCTGATCCCGTTCGGGCGGGCCGGCGACCTGTTCGGGCGGCGCCGCATGTTCGTGCTCGGCACCGCGGTGTTCGCGGCGGCGAGCGTCGCCGCCGCGCTCGCCGGGGACGGGTCCGGCCTGATCGGCGCGCGGGCGCTGCAGGGCGTCGGCGCCTCGATGGTCATGCCGGCCGCGCTGTCCACGCTGAACACGGTCTTCACCGGGCGGGACCGGGCCGTCGCGTTCGGCATCTGGGGCTCGATGATCAGCGGCATGGCCGCGCTCGGCCCGCTGCTCGGCGGCGCCGTCGCGGCCGGCGGCGGCTGGCGCTGGGCGTTCGGCATCAACCTGCCGCTCGGCGCCGTGCTCATCGCCGCGGCGCTGCGGCTGATGCCGGAGACCCGGCGGCCGGGCGGCGGGAGCGCCCGCCGCGAGATCGACTGGCCGGGCGGGCTGCTGTCCGCGCTCGGGCTCGGCGCCCTCGTCTGCGGGATCATCGAGGGGCAGACCTACGGCTGGTGGGCCGCGACGCGCCCGTTCTCGCTGGCCGGGTTCCACTGGCCGGAGACGGGCCTGTCGCCCGTCCCGGTGGTCCTCGCGCTCGGCGCGGTCCTCCTGGCCGCACTGGTCGTCGTGGAGCGGTCCAGGGCGGCGGCCGGGCGGCCGGTGATGCTCGACATGTCCCTGTTCCGCATCCCGAACTTCCGGCGCGGCAACCTGGCGTCCGCCCTCATCAACGTCGGCGAGCTGGGGCTGCTGTTCGTCCTCCCGCTGTTCCTGCTGGGCGTGCACGGCACCGGCCCGCTGCAGATCAGCATCGCGATCCTGCCGCTCGCGGTCGGCGCGTTCCTGTCCGGCGGGTACGCGGGCCGGCTCGCGAACAGGCGCGGCGCGCACCGGGTCGTCCAGGCCGGCATGGTCCTGGAGGTCGCCGCGGTGCTCGGGCTGGCCCTCACCGTGTCGGCGACGACCGGCGGGCTCGGGCTCGCGCCCTGGATGCTGCTGTACGGGATCGGCCTCGGCCTCACGTCGGCGCAGCTGACGAACGTGTCCCTCGCGGACGTCCCGCCGGAGCAGTCCGGGCAGGCGTCCGGCACCCAGTCGACGGCCCGGCAGGTCGGCGCGGCCCTCGGCATCGCCGCGATCGGGACGGTGTTCGCCACCGGCCTCGGGCACGCGATGGCCGACCGGCTGGCCGCGGAGTCCGCGCTGCCGCCCGCGCGGCAGGCCGCGATGGCGCACGACCTGCGGGAGAGCGCCGGCACCTACGGCCGCGACCTGCACGCCGCCCCCGGACTGGCGGCGGAGGCCCGCGCGGCCGACGCCAGCCTCGCCGCCGCCACCCGGCACGCGGCCCTCACCACGGCGGCGATCCTCGCGCTCGGGCTCGCCGCGTCGCTGCGGCTGCGCCCGAGCGGTGATCCCCGTCGGGGAGAATCGAAGCGGTAGTCCCCCTGTCGTCCAACGAGAACAAGCGGTAACTGTGGCCACGCTCTCCCAATGGGTCGCCGGATCCCGGCCCCGCACCCTGCCCGCGTCCCTCGTTCCCGTCGTCGTCGGCACCGGCGTCGCGGTCGGCGAGGGCCAGCCCGTCTGGTGGCGCGCCGCCCTCGCCGGGTTCGTCGCCCTCGTCCTGCAGATCGGGGTGAACTACTCCAACGACTACAGCGACGGCATCCGCGGCACCGACGAGGACCGCGTCGGGCCGCTCCGCCTCGTCGGGTCGAAGGCCGCCCCGCCGAAGCAGGTCCTCGCCGCCGCGCTCGGCTGCTTCCTCGCCGCCGCGGTCGCCGGGCTCGTGCTCGCCGCCGTGACGACCTGGTGGCTGCTGCTGGTCGGCGCGGTCGCGATCCTCGCCGCCTGGTTCTACACCGGCGGCAAGACGCCCTACGGCTACCGCGCCCTGGGCGAGGTGTCGGTGTTCGTGTTCTTCGGCCTCGTCGCCGTCGTCGGGACGGTGTACGTCCAGGTCGAGGCGCTGCCGTGGGAGGCGTGGGCGGCGGCGGTCCCGATCGGGCTGCTGGCCTGCGCGCTGCTCGTCGCCAACAACCTGCGCGACATCCCGACCGACCGGGAGTCGGGCAAGCGGACCCTCGCCGTGCTGCTCGGCGGCCCCTGGACCCGCATCCTGTACGCGGCGTGCGCCGCGCTGCCGTTCATGTTCGCGCTGGTGCTGGCCGCGCCGCACCCGTGGGCGCTGCTCGCGCTGCTCGCCGCGCCGCTGTCGCTGCCGCCGACGCAGAAGGTGCTGAACGGCGCGGCCGGCCCCGCCCTGATCCCCGTGCTGGGCGAGACCGGCCGGCTCCAGATCGCCTACGGCGCGCTGCTCGCGATCGGCCTCGCGCTCTGACGCTCGGTGAGCAGCGCCGCGCCCGCGACCCCCATGAGGAGCCCGGCGAACAGCCCGGCGAGCGCGGTGAGGTTCGCCCCCACGGTCGTGTCGGACGCCAGCATGCCGGGCTGGCCGAGCGTCACCATGAGCATGTAGAGCGACCACGCGAACGTGGTGGCCGCGCCGACCCAGGCGAAGGCCAGCGGGACGACGAACCGCGCCGGGCGGCCGCGGCGCTGGACGAGCGCGAGCAGGGCGGCGGCGCCGGCGAGCGCCAGCACGCCCCACACGCCGTCGCTCAGGTGCTGGGTCAGGTTCCGGTCGGAGAGTTCGGCCTTGCGGAGCCCCGCCGTCCCGCCGAACGCCCAGAAGAGGTGGACGGAGGCGAAGACCGCCGCGAACACGCTCGCCGTGCCCGTCAGCAGCACCTGTAGCTGGTGGGTCGCGCCCTTGGGGACGTCCTGCGTGCGGATGGTGAAGACGTCCGTCCACCGGTCCCGCGCGTACAGGACGAAGGCCGCGAGCAGGCCGAGCCCCTGCCCGGTGAAGCCCGCGTAGACGACGCCGTAGACCCAGCCCTGGAGCGCGTTGTCACCGACCGACAGCGAATCGGGCGCGAAGACGGCCTGCAGCAGCGTGCCCAGCGGAACGGAGAGGACGATCGGCGCGAGCAGCCCGACCGCGATCCAGATGGGCGCCAGCACCAGCCACGCCGGGATGCGCCGGCCCCACCGGAACGTGAACGCCAGCGCGACCAGCACGGCCATCGCGTCCATGACCATGGTGACCGCGTTGCCGACGTAGAGCGCGGAGTCCCGCGCCGCCTCGGTGTCGTTCCAGCCGGCCGTGCTGCCGGCCAGCCACGCGATCTTGATGGTGAGGTAGGGGACGCACGCGGCGATCGTCGCGGCGCAGACGGCCAGGCGCAGGCGGCCCGGCCCGCCGCGCGCGGCCCGCGTCCGCCCGGTGAGCACATGAGCTGTAACGGTCATGCCCACGACGATGCCGCGGGCGGCCGCCGCGCACCTCCCGCCGCCGGGGGAACCGGCTCCCCCGCCGGATGGAGCTACCCCCAGCTGATCTCGGCCAGGCCCGCGTCGACGAGGGCCTTGTTGACCGCGCTGAACGGGCGCGTCCCGAAGAACTTCTTCGCGCTGAGCGGGCTCGGGTGCGCCGACTCGATCACGGTGTGCTGCGGCCCGGTGATCAGGCGGGCCTTCTTGCGGGC
The DNA here is from genome assembly GCF_005889745.1 of Actinomadura geliboluensis. Taxonomy (GTDB): domain Bacteria; phylum Actinomycetota; class Actinomycetes; order Streptosporangiales; family Streptosporangiaceae; genus Spirillospora; species Spirillospora geliboluensis. The sequence continues at coordinate 35,113 of NZ_VCKZ01000008.1, forward strand.
GTAGGCGCCCCAGAGCACGAACACGACCCGCTCGCTCTTGTCGTTCAGCGCGCGGATCGCGGCGTCGGTGAAGTCCTCCCAGCCCTTGCCGGCGTGCGAGCCCGCCTCGCCCGCGCGGACGGTCAGCACCGCGTTCAGCAGCAGCACGCCCTGGTCGGCCCAGCGGGTGAGGTCGCCGGACGCCGCCACCGGGACGTCGAGGTCGGCGGCCAGCTCCTTGTAGATGTTGCGCAGCGACGGCGGCAGCCGCACCCCGTCCCGGACGCTGAAGCTGAGCCCGTGCGCCTGGCCGGGGCCGTGGTAGGGGTCCTGCCCGAGGATCAGCACCCGGGTGCCGTCGAACGAGCAGTGCCCGAACGCGTTGAACAGGTCGTCGCGCGGCGGGTAGACGGTCTGCGCGGCGTACTCCCCCGCGACGAACGCGCCCAGCGCGGCGGTGGCGATCGGGTCGAGCAGCGGGTCGAGCCGCTCCCGCCAGTCGCCGGGCAGCAGTTCCATCAGGTCGAGGGACATCGTCGGGCCTCCGAGAACGTGATCACCAGTTGCCGCAAACATTAGTGCGCGCCACTGACACGCCAGGGCCGAATCACGGGTGCGCAAAGGACCCGACCTTAGGATGAGGCCATATGCCCCATTCCCCCCGTAGGCGGCGCCTCCGCGCGTCCGTGCTGCTCGCCGCGCTCGCCGTGCCCGCCCTCGGCGCGGGCTGCGGCGGCCCGTCCGGGCCGGTGACGCTGACCGTCCTCGCCACCTCCGCCCTGACCGAGGTCTTCGGCGAGATGGGCGCGGCCTACCACCAGGAGCACCCCGGCGTGAAGCTGCGGTTCGTGTTCGGCGGCTCCCCGGAGATCGTCGACCGCCTGTCGGACCACGCCCCCGCCGACGCCCTGGTGACCGCCGACCGGGCCGCTCTGGAGGAGGCCGCCGACCACCTGGCGGGACGCCCCCGGATCGTCACGCACGACACGCTCACGATCGCGGTCGGCCCCGGCAACCCCAAGCGCATCCGGGGGCTCAGCGACCTGCGGCGCCCGGGGCTGCGCGTGGTGGTCGGCGCGGGCTCGGTCCCGGTGGGCCGCTACACCCGCCAGGCCCTCGCGAAGTCGGCGCTGACCGTGCACTGGAACTCCGAGGAGATCGGCTCCCGGGCCGTCCTGGACCAGGTCCGCTCCGGGGAGGCCGACGCGGGGATCGTCTACATCACCGACCTGCGCTCGGCGGGGGTGGCGGCGAGCAGCGTCGCCATCCCGGCGGAGCAGAACGTCATCGCCGCCTTCCCCGCCGCGCCCCTCCTGGACTCCGAGCACCCCGAGGAGGCGGCGGCGTTCGTCACGTGGCTGCTCAAGCCCACCGCGCAGAAGCTCTTCCACAAGTACGGCTTCCCCAACCCCGTCTCGCCCCGCTGAGCCCCCGCGGCGGGCGCTAGCCGACGCGGGGCAGGCCGATCGGGTTGGGGAAGGGCATCTCGCCCGCCGCCGCCTTCGCCGCCGGGACGAGCGACGCGCGGAGCGCCTCCGGGTCGGCCAGGACGCCGTACGGGCGCGCGGCCAGTACGTCGGTGCGCCGCTCGATCCGGTCCTTGAGCGCCCGGCCCTCGTCCGTGGCCTCCCCGCCGGCCACGAGGCCGCGCCGGGCCAGCGCGCCGGCCGCCGCGTCCCACTCCTCGGGCGACCACCCCCGGCTCTGCTGCAGCCGCTCCGCCGGGACGACGCCGACGGCGGACGCCAGCACGTTCGCCTCCAGGCCGCTCAGCCCCTCGGCGGCGAGCAGGGCGACGTGCCCGTCGCCGCGATGCTCGCGCAGCGCCGTGGCCGCCTGCCAGAGCGCCTCCACGGGATCCTCGGGGACGTCCAGGTCCCGGTTGGCCGCGAACAGCGCGCGGCCCCCCGGATCGGCGGCGAGGACGGCCTCGCGCAGGAGCGGCGCGGCCCGCACCGCGACGTCCTCGATCGCGGGAAAGACCCGCCGCAGCGTGCGCGCCGCCGCCGCGCCCCGCACGCGCAGGATGCTCTCCGGCGACGCGAAGCTCCACGCGTCGGGCACGGCCCGCCGCACCCGCGCCGGATGGAAGCCGAAGAACACCGCCTCGACCGCCCCCGCCGGCACCGCCCCGAGCGGTGCTGCCCGGCTGCCGAAGTAGCCCATCCAGAAGCCCTTGAGCCCGACGTCCTTGTTGGCCGCCAGGCACTCCTCGGCGAAGTACGTCACCGCGTGTAGCGGCTCGATGACCTTCCACATGTCCCGCGCGAGCGTCGCATCCATCCGGCGAACGCTAAGCCGCCGCGACGGCCCGCACAACCCCGCCGGTGCTCAGGACCGGGTCGGTCGCGGTGCCGTCGTGCGCGGGGGTCGTCCGGGGCGCGGGTTCAGTGGAGCGGGCCGGTGAGGACCTCGGGCGCGCGCATGGCCTTGAGGCCCTCCAGGACCGACTCCGGCGGTTCCGCGTAGACCGTGGGGAGCACCGGGTCGCCGGGGAACGCCAGGCGGTGCTCGGACGGGGAGAACTGGACGTCGATGCCCGGCTTGTTGCCCCGGGGGTCGAGCAGGACCCAGCGGTCGTCCACCAGGGCGGCGGTGAGGCCGTGCAGGAAGCCGGACGACTCCTGGTAGCACAGGCCCGCCTGGACGCCGCCCGCGCGCAGCAGGGCGACGTAGGCGTGGGCCTTGGCGTAGCAGAGGCCGGTCCGCTGCTCCAGGACGTCGGAGGCCCGCCAGACGACGCGCGGGTCGCCGCCGTCCATCGAGTGGACGACCTTGTCGCGGACGTGGTCGAACGCGGCGTGGGCGTAGGCGATGTCGTCGCCGGTGCGCAGCTCGGCGGCGATCGACTGGACGAGCGGGTGCTCGATGTCGATCGCCTCGGACGCGCCGAGGTAGTCCCAGGGCTGGGCGGCGAAGTCCATCACAGGCCGAGCAGCGTCTCGATGCCGAGGGTGAGGCGGTCCAGCTCGGGGACCTTGCGGACGGCGAGCAGCACGCCCGGCATGAAGGACTCGCGGTTCATCGCGTCGTGCCGGATCGTGAACAGCTCGCCGTGGCCGCCGAGGACGACCTCCTGGTGGGCGACGGCGCCGGACATGCGGACCGCGTGCACGCGCACGCCGTCCACGTCGGCGCCGCGGGCGCCCGCGACCTCGGAGACGGTCGCGTCCGGGGACGCGCCCACCCCGGCCTCCGCGCGGGCGGCGGCGACCAGCTCGGCGGTGCGGTAGGCGGTGCCGGACGGGGCGTCGGCCTTGTTCGGGTGGTGCGTCTCGACGATCTCGACGGACTCGAAGAACGGCGCGGCCTGCTGGGCGAAGTGCATCATCAGGACCGCGCCGATCCCGAAGTTCGGGGCGATGAGGACGTTCCCCGACGAGTCGTCGGTCAGCCAGGAGCGGACCGTGTCGAGGCGGGAGGGGTCGAACCCGGTGGTGCCGACGACGGCGTGCAGGCCGCGCTCCACGCACCACCTGAGGTTGTCCATGACGACGCCGGGGTGGGTGAAGTCGACGACGACCTCGGCGGCCGTGAGCGCGTCGAGCGCGTCGCCCTGGTCGACGGCCGCGACGAGCTCCATGTCGCCGGCCCCCTGCACGGCACGGCACACCTCGGCGCCCATCCGGCCCTGCGCGCCCAGCACCCCGACCTTTGTCACGTGTTCCTCCCGGTTGGCGTCCCGCCCGAGCCTATCGTCAGAAGCGCTTGCCCAGCTCGCGCGCCTCGGCGTGGGCGGCGCGGCGCCCGGTCTCGGCGTCGGCCGTGGCGAGGTTGGGGCGGAACTCGACGGTGCTGAGGTCGGTGACCCCCGTCCAGCGCAGCCAGCCCTCCAGGAAGGGCGCCTGGTGGTCGCGGCCGAACGCGGGCGGGCGGCCCTCCCCGTAGACGGCGCTCGTGTACACGATGGCGGCCTTCTTGCCGTGGAGGAGCCCGCTGTAGCCCTTCTCGGGGTCGAACGCGAACACCCAGCCGGGCTGGGAGACCACGTCGATGAACTGCTTGAGGACGTACGGCACGCTGGAGTTCCACATCGGGACGCTGAACAGGTAGCGGTCGTAGGAGTCGTAGCGCTCGAAGGCGGCGCGGGCGGCCCGCCACGCGGCGGCCTGGTCCCCGGACGGGTCGCCTCCGGCGAGCACGGTCATCTTGGCGCCGGCGCCGGCCGGGCCGAACGCGGGGAGGGTGCCGTCCCACAGGTCGAAGTGGTCGACGGTGTCGCCGTGGACCTCGCGGTAGGCGTCCAGGAAGGACTCCGCGATCGCCAGGGACTCGGACTCGGCGCCTCGGGGGGACGCGGAGATGTGCAGCAGGCGGGACATGAGGGGGTTCCTCTCGACGGAAAGCACACGGACCGCAGTCCGGTTACCCTGAGAACGGTAACGGACTCCGGTCCGGTTAACAAGCCTCCGTCAGTCGTCGGCGACGAACAGGTTGAGCAGCCAGCTCACGACGCCGATGATGATCGCTCCCCAGAACGCCGGCCAGAACCACTCCACATGGAAGGGCAGCCCGAGCTCGCCCGCGATCCAGCTCGTCAGCATGAGCAGCCCCGCGTTCACCAGCAGCGCGAACAGCCCGAGGGTCAGCACGTAGAAGGCGCAGCCCAGCACCTGGATCACGGGCTTCAGCACGGCGTTGACCACACCGAAGATCACGGCGACGCCCAGCAGCGTGAGCACGCGCTCGGTCGTGCTCCCCGCGGTGAGCTCGACGCCGTCGAGGGCCGCCTCCGCGACCCACAGCGCGATCGCGGCGATGACCACCCTGATGAGGATCTTCACGCGGCCCGGTCTACCCCGGGCGCGCCGATCCCTAACGGATCACGCGGCCCTCGCGAGTCACGAGGGTCACGCGGGTCACGAGAGTCGCGCGGGTCACGCGCTGAAGTCGCGGTCGCCGACCGGGCCGATCACGGTGAGGGCCTGCGGGCCCGCCAGCACCTCGCGGGCGATGGCGCGGACGTCGTCGAGGGTCACGGCCTCGATGCGGGCCAGCACCTCGTCCACCGGCAGCAGCGACTCGTAGACCAGCTCGCTCTTGCCGATGCGGCTCATGCGGGAGCCGGTGTCCTCCAGGCCGAGCACCATGGCGCCGCGCAGCTGCCCCTTCCCGCGCTCCAGCTCCTCGGCGGTCAGGCACTCCTCGGCGGCCCGGCCCAGCTCGTCCCGGCAGATCGACAGGACCTCCTCGGCCTTGGCGGGCTGGCAGCCCGCGTAGACGCCGAAGATGCCGGAGTCGGCGTACTGCGCGGTGTAGCTGTAGACCGAGTAGGCGAGGCCCCGCTTCTCCCGGATCTCCTGGAACAGGCGGGACGACATGCCGCCGCCGAGCGCGGCGTTCAGCACGCCGAGCGCGAACCGGCGGTCGTCGGTGCGCGACACCCCGGCCCCGCCGAGGATGATGTGCGCCTGCTCGGTGTCCTTGTCGATCACCACGCTGCGCGGGTCGACCGGCGCGGGCGTGCCGTCCAGGCGCGGCGCGGCGGGCTCGGCGTCACCGGTCAGGTGCTCGGCGAACGCCTCCGACACCAGCCGCACGACCTCGTCGTGGTCGATGTTCCCGGCGACCGACACCACCAGCTTGGACGGGACGTAGTGCTCCCGGTAGTAGCCGTGGATGCGGTCCCGCGACAGGGCGTTGATCGAGTCCTCGCTGCCGAGGATGGGGCGGCCGAGCGGGGTGTCGCCGTACAGCGCTGTGGAGAACTCGTCGTGGATGAGGTCGCCGGGGTCGTCGTCGCGCATGTGGATCTCTTCGAGGATCACCCCGCGCTCGGCCTCGACGTCCTCGGGCCGGTTGACCGAGTCGGCCACCATGTCCGACACGACGTCCACGGCGAGCGGCAGGTCGGCGTCCAGCACCCGCGCGTAGTAGCAGGTGTACTCCTTGGCGGTGAACGCGTTGAGGTCGCCGCCGACCGCGTCGACCGCCGCGGAGATCTCCAGCGCCGACCGCCGCCGCGTCCCCTTGAACAGCACGTGCTCCAGGTAGTGGCTGGCCCCCGCGTCGGCGGGCGCCTCGTCGCGGGAACCGACCGCCGACCAGATCCCGAACGCGGCGGACCGCACGGTCGGCATCGTCTCGGTGATGATCCGCAGCCCGCCGGGCAGCACGGTGCGGCGCACCGCGCCGGCCCCGTCGGTGTGGATCGTGGTGGTGGTGCCGGGCTCCTGCGCCCGCGCCGGCAGCGTCACGTGTCGCTCACATTCCGGTCGATGGAAGGTCGGAGAAAGCGGCCGACCGGCACGCCCCCGCCGAGGGCGTGCCGGTCGGTCGTCGCACGGGTCAGGAGTTGCGCTGGCCGGACTCGTCACCGCGGCGGGTGCGGCGGCGGCGCGGGCGGCGGTCGCCCTCGTCGCGGCGCTCCCGGCGCTCGCCGGAGTCGCCGTCGTCCGCGGCGGCCGGGGCCTCGCCGTCACCGGCGTCGCCCTTCTCCGCGGCCTCCCGCTCGATCACCTCGACCGGCACCAGCGACAGCTTGCCGCGCTGGTCGATCTCGGTGACCTCGACCTGGATCTTCTCGCCGACGCCCATCACGTCCTCGACGTTCTCGATCCGGGCGCCGCCGTGCAGCTTGCGGATCTGCGAGACGTGCAGCAGGCCGTCCTTGCCGGGCAGCAGCGACACGAACGCGCCGAACGTGGTGGTCTTGACGACGGTGCCGAGGAACCGCTCGCCGACCTCCGGCATGTGCGGGTTCGCGATCGAGTTGATCGCCTGCCGGGCGGCCTCGGCGGACGGCCCGTCGGTGGCGCCGACGTAGATGGTGCCGTCGTCCTCGATCGTGATGTCGGCGCCGGTGTCGTCCTGGATCGAGTTGATCATCTTGCCCTTGGGGCCGATGACCTCGCCGATCTTGTCGACCGGGACCTTGATCGTGATGATCCGCGGCGCGTTCGGGCTCATCTCGGCGGGCGCCTCGATGGCCTCCTGCATCACGTCCAGGATCGCCAGGCGGGCGCCCTTGGCCTGCTTCAGCGCGGCGGCCAGCACCGAGGCGGGGATGCCGTCGAGCTTGGTGTCGAGCTGCAGCGCGGTGATCAGGTCGCGGGTGCCGGCGACCTTGAAGTCCATGTCGCCGAACGCGTCCTCGGCGCCGAGGATGTCGGTGAGCGTGACGTACTCGTCGCCCTCGTTGATCAGGCCCATCGCGATGCCCGCCACCATCTGCTTGAGCGGGACGCCCGCGTCCAGCAGCGACATGGTGGACGCGCAGACCGAGCCCATCGAGGTGGAGCCGTTGGAGCCGAGCGCCTCCGACACCTGCCGGATCGCGTACGGGAACTCCTCGCGCGACGGCAGCACCGGGATCAGCGCGCGCTCGGCGAGCGCGCCGTGCCCGATCTCGCGCCGCTTCGGCGAGCCGACCCGGCCGGTCTCACCGGTCGAGTACGGCGGGAAGTTGTAGTTGTGCATGTAGCGCTTGGTGCGCTCGGGGTTCAGCGTGTCGATCGTCTGCTCCATGCGGAGCATGTTCAGCGTCGTCACGCCGAGGATCTGGGTCTCGCCGCGCTCGAACAGCGCCGAGCCGTGCACGCGCGGGACGACGTGCGCCTCCGCGGTGAGCTGGCGGATGTCCTTCAGCCCGCGGCCGTCCATGCGCAGCCCCTCGCGGATGACCCGCTCGCGGACCAGCTTCTTGGTGACGGCGCGGTAGGCGGCGGAGATCTCCTTCTCGCGCCCCTCGAACTGCTCGGCGAGCTTCTCGGCGGCGGCCGCCTTGATCTCGTCGAGCCGGGTCTCGCGCTCCTGCTTGCCGGCGATGGTGAGCGCCTGCGCCAGGTCGCCGCTGACGGCGTCGGTGACGGCGGTGAGCACGTCGTCCTGGTAGTCCAGGAAGATCGGGTACTCGGCGGTCTCCTTGGCCGCGACGGCCGCGAGGTCGCTCTGCGCCTTGCAGAGCACCTTGATGAACGGCTTGGCCGCCTCCAGTCCCTCGGCGACGGTCTCCTCCGTCGGGGCGGTGGCGCCCTCGCCGACCAGCTTGAGCGTGTCGCGGGTGGACTCCGCCTCGACCATCATGATCGCGACGTCGCCGTCCGCCAGCACGCGGCCGGCGACGACCATGTCGAAGGTGGCGCGCTCCAGCTCGGGGTGGGTGGGGAAGCCGACCCACTGGCCGTCGATCAGCGCGACGCGGACACCGCCGATCGGGCCGGAGAACGGCAGCCCGGCCAGCTGGGTGGACATCGAGGCGGCGTTGATCGCCACGACGTCGTACAGGTGGTCGGGGTGCAGCGCCATGATCGTCTCGACGATCTGGATCTCGTTGCGCAGGCCCTTGGTGAACGACGGGCGCAGCGGCCGGTCGATCAGCCGGCAGGTGAGGATCGCGTCCTCGGAGGGCCGGCCCTCGCGGCGGAAGAACGAGCCGGGGATGCGCCCGGCCGCGTACATCCGCTCCTCGACGTCCACGGTCAGCGGGAAGAAGTCCAGGTTGTCCTTGGGCTTCTTGGACGCGGTGGTCGCCGACAGCACCATCGTCTCGTCGTCGAGGTAGGCGACGGCCGAGCCCGCCGCCTGCCGGGCCAGCCGGCCCGTCTCGAAGCGGATGGTACGGGTGCCGAAGGCGCCGTTGTCGATCACGGCCTCGGTGCTCTGCGCTCCGTCGATGCGCACGGCTTCTGTCACGGGAAACCTCCTCAGGGTTCCATGTCGGTCCTCGCGGCCGTTTCCCGTGGCTTGTCACGCTGCCGGTCTTCGATCGAAGCACCCGGATCGAGATCCCCCGCCGGTGCGGCGGAACGGATCCGGAAGCCACTACCGAGGACCGGCCCGCACCAGCGGTGTCCGCGAGGCTTGTCTGCAGTTGTGCGGCCGGGGCCTGGGCGGGCCCGGCGGCCGGATACCGGTCGGCGGCCGCCGACCGGTAAAAGGAAGGGAGTGGCCCGCGCGGGCCACTCCCTCAGCGTGCTAGCGGCGCAGGCCGAGTCGCTCGATCAGCTGCCGGTAGCGGTTGATGTCCTTGTTGCTCAGGTACTTCAGGAGGCGGCGGCGACGGCCGACCAGCAGCAGCAGTCCGCGGCGGCTGTGGTGGTCGTGCTTGTGCTCCTTGAGGTGCTCGGTCAGATCGTTGATGCGGCGCGTCAGCAGCGCGACCTGGACCTCCGGGGATCCGGTGTCACCCTCAGTGGTCGCGTACTCGGCGATGATCTGGTTCTTCGTGGCGGTGTCGAGCGACACGTGGCTCCTTCGATGGGATCGTCACCCGCAGATCCGGGCCCGGAGGGCGCACGGGTCCGCATGGTGCGTTTCAGAGGGTGGCAAGCCGCATGAGGGTGCAGCTCGCCGCGCCGGGGCCCTTCCCGGCGACTATTCACCGTACCATGCCGGAAACCCACGCAGTCACGAAGCGAGAACCGGTGTTGTCGCAGGGTACGCGGCGGAAACGCGGGCTCCGCCCGGGTCACTCGGAGGTGATCTCCCTGGCGCGGTCCACGTCCCGGCGCATCTCCTCGATCAGCGCGTCGATCGAGTCGAACTTCAGGGTGTCGCGGATGCGGGCGGTGAAGTCCACGGCCATGTGCTCGCCGTACAGGTCGAGGTCGTCGCGGTCCAGCGCGTACGCCTCGACGGTCCGCTCCCCCGCGCCCTCGAACGTCGGGTTCGTCCCGATGGAGATCGCGGCGGGCCAGCGGAAGTCCGGGTAGCGCTCGGAGTCGCAGACCAGCCAGCCGCCGTAGACGCCGTCGGCCGGGATCGCGGTGTTCGCCGCCGTCTCCAGGTTCGCCGTCGGGAACCCGAGCGCGCGGCCGCGCCGGTGGCCGCGCACCACGATGCCCTCCACGCGGTGCGGCCGGCCGAGCGCCCGCGCCGCCGCCCCGACGTCGCCCGCGTCGAGCCGGCCCCGGATGTAGGTGGAGGAGATCGTGCCGCCGTTCGCCACGAGCGGCATGCCCTCGGCGGTGAAGTCGTACTTCTCGCCGAGCTCGCGCAGCAGCGCGACGTCTCCCTTGGCCTTGTGGCCGAAGCGGAAGTCCTCGCCGACGATCACGTGGGCGGCGTGCAGCCGGTCGACCAGGACCGACTGCACGAACTCGTCCGGCGGCACCTTGGACAGCTCAAGGGTGAACGGGACGACCGCGACCGCGTCCGTGCCGAGCCCCTCCAGCAGCTCCACGCGCCGCCGGGTGGTGGCGAGCAGCGGCGGATGGGTGCCCGGCCGGACGACCTCGTCGGGGTGCGGGTCGAACGTGATGACCACCGAGCGCAGGCCGCGGCGCCGGGCCTCCTCGGCCGCGGCGCCGACGATCCGCTGATGGCCGCGGTGCACCCCGTCGAACACCCCGATGGTGATCACTGAACGGCCCCAGTCCGCGGGAACCTCGTCGAGGCCATTCCAACGCCGCACCATTCTCTCCCTGCGTAGGGCATGCCTGCCGGTATTCTCCTGCCGCCCTCAAGAGTGCCATGACGGGGGCCGCGAGGTCGCACCCAGGGGTACCCGTCAGCCGGACTGGTAGACGACCAGCGACACCGCGATGTACTGCAGGACGTAGGCGGCGAGCGTGCAGGCGTGGAACACCTCGTGGAAGCCGAACCAGCGCGGCGACGGGTCGGGGCGGCGCAGCCCGTAGACGACGCCTCCGACGCTGTAGCAGATCCCGCCGGCCGCGACCAGCACGCACGCGGCGGTGCCGGCGCCGTCCAGGAACTGCGGCAGGAAGAACACCGCGACCCAGCCGAGGACGATGTAGAGGGTCACGTAGAGGGCGCGCGGGGCGCCGATCCAGGCGGTGCGGAAGACGACGCCCGCGACGGCGCCCGTCCAGACGGTGATGAGGACGGCGAGCCGCACGCCGCCGTCCAGGGCGACGACCGCGAAGGGGGTGTACGTCCCCGCGATGATCAGGTAGATGTTGGCATGGTCGAACCGGCGCAGCACCTCGATCAGCCGGTGCGACTGCTGCCGGTGGTACGTCCCCGAGATCCCGAACAGCATCCCCGATGTCGCCACGTACACCGCCGACGCGAGCCGCGCGTGGACGCTCGGGCCGAGCGCCACCAGCACGAGCCCGGCGACCAGCACCGCGGGGAACGCGCCGAGGTGCAGCCAGCCGCGCAGCCGCGGCCGGGTGGGGGACGCCACCGGGGGGTGGTCCTTCACAGTGGTCACGGACACCTCCTGCCTCAGTAACTTACGCTCTCGTAGGTTACGCGCCCGTAGGTTTTCGCGCAGCACTTTCACCCGGTGATGCGCACCACGGGTGTATTGCCCGGGTCCGGGTCCGGGTAGAGCGCGTACGGGTAAAGGCCCGAAGGCTAGAAGGTCGTTCCAGGTGGGTCAGGGGACGAAGACGGCGAGGGGCTTGGCCTGCCCGCCCCGCTCCTCGACGAGGGCGAGCAGCGTCCCGTCCGGCGCGAAGACGCCCACCGGCCCCGGGCCCAGCCCGGCCGCCGGCAGCCGCCCGCCGTGCGCGACCTTGCGGGCGTCGTCGGCCGAGACGTCCCGGCGCGGGAACACCGCGGCGACCGCCTCGCCCATCGGCAGGATCTCCGGCTTCTCCGCGAACTGGTCGAGGGTCCGCGCCATGGCCAGGTCGTAGGGCCCGACCCGGGTGCGGCGCAGCGCCGTCAGATGGCCGCCGCAGCCGAGGGACGCGCCGAGGTCGCGGGCCAGCGCCCGGATGTAGGTGCCGGACGAGCAGGCGACCGACGCGTCCACGTCGATCAGGTCGCCCTCGCGCCGCACGTCGGTGACCGTGAACGAGTGCACGGTCACGGGGCGGGCCGCGAGCGCCACGTCCTCGCCCTTGCGGGCCATCTTGTACGCCCGCTCGCCGTTCACCTTGATCGCGCTGACCTGCGGCGGGACCTGCTGGATCGGCCCGGTCAGCGCCGCGACGCCCGCGCGCAGCGCCTCGTCGGCCACGGACGCGGCGGACGCCGTCGCGGTGATCTCGCCCTCCGCGTCGTCGGTGTTGGTCGACTGCCCGAGGCGGATCGTCGCGTCGTACCCCTTCTCCGTCAGCGCGAGGTGGCCGAGGAGGCGGGTGGCCTTGCCGACGCCGAGCACGAGCACGCCCGTCGCCATCGGGTCGAGCGTGCCCGCGTGCCCGACCCGCCGGGTCTTCGCCAGCCGCCGCATCTTCCCGACGACGTCGTGCGACGTCCAGCCGGCGGGCTTGTCCACGATGACGAGTCCCGAGTTGTCCACGCGCGCTCCGAAAGGTCAGTCGTCGGGGTCACCGGGCACGCGCAGCGCCGCGCGCAGCCGGTCGATGATGGCGGCGGGCTCCCCGCCCATGGTGAACGCGGCGGCCGTGCGGTGCCCGCCGCCGCCGAGCTCCACGCAGGCGCGGCCGACGTCGATCGCGCCCTTGGAGCGGGTGGAGACGTACCACTCGCCCCGGTCGTTCTCCTTGCACACCACCGCGACCTCGGCCTCGTCGGTGCGCCTGAGCTGGTCGATGACCCCTTCGAGCTGGTCGTACTCGACGTCGCGGGCGGCCCGGTCGGAGCGGGCGATCGTCGTCCAGACCAGGCCGAGGCCGGCCGCCGCGTCGCGCTCCAGCCGGGCCCGCGCCAGCGCGCCCGCGAGCACCTGCAGGTAGCCGAACGGGGCCCGGTCCCACAGCTCGCGGCTGACCGCGTCGGGCCGGACGCCCGCCGTCAGCAGCCGCCCCGCGAGGTTGTGCACCTCCGGGGTCGTGCACGGGTACTTGAACGACCCGGTGTCGCTGGCGAGCCCCGCGTACAGGCCCTGCGCGATGTCGCGGTCGAGCGGGACGCCGAGCCGGCGGATCAGCTCCTCCACCAGCACCGCGGTGGCCGCGGCGTCCGGGTCGACGAGCCGCACGCCCCCGAACCCGGTGTTGGACGCGTGGTGGTCGACGACGACCAGCGCGCCGGCCCGGTCCGCGTGCCCGGCGAGGCCGCCGAGCCGCGCCCGGCCGGCCGCGTCCAGGGAGATCATCAGCTCCGGGGCGGCGGGCACCCGGGCGGGCTCCACCAGCAGCTCCTGCCCCGGCAGGAAGCGCAGGATCGCCGGGACCGTGAACGGCTCCCCGAACGAGGCCACGCACCGCTTGCCGAGCGCGCGGAGCGCCTGCGCGAGCGCCAGCATGGAGCCGAGCGCGTCGCCGTCCGGCGCCACATGGCAGACGAGGCAGATCTCCTCCGCCGCGCGGATCAGCTGGACCGCGCGGTCCCACTCCAGGTCGGCGGCCGGTGCGGCGGGCGCGGCCGGTGCGGCGGGGCCGCGCACTCCGCCGCCCCCGCCGCGCGGCACGATGTCATGGCCGCCCGCGGCGTGGCCGTCCGCGTCGTGCAGCCGGCACTCCTCCGGCCCCCCGGAGGCCGCAGCCTCCGCGCGGCCCTCGGGGCCGTTCACGAGGACGGGGGCCGGGAACGGCCGTCCTCGTCGTCGGCGTCCTCGTCGAGGTCGTCGTCGGCGGCGGGCTCCCGGTACGGGTTCGCCTCACCGGCCGGGGACGCGTCCTGCGCGGCGCGCGCGACCTCGGCGTCCCTGGCGCGGGCCTTGGCCAGCAGGTCGTCGATGTGAGCCGCGTTCTCCATCAGGGAGTCCATGACGAAGGTGATGCTGGGCGTGTGCCGGACGCCCGTCTTCCTGCCCACCTCCGACCTGATGACGCCCTTCGCGCTCTCCAGCGCGGCGGCCGTCTCGGCGCGCTCGCCGTCCGACCCGTACACCGTGTAGTAGACGGTCGCGTCGCGCAGGTCGTTGGTGATGCGGGTGTCCGTCACGGTCACGAAGCCGAGCCGCGGATCCTTGATCCGCCTCTCCAGCATCTCGGCCACGATCTGCTGGATGCGGTCGGCGAGCTTGCGCGCCCGAGCTGCGTCCACCATGATCGCACTCCCTTTCTATGGTCTGCCGACCCCTCTGTGGTCCGGCGCCGGCACCGAAGTTCCATTGTGGGGGCACTCCCCCACCCCCCGACCGGGAAGACCGAACGCCGTCCGGTTCATTGTGGGGGACGACCGTCCTCCACTCCGCCGGCGCTCCGTTGCGGACGCCGTCCGGTTCATTGTGGGGGACGACCCCCACACCCTCGAACGGAGACTGAACGTCGTCCTCCACTCCGCTGGCGCTCCGTTGCGGACGCCGTTCAGTCCTCGTCGTGGAAGATCCGCTGGCGGGCGGACAGCAGTTCGATCTCCGGCCGTCCGGCCACCAGGCGTTCGCACTGGTCGAGCACCTGGGTGCAGTTGGCGGCCGAGCCCGAGACCACCGCCACCCCGATCTCCGCCCTGCGGTGCAGGTCGTTGCCGCCGGTCTCGGCGACGGCCACCGCCGGGAAGTGCTTGTGCACCTCGGCGATGATGGGCCGGACGACGGACCGCTTCTGCTTCAGCGAGCGGACGTCCCCCAGCAGCAGGTCGAGTGTCAGCGCACCCACGTACACCTGGTCGATCACCTCGGGATCTGTCTGGTTGGAACGACGGGGATCACCCGCCGTGTTCCCGGCCCGCGCCGCCGGGCGGCGGACGGGGCCGGACATGCAGGACGCCAGGCTAGAAGATCCGCCTGGCGTCCTGTCATCCGATTTAACGATCACATCGGCGACGAGCCGGCCGCCGCCCGGCCCGCGCCCGCAGGGGCGGAGCCGGGCGGACGGGCCGCCGGGCCTCAGACGCGGGGCTTCTCCCGCATCTCGAAGCACTCGATGACGTCGCCGAGCTTGATGTCGTTGTAACCGACGCCGATGCCGCACTCGAAGCCCTCGCGGACCTCGGTCGCGTCGTCCTTGAAGCGGCGCAGCGACGACACCGTGAGGTTGTCGGCGACCACGACGCCGTCGCGGACGAGGCGGGCCTTGGCGTTGCGCTGGATGATCCCCGAGGTGACCATCGAGCCGGCCACGTTGCCGATCCGCGGCACCTTGAAGATCTCGCGGACCTCCGCGGTGCCGAGCTGGGCCTCCTCGAACTCCGGCTTGAGCATGCCCTTGAGGGCCGCCTCGATCTCCTCGATCGCCTGGTAGATGATCGAGTAGTACCGGATGTCGACGCCCTCGCGGTCGGCCAGCTCCTGCGCGTTGCGCTCCGGCCGCACGTTGAAGCCGATGATGACCGCGCCCTCCTCGGACGCCAGCGACAGGTTGACGTCGTCCTGCGTGATCGCGCCGACACCGCGGCGGATGATCCGCAGGCTGACCTCGTCGCCCACGTCGATCTTGAGGAGCGAGTCCTCCAGCGCCTCGACGGAACCCGACACGTCGCCCTTGAGGATGAGCAGCAGCTCCTGCCGCTTGCCCTCCTGGAAGTCCTTGAACAGTTCTTCCAGGGAGCTGCTCTTGCGACTCTTGAGCAGCTCGGCGTTGCGCTTGCGCGCCACCCGCTTGTCGGCGATCTGCCGGGCGATCCGGTCGTCGTCGACGACCAGGAAGTTGTCGCCCGCGCCGGGCACGGCCGCGAGGCCGAGCACCATCACCGGACGGGACGGGCCCGCCTCCTCGAGGTTGTTGCCGTTCTCGTCGAGCATCGCCCGGACGCGGCCGTTGGCCACGCCGCAGACGATCGAGTCGCCGACCCGGAGCGTGCCGCGCTGCACCAGCACGGTCGCCACGGCGCCCCGGCCCTTGTCCAGGTGGGCCTCGATGGCCGAGCCCTGGGCGGGCATGTCGGGGTTGGCCTTCAGGTCGAGCTCGGCGTCGGCGGTCAGGATGATCGCCTCCAGCAGCCCGTCGATGTTGGTGCCCTGCTTGGCGGACACGTCGACGAACTGCGTCGAACCGCCGAACTCCTCGGCGACCAGGCCGTACTCGGTCAGCTGCGCGCGCACCCGGTTCGGGTCCGCGCCCTCGACGTCGATCTTGTTGACCGCGACGACGATCGGGACCCCGGCCGCGGTGGCGTGGTCGATCGCCTCGGTGGTCTGCGGCTTGACGCCGTCGTCCGCGGCGACCACCAGCACCACCAGGTCGGTGGTGTCGGCACCGCGGGCGCGCATGGCGGTGAACGCCTCGTGACCCGGGGTGTCGATGAAGGTGATCTTGCGGTCCTCGCCGTCGACCTCGGTCTCGACCTGGTAGGCGCCGATGTGCTGGGTGATGCCGCCGGCCTCGCCCGCCTGCACGTTGGCGTGCCGGACGGCGTCCAGCAGCTTGGTCTTACCGTGGTCGACGTGGCCCATGACGGTGACCACCGGCGGACGCGACTGGAGGTTCTCCTCGCCGCCCTCGTCCTCGCCGTACTCGATGTCGAACGACTCGAGCAGTGCGCGGTCCTCGTCCTCGGGGCTGACGACCTGGACGTCGAAGTCCAGCTCGAGCCCGAGCGCCATGAGGTCGTCGGGGTCGACCGACTGGGTCGCGGTGACCATCTTGCCGAGATGCATCATGATCGCGACGAGCGACGCCGGGTTGGCGCCGATCTTCTCGGCGAAGTCGGTCAGGGTCGCGCCCTGCGGCAGCCGGATCGTCTTGCCGTTGCCGCGGGGAGCCGAGACGCCGCCGGCGGCGGGCGCCTGCATGTTCTCGAACTCTTGACGACGCGCGCGCTTCGACTTGCGCCCGCGGGCCGGCCGGCCCCCGGGACGTCCGAACGCGCCCTGCGTGCCGCCGCGGCCGCGACCGCCGCCACCTGGGCGGGGACCGCCGAAGCCGCCGCCGGGACGACCGCCGCCGCCCGCGCGCGGGCCACCGAAGCCGCCGCCGCCACCACCGGGACGACCGCCGCCGCCGGGACCGCGACCGCCGCCACCGGGACGACCGCCGCCGCCACCCGGGCCGCGACCGCCGCCACCGCCGCCGGGACCGCCGCGCCCGGGGGCGCCGGCGGGCCGCGAGGACGGCATGTTCATCGGGCTCGGCCGCGGGCCGCCCGGCCGGGGCGGCATGCTGCCCGGGCTGGGCCGCGGGCCGCCCGCACCGGGCGCGCCGCTGCGGCCGCCGGGACGCGGGCCGCCGGCGGGGCCGCCGCCGGGACGGTCACCGCCCGGACGGTCGCCGCCCGGACGCGGACCGGGACGCGGGCCCGGCTTGGGCGCCTGGCCCATGCCGGTGTTGGTCGAGCTGAACGGGTTGTTCCCCGGACGCGGCCGGCCGCCGCCTCCGCCGCCCTGGCGCGGGCCGGGACGCGGGCCCGGCTTGGGCGCGCGGGGACCCGGCTTCGGACCGCCTGCACCGCCCGGACCGCCCGGACCGCCCGGACCGCTGGGCGCGCGGGTTCCGGCACCGGGACCGGCGGGACCGGACGCGGGCGGGGCGCTCGGGCCCTGCGCCGCGGGCGCGTTCACCGGCGTGCCCGGCGCCGGCGGGACCGCCGGACGCGGCGGGCCCGGCTTCGGGCCGCCGCCTGGGCCGCCCTGGCCACCCTGACCACCTGGACCGCCTGGACCGCCCTGGCCGCCGCCCGGTGCACCCGGGGCCGGCTTGGGCGTGGACGGGCGCGGCGCGGCCGGCCGAGGGGCCTGCTGCCGCGCGCCCTGAGAATCGGAGGCGCCGCCGGAGGGACCCGGACGCGGCGCGGGACGCGGACCCGAAGGTCGCTTCGGGGCTGCCCGCTTGTCCCCCTGCTTGGAGGACGAAGAATTTGAGAAGGCTTCCTTCAGCCTGCGTTCGACCGGCGCCTCGATCGTGGAGGACGCCGACCTGACGAACTCGCCCATCTCCTTGAGCTTGGCCATGACGACCTTGCTCTCTACACCGAACTCCTTGGCGAGTTCGTACACCCGGACCTTCGCCACTGCACTCCCTACTCGGTCCGGGGGTGCGGCCTCCGGACCGTCGCTAACTTGCCGTACTCATCGCGGCGTGCTCATCGAGCGCTCATAGCAATCTCGACCTGCTTCCGACTAGACGTCGCTTTCACTTCGGCCATCCTGCTGCCGCGCGGCGTGCACCGCAAGCCGTGCCCGCAGCGCACCACCGTCGAGCGGCCCCGGCAGGCGGAACGCCCGCGGGAACGCCCGACGCCGCTCTGCGAGCTCGAGACACCCCAGGTCGGGGTGCAGATGCGCACCCCGTCCCGGCAGCCGCCCGCGAGGATCGGGGACGATGACGCCCTCGACCACCACCAGGCGCAGCAAGCCGGACTTGGCCGTGCGAACCCGGCAGCCCACACACGTGCGAACAGGGGCCGCCCGGCCACGTTTCATGAGTCTACCGCGCCGAGGCGTCCGCGGGGCCTGTCGCATGCTCTCCTGACGTAGAAGATCCGGTTTGGCCGGGCTCGGCGGGTTCCGCGGGGGGCCGCACCGGCTCGGTGTCGGACCTGATGTCGATCCGCCAGCCGGTCAGCCGGGCGGCGAGCCGCGCGTTCTGCCCCTCCTTGCCGATGGCGAGGGACAGCTGGTAGTCGGGGACGATCACCCGGGCGACCCGGGCGTCGGCGTCGACGACCTCGACATGGGAAACCCGCGCGGGCGACAGCGCATTCCCGACGAGCTCCGCGGGGTCGTCCGACCAGTCGACGATGTCGATCTTCTCGCCGTGCAGCTCGGCCATCACGTTGCGGACCCGGCCGCCGAGCGGGCCGATGCACGCGCCCTTGGCGTTCACGCCGGACTTGCGCGAGCGCACCGCGATCTTGGTGCGGTGGCCGGCCTCGCGGGCGATCGCGGCGATCTCCACGGTGCCGTCGGCGATCTCCGGGACCTCCAGCGCGAACAGCTTGCGGACGAGGTTCGGGTGCGTGCGCGACAGCTGCACCGACGGGCCCCGGTGGCCCTTGCGGACCTGCACCACGTAGGCGCGCAGCCGCTCGCCGTGCTCGTAGCGCTCGCCGGGCACCTGCTCCTGCGGGGGCAGGACGGCCTCGATGCGGCCGAGGTCGACCAGCACGTTGCGCGGGTCCTTGCCCTGCTGGATGATGCCGCTGACGATGTCGCCCTCGCGGCCGGCGTACTCGCCGAAGGTCAGCTCGTCCTCGGCGTCGCGCAGCCGCTGCAGGATCACCTGCTTCGCGGTGGTCGCCGCGATGCGGCCGAAACCGGTCGGGGTGTCGTCGTACTCGCGGAGGTCGTTGCCCTCCTCGTCGGTCTCGGTCGCCCAGACGGTCACGTGCCCGCTCTGCCGGTCCAGCTCGACGCGCGCCTTCGGCGCCGCGCCCTCCGTCCGGTGGTAGGCGATCAGCAGGGCGTCTTCGATGGCCTTGACGGCCACGTCGAGCGAGATGTCCTTCTCGCTCTCCAGGCCCCGCAGGGCGGTCATGTCGATGTCCACGAGGTTCCCCCCTCTAGTCCGGCTCAGCCGGAGAACGCTTATCGTCGGCCGTCCGCTCCAGGGGTTTGAACTCCACCTGGACCCGGCCGCGCCCCAGCTCGTCCAGGCCGAACCTGCGCCGCGCGGTCTGCGTCCCGGCGCCCTTGCCGCGCCGCTTCTGGACGACGTCGATCTCGACGGCGGCGTCGTCGGCCGCGACCACGCGGCCCTCGACCTGCCCGCCCTCGGCCAGCGGCGCGACGACCAGCCGGCCGACGGCGCGGCGCCAGTGCCGCGGCTCGGTGAGGGGTCGGTCGACGCCGGGCGAGGTCACCTCCAGCACGTAGGGCGAGGTCCCCATCACGTCGGACTCGTCGAGCAGCCGGGAGGCGGCCTCGCTCACCCGGGCGACGGCGTCGAGGTCGACCCCGCCGTCCCCGTCCACCACGATCTTCACGAGGCGGCGGCGCCCGGCCGGGCGGACGTCGACCTCCTCCAGGTCGAGGCCGATCTCGGCCACGGCGGGCTCCACCAGCCGGGTCAGCCGGTCGATGGCCGTGTCGCGCGCGGGACGCGCGGAGGCGTCGGCGCGCCTGCCGGGACCGCGCCCGCCCTGAGCGCGGCCACCGCTGGACTCGACGCTCATGGGCCCTCCTCGTGTTCCCTCTGTTGTCACGCCTGCGATCGCGGATGTCACCGTTCGTCCGTCGACACCTCAAGGGTATCGACAGCCGGGGACCGCGTCGGTCTTTCCGGCGGCTCACCGGCGCGGCGGATATGGAATGCTTGAGCTGGCCCGATGGACGCGTCCGTATCCCGCGACCGCGACGGGCCTCCACCACCGTGCCACCGGGTGAGGAGACTCCCTTGCCGAACGCCCTGCCGCGCTCGCCCGAGGAGGCGATGTCGCGGCGCGCGCTGCTGCGGCGGGGGGCCGTGCTGGGC
>NZ_VCKZ01000577.1 GCF_005889745.1 Actinomadura geliboluensis
TCCTGTACCTGACCGGCCTGAACCAGCGCGAGCGAGTCCGCCGGGATGTTCAGCCTCGAATGCCCCAGCCGATGAACACCGTGGCACCACCGCCCCACGGCGGGGCCACGGAGCGTCCCCACGCCTCACCACGCGTGGTTGGGTCGCGCGTCGGGGAACCACAACCGCGCCGGGCATGTGCGCTCTGCCGGGACCGTGGAGTTGCGCCCTCCCCGGGCTCTCAGGGAGGCATCAGGAGGTGTCGGCCCCGGCTGGTCAGGCGGTGCCTGACATGGGTGCCGTCCCGCTCGCTGTGGACCAGGCCCGCGTCCCGCAGCACCTTCAGGTGACCGCTCACCGTGGACGCGGGCATGCCCAGGCGGACGGCGACGGCCCCCGTCGTGAACCTGACGGTCAGGGCGCTGAGCACACGGGCCCGGCCGCTGCCCAGCAGGGCGGCGAGGGCGTCCGCGTGGCGGGTGGCGGTGCCGGACTCCCGGGGCTCGCTGCGGATCGGGTAGACCACGACCGGCGGCAGGCTGGGGTCGGCGATGGCGATCGGCGCGGTGTGGCAGAAGAAGGACGGGATCAGCCGGACGCCGCGTCCGTTCAGGCGCAGTTCGGCGTTCACCGGGTACGGCGCGGCGAGGACGGGGTCTCGCCACACGAACGGTGCCAGCGTCTCCAGCATCGCCACCGGGCCGCCCTCCAGCGCCTCCATCCGCCGCTCCCAGTCGGCGGCGACGGTGGCCTCGACCTCGCTCCAGTCCGGTGCGATCAGCCGGGTGTGGAAGTGCAGGACGGCGTCCGCGACCTGGTCGAGCAGGGCGCGGTCGCCCGAGGCGAGCCGCCGGGTCCAGCCGGGGAGCGTCCGGTAGCGGGCCGCCTCGCGCAGTTCGCGGGCCAGCCGGGCGCCGGGCGTGGCGCGCAGCGTCCGCAAGGCGGCCGCCATCCCCTCCTCCGACTCGGTGGGGGTCAGAAAGTCGGGAAAATACGCGGCGTCGGCGGGCGCCAGGTCCCGGAGCAGCCGGGACGCCGCGCGCAGGTCGTCGTCCCGCAGCCGTTCCACCGCTCGGCGCCGCCACGGGTGCAGCCGCCGGGGCAGCCGGGCCAGGGACGTGGTGAGGACGTGGAGCCCGAGGAACGCCTCCCATATCGGATCGGCGGATCTCGCGAGCTGCACGTGCCGAAAATCGCGGTCACTGAAGTGAACGCGCAGGACGCCGCCCATCGCCCAAGATTAAAGAGCGGCGGTCACGAGGGGATTTCGACTGGGCCCGAATACCTCCGCTGCCTTCTGTTCGCCAGGCCCTTACCATCCGCTGCGTGCTGATT
This sequence comes from Actinomadura geliboluensis, assembly GCF_005889745.1. Classification (GTDB taxonomy): domain Bacteria; phylum Actinomycetota; class Actinomycetes; order Streptosporangiales; family Streptosporangiaceae; genus Spirillospora; species Spirillospora geliboluensis. The sequence goes on from NZ_VCKZ01000577.1 coordinate 1,315, forward strand.
CGTCTCCCGAGTGCCGACGCGGAACCGCGGCCGAAAGAGCCCCGAGGCGGCGGATCCGCTTCTTCCGACGGAGCAAGGAAATCCCCCACCAGGAGGTTCGGGTGAGCCAATCGAACATGTCCCGCCGGCAGGTGCTGAAGACCGCCGGCGGCGTGACCGCCGCGGCCGCGCTCGGCGGCGCGGGAGTCATCGGATCCGCCACCGCCGCCCACGCGGCCGGTGACGGGTTCGGCCTGCGGATCGTCGAACGCAACGAGAGCGACCCCCGCATGAAGTACTACCGTTTCGCCACTGACGCGATCGGATGGAACCCCGGGGTCAATGTCCTCCTCCCCAGCGACTACTCGAGCGGGCGGCGCTACCCCGTTCTGTACCTGTTCCATGGCGGCGGCCTCGACCAGGACTTCATCGCCTTCGACCGATGGGGCATCCGTCCCATCACCGTCGGCAAGCCCATCATCATCGTCATGCCCGACGGGGGGCACGCCGGCTGGTACAGCAACCCCGTCTCCTCCAACGTCGGCCCCCGCAACTGGGAGACGTTCCACATCGCCCAGCTCCTGCCCTGGATCGACGCGAACTTCCGCACCTACGCCGAGTACAACGGACGCGCGGTCTCCGGCTTCTCCATGGGCGGCTTCGGCGCGCTGAAGTACGCGGCGAAGTACTACGGCCACTTCGCGTCCGTCAGCGCCCACTCCGGCCCCGCGAGCCTGCGCCGCGACGCGGGCCTCGTCGTGCACTGGGCGAACGTCAGCTCCGCGGTCGCCGACCTCGCGGGCGGCACCGTGTACGGGGCGCCGCTGTGGGATGAGGCCAGGGTCACCGCGGACAACCCCGTGGAACGCATCCCCAGCTACCTCAACAAGCGGATCTTCCTGGTCGCCGGGACCAGCCCCGACCCGGTGAACTGGGCCGACTATGTCAACGAGACCCAGGTGCTCGCCGGCCAGCGGGAGTTCCGCGCCCGCCTCGGCGACGCCGGCATCCCCCACGAATGGCATGAGGAGCCGGGCGGCCACGTCCTCCGCGAGGGCATGTTCCGCCTCGACCTCGACGGCATCATCGGTCGGCTCCTCAAAGCGTGACCAGTCGTTCCTCGTGATCCCCACACGACGACCGCCCCAGGAGCCCTGATGCGCAGGAGACTCATCCCACCCGCCATGGGTACCGCCGTCGCGACCGCCGCCGTCCTCACCGGCCTGGCCGGACCGGCCGCCGCGCAGGATCCCCCGTCCCCGGCCCCGGTGGTCGTGGCCGGGGATGCGACCTCCGCCGGAACGGCCCTGGTCGCCGGCCAGAACAGGCCGGGAACCCGGCTGCACGTCGAGTCCGCGCGGACCACCGCCGTCCGCACGCTGGAGATCGACTACCAGGTCCAGGAGACCGGCTACTGGTGCGGGCCCGCAGCCACCCGCATCGCCCTCTCCGCGCGTGTCGCGCCGCCGAGCCAGGCGACCCTGGCCGCCGAACTGGGCACCACGCAGAACGGCACGGACCACATCGGCCAGGTGACATGGGTGCTCAACGCCCGGCTCGGCACGGGCTGGTACGAGACCAAGGAGATGCCCGACGACCCGCCCACGCAGGCGCAGCGCGACCTGCTGTGGCGGGACGTCGTGCTCGACATCGACAACAACTATCCGATCGTCGCGAACATCGTGGCCCCGCCCGGCAACCAGCCGCCCGGCTACCCGTCCAACCAGACGATCTACCATTACTTCACCGTGATCGGCTACGACGACGTGCAGCGCACCGTCCTCATCGCCGACCCCGCCTCGTTCGGGGGCTACCAGATCTACTGGCTCTCGTTCGACCAGCTCGCGACACTGATCCCACCGAAGGGCTACTCGGCCTGACCTGGTGACGCGCGGTCTCGCCGCCCGGCCTTCCGACGAGGCGCTTGCCCTGCTGATCGCCGGATCACGGCGCGGTGGCCAGGCATTCGATTCCGGCCCTTCCATGGCTATTCTCGGGCCCTGTGACGACAACTCGGGAAAACCGGCTCCTCCGTAAGCAGCGAGAGCTTGAGGCAGTCGCGAGCAGCGATCCAGACGCCATCGCAGCGGTGCTCCGGGACCACGCGCCTCATTTTAAGGAGAGGGAGGTAGTGCTGCGGGGATTGCTGCTCCTCGGTGGGCGCGGTGACGTCCCGTTCTCCCCGAATCCCTGGGGTATATCCGCCTCTTACGGCCTCGACGAGGCGCTGAGCCGCGTGTGGCTTCCGGTCGCCGAGCGGTGTCAGCAATTCGTGGCCGCCGTCCGGCGGGAGATTTTCGGGCTGGCGCTAGTGGAAGCGTCGGGTGAGTTCTCACTCGCCTACCTATTCCTGCGACGCTTCGGCCGACGGGCCTCCTCGACGGCGCCGAGGAGCTTGGATGCGCTGCCCTCGCGAGCCGAAGAGGGAGCCCGGCTGGAGGTGATGTGGGGAGAGAGGCCGTTCCCGCCGGATTCGCCTCCCATTTCGGTGCTGGACGTATCCGTTCCCGCCGCAATCCAGGCGCTGGCCGGAGTGCACACCGTGCTGAGGTCCCCTGAGTCCCATTTGCAGTTCACCGACTCCGGCGGCGAAACCCTCGGCGACCTGCTGCGGGAGCGCAATGCCGAGTTCGACGAAGAAGACGTGGACGAGGAAGAGGAGGAAGAGGAAGAGGAGGACTGGCAGCTCGCGGATCTCCGCGCGGGAGTGTTCGACCGATGCATCTATCTAGGGCACTGCGATGAGGCCGCCGAGGGGTATTACTACGACCTCGGCAACGGGCAACCGTCCCCGGACCCGTTGGTCGTGACACATGACCAGGACGGCTCCTCGCACGGCGACAGTTTTCTGGAATGGTTCGACCGCCGTGCCCAGGAATTCCTCCTGTGCGTCCCCTCGGGCTGACTGGATGTCGCCGCCGTGATGCTCGCGCTTGCCCAGCCACCACAGGCCGGGCCCCCGTGCCTCCGAAGGTTCGCGCCGCCACCTACCGGATGCTCGCCGCCATGCCCGGGGTCACGGCCGTGGGCGCGGTCACCGACGAGCGTGGACGCAAGGGAGTCGGGCTGCACGTGCGGGTCATGCGCGAGGTGGCCGACACCCTGGTCATCGACCCGGAGTCCTCTTTCGTGCTGAGCCTGTCGCGCACCACTTCCAATGTCCCCGGCGAGGTCGACAAGACCCTGTACCCTGTCTCTTATACCCATCT
>NZ_VCKZ01000578.1 GCF_005889745.1 Actinomadura geliboluensis
GTGTCTTAGGGTCTCGTGGGCTCGGAGATGTTTATAAGAGACAGCCACCAGAAATATTCTTCCGGAGCATTGACATTAATCTCCGGCGTCGTCCATGCTGCCGGACATGGAACGACGGGCGGACGCGCTGCAGCGGCTGCGGCAGGCCCATGAGGAGGTCGTGCTCGCGGCGCTGCGCAGCGAGGGGCCGATGAGCCGCACGCAGCTCACCGCGCGCACCGGCCTGTCCCGCACCACCCTGTTCGCGATCATCTCCGAGCTGATGGCGCGCGGTGCGGTGATCGAGTCCGGGGCCGAGGACGACGGCCGGCCGCGCGGGCGCGGGCGCCCCGCGACGCGGGTGTCGCTCAACCCGGACGCGGGCCTGCTGATCGGCGTCGACCTCGGCCGCCGCCGCATCCGGGTCGCGATCGCCAACGTCGCCCGGCAGGTCATCGCGACCGCCGTGGACGACTCGGCCTCCGACGCCGACGAGGGCGAGCAGGCCGACCTGGCCGTCGCGCTCATCCACAAGGTGTGCGAGGACCGGCACATCGGGCTGCGCGCCCTGGAGGCGGTCGGCGTCGGGCTGGTCGGCGTGATGGACGCCTCCAACCGGCGCTGGCGGGCGGCGGAGCGGCTGGCGGCGGCGTTCGACACCCGCGTCGAGGCCGACAACAACGCCCGGCTGGCGGCGCTGGCCGAGCAGACCTGGGGCGCCGCGCGCTCGACCGAGGACGTCGTGTACGTGCGGTGGTCGGTCGGCGTCGGCGGCGGCTTCATCTCCGGCGGGCGGCTGCTGCGCGGCGCGCACGGCGCGTCCGGCGAGCTCGGGCACGTGACGGTCGACCCGGCGGGGCCGCGCTGCCACTGCGGCGGGCGCGGCTGCCTGGAGGAGCTGATCGGCGTGCCGGCGCTGCTGCGCGCGGCGGCCGGGCGGGGCGTGCGGCTGACCGGCACCGACGACCTGCTGGAGGCGGCGCAGGCGCGGACGCCCGCGGTGACCGGGGTCGTCGTGGAGGCGGCCCGGACGCTCGGCCGCGTCCTCGCCGGCACGGTCGCCCAGCTCGATCCCGAACGCGTCGTCGTGGGCGGCGACCTCGCCCAGCTCGGCGGCCTCGTCCTCGACCCGATCAGGGGGGCGATCGGCGAGTACGCCCTGCCCGGTACGCAGCGCACCCTCGACATCGTCCCGGCCGACCTCGGACCCGCCGCGTCGGCGATGGGCGCGATCGCCCTCGTGCTGCGCGACCGGGACCCACGATCCCCCGACCCGACCACCGCGGACGCCTAGGACCAGCGGCCGGAGACCGTCACCGGCAAAATAGCGCCCATTTCTGTAAACCCTTGGGAATTAATGAACGGAGCGTCGTGTCCTCTCGCAACGTCCTGATCCTCATGACCGACCAGCACCGGGTCGACACGCTGGGCTGCTACGGCAACCCCGTGGTCAGCACCCCGGCGCTGGACGGCGTGGCGGCCGAGGGCACCAGGTTCGACCGGTTCTACACGCCGACCGCGATCTGCACCCCGGCCCGCGCCTCCCTGTTCACCGGCACGCACCCGTTCCGGCACGGCCTGCTCGTCAACCCCGAGCGCAACGGCGGCGCCAAGGACGAGGTGGACGACGACTTCCCCAACTTCGTCCGGCCGCTGCTCGACGCCGGCTACAGAGTCGGCCACGTCGGCAAGTGGCACATCGGGCGCGAGCGCGGGCCCGAGTACTACGGCCTGGACGGCGAGCACCTGCCGGGCGCGCTGAACCCGTTCCACCACCCGTCCTACCAGGCGTGGCTCAAGGAGAACGGGCACCCGCCGTTCAAGGTCCGCGACGCGGTCTTCGGCAAGGCGCCCAACGACTCCGGGCGCGGCCACCTGATCGCCGGGCGGCTGGAGCAGCCGGCCGAGGCGACCGTCGAGGCGTTCCTCGCGGACCGGACGATCGAGCTGATCGACCGGTACGCCGCCGAGGACAGGCCGTTCGTCCTGACGTGCAGCTGGTACGGCCCGCACCTGCCCTACCTGCTGCCCGACGCCTACTACGACCTGTACGACCCGGCGGACGTCCCGCTGCCCGCGTCGATGGCCGAGACCTTCGACGGCAAGCCCGACGTCCAGCGCCGCTACGCCGAGTACTGGTCCGCCGACCACTTCGACGCCGACGCCTGGCGCAAGCTCATCGCCGTCTACTGGGGCTACGTCACGATGATCGACGAGCAGGCCGGGCGGATCCTCGACCGGCTCCGCGAGCACGGCCTCTGGGACGACACCGCGATCGTGTTCACCGCCGACCACGGCGAGTTCACCGGCTCGCACCGGCTGAACGACAAGGGCCCGGCGATGTACGAGGACATCTACCGGATCCCCGGGATCATCCGGGTGCCGGGCGCGCCGGTCCGGACGGTCGACGAGTTCGCCACGCTCATCGACCTGCACGCGACGATCCTCGACCTCGCCGGGCTGCCCACCGGGGAGCCGTGCGACGGCCGCAGCGTCCTACCGCTCATCAACGGCGAGGACGACCCGCGCCCGGAGGTGGTCGCCGAGTTCCACGGCCACCACTTCCCGTACTCGCAGCGCATGATCCGGGACCGCCGGTACAAGTTCGTGTTCAACCCCGAGAGCGTCCACGAGCTGTACGACCTGGAGAAGGACCCGCACGAGCTGCGGAACGTCTACACGGCGCCCGCCTACGCGGACGTGCGCCGGGACATGACCGTCCGGCTGTACCGGGAGCTGGTGCGCCGGGGCGACCCCGCCTACACCTGGATGAGCTACATGGCCGACATCGGCACGGGCCGCGCGCCCGACGTCGACGGCGTCGCCGACGAGGTCGCGTGATGGCCGCCGTCGAGAAGACAGGCGTCGAGAAGACCGCCGTCGAGAAGACCGAGGCGAAGGCGCCCGCCGCCGTGCGGGCGCCGGAGACCGCGAAGGCGAAGGCCCGCAAAGCGCGGGCGCGCACCGCCGGGCTGACCGCCGCGTCCGCCGTGCTCGGCATCGGGGTGTGGGTCGGGCTGTCCAAGAGCGGCATCGACGGGTTCCCCGGCCCGGTGTCGGTCGTCGAGCGCGCCGGGGAGCTGATCGAGCAGGGCACGCTGTTCAGCGACCTGGCCGCGAGCCTCCGCCGGGTGCTGATCGGGTTCGTGCTGGGCGTCCTGCTCGCGATCCCGGTCGGGTTCGCGATGGGCTGGTACCCGGTGCTGCGCGGCCTGTTCGAGCCGTGGCTGCAGTTCTTCCGGATGATCCCGCCGCTGGCGATCATCCCGCTGGCGGTCGTGCTGATGGGCATCGACGAGACCCCGAAGATCTTCGTGATCTTCCTGGCGTCGTTCCTGTCGTCGGTCGTGTCGACCTACCAGGGCGTCATCTCGGTCGACAAGACGCTGATCAACGCCGCGCGGGTGCTCGGCGCCCGGGACCGGACGCTGTTCACCGACGTCGTGGTGCCGGCCTCGACCCCGTTCATCCTCGTCGGCATGCGGATCGGGCTCGGCGCGTCCTGGGCGACGGTCGTGGCGGCCGAGCTGATCGCCGCGCAGGGCGGGCTCGGCTACCGGATGCAGCAGGCGCAGCTCTACTACGAGCTGCCCACCATCTTCGTCTCGCTGATCGTGATCGGGCTCGTCGGGCTCGTGATGGACCGGCTGCTGCTCCTCGCCGAGCGGCGGCTCACCGGATGGCAGGAGCGCCGATGACCAAGATCGCATTCCGGGACGTCACCCACCGGTTCGAGACGTTCACCGCCCTCGACCACGTCTCGCTCGACATCGCCGACGGCGAGTTCGTGACGGTCGTCGGGCCGTCCGGCTGCGGGAAGAGCACGCTGCTCAACCTCGCCGCGGGCCTGCTCGAACCCGGCGCCGGCACCGTCGAGGTGGACGGCAGGCGGGTCAAGGGCCCCGGGCCCGAACGCGGCGTGATCTTCCAGCAGTACGCGCTGTTCCCCTGGATGAGCACCCGCAAGAACGTCGAGTTCGGGCTGAAGATCGCCGGGGTGGCGAAGAAGGAGCGCCGCGCCACCGCCGAGCACTACCTCGACCTCGTCGGGCTCGCCGACTTCGCCGACGCGCTCCCGAAGACGCTGTCGGGCGGGATGAAGCAGCGCTGCGCGATCGCCCGCGCCTACGCGGTGAACCCGTCGGTGCTGCTGATGGACGAGCCGTTCGGCGCGCTCGACGCGCTCACCCGCGTCCAGCTCCAGGACGGCCTGCTCGACACCTGGACCCGCGAGCGGCGCACCGTCATGTTCATCACCCACGACGTGGACGAGGCCGTCTACCTGGCCGGACGAGTGGTCGTGATGGCCGCCCGCCCCGGCCGCGTGCACCGGGTCATCGACGTCGACCTGCCCTACCCCCGCACCGAGGAGATCCGCCTGTCGCCGGAGTTCGACGAGCTCCGCCGCGAGGTCTGGAAGGCCGTCTACTGCTGAGGACCCTCTCGCCTTCGACCGCTTTCAGTCCGGGAGACAAGCTAGACCCGCTGATCCACGAGTGCGGGGCGGGTCCGCGTTCATACGGTAACACGCTACCCCGGTGACCTGCGTCGACGC
>NZ_VCKZ01000579.1 GCF_005889745.1 Actinomadura geliboluensis
GTTTTTTTTTTATGGATGCGGGGACCACCGGGATCTACACTCTCTCCGTCGTCGGCAGCGTCAGATGTGTGTAAGAGACAGGCCCCAAATGGGACGTGCCATCGGTGCTCATCGTCCGCCTCCACGGAAGCGGGAAGGTCGAACGCGTCCACCAGGGAAAGGCCGTGCGCCTCCAAGAGGGGCCGCTGGCCGGGTGAGAACCCTCGCCACGGTCGGCCTGGACGCCGGGTGTATCGCGAGCGTATTGAAAATCGCATACGGCACCGCAACAGCCTTCCCACTTCAGTGGGGGCATGCACCACAGCGCATCGCACTCCCCGTCCGCTTCGGGCCCCGCCCACGACCTGCCCCTTCGGCGGTGAGTCGTGGCGAATTCCCTTTCGGAGAGGAAAGCGTGCGTCCTGGCGGCCGTCACTCGTCTCCTCGCGGTGCTGCTGCTGCCGATCGCCTTCTGCCGCGCACCGGGCCGGGCCCGTTTCCTGGCCTGCCAATGGGCGCTGAGACTGCGCTTCCCCGCCGAGGATCTCCGCGGGCTGGCACCGGAAACGCTGGCCGCGTTCACGCACGCGCGGGCCGAAGCGTTCTGGTGCGACGGGCAATTGATCGGCCTCACCTCGGGATATCGGGACGCGGCGGAACAGCACCGGCTCTTCTCCGCTGAGGTGCGTCGCACCGGCTCGGTGTCGGCGGCGCGGCGCCGGGTGCTGCCGCCGCAGGAATCCAGCCATGTGCGGGGGCTCGCGATCGACGTCCGGCCGACCGAGGGCGCGCGGTGGCTCGAACAGAACGGCGGGCGGTACGGGCTCTACCGCATTTACGGCAATGAGTGGTGGCACTTCGAGTACCGCATTGTCGAGCCGGTCCAGCTGCCGCATCCGGATGCCGTCGGTGACCGTCGCCCGCCGATGTACGCGGAACCGGTCGAGGACCCGAGGAGACGGCCGTGAATCGGCTCGCGATCCCGCTTGAACGCCGATCAGGCACCTTTTCGCCTCCGACCTTGCAAACGCTGCCTGCGGCGGTGACCGCGAACGTGGCCGAGCTTCGTGCCCGCACCCGGAGCACGATCATGGCCGTGGTCAAGGCGGACGGTTTCGGCCACGGCGCCGTCACGGTCGCCAGAGCCGCCGTCGCCGCCGGTGCCGGATGGCTCGGCACGACGAGCCTCGCGGACGCTTCCGCGTTGCGCGCCGCAGGGTTGGCGGTGCCGATCCTCACCTGGCTGCACCCCTCCGGGATCGACGCCGAAGCCGCAGCCGCCACCGGGGTCGACGTCGCGGTCGGGTCGGTGGACGAGCTCGGCGCGCTCGTCGCGCAGGCCGTCTCCACGGTGCGGATCCACCTCCACATGGACACCGGCATGTCCCGTGGCGGCTGCCCCCGCGACCGGTGGGACGAACTGATCCGTCTCGCTCGGCATGCCCAGCAGGCTCGCAAGGTCCGCGTCGTGGGCGTCATGGGGCATCTCCCGCTGGCCGACCGGGCCGACCCGGCGGCGAACGCGCCGGCGGTCGCCCGTATGCGCCGGGCGCGGCAGGCGGTCCGGGCCGCGGGGCTCGGTTCGCCGCTCGTCCATCTCGCGGCCACGTCGGGGACGCTGACCGACCCGGCGACGCATTTCAGCATGGTCCGCGTCGGGGCGGGACTGGTCGGCATCGACCCTTCCGAGACCGTCGAGCTGCACGGCGCGTCCCGGCTGACCGCGCCGATCGTGCACACGGCGGCGGTCCCGGCGGGCACGGCGGTCGGCTACGGCGGCGCGTACGTCACCGATCGCGCCACCCACCTGAGCGTCCTGCCCGTCGGGTACGCCGACGGGATCCCGCGCGAATGCTCGCCCCAGGCCGGCGTCGAGATCGGCGGGCGCCGTTTCCCCGTCGCGGGACGGGTCTCGATGGACCAGATCGTGATCGACACCGGTGCCGACCGCTTCCGGATCGGCACGTCCGCGACCGTGTTCGGCCCCGCGGGCGGCGCGACCCCGACCATCCGGGACTGGGCCCGCTGGGCCGGGACCATTCCGCACACCATCGTCACCGGCATCGGGCCGCGTGTGAAAAGGAGCATCGCATGACACGGCGAATCGCGGTCATCGGCGGCGGGCAGAACGCCGAGCACGACGTCTCCCTGGCCACCGCCGCAGCCATCGCGCAGGCGCTGCGTTCCAGCGGATTCGCCGTCGACGCGCTGACCATCGACCGCGACGGGACGTGGAGGCAGGGCTCGGACGCGCTCGGGCCCGGGGCCATCACCTCCCTGGCCGCCGCACTGGGCGTCATCGAACGCGCCGACGTCGTCTTCCCCGCGATCCACGGCCCGTCCGGCGAGGACGGAACCCTCGCGGCACTGTGCGCCCTCGCGCACAAGCCGATGGTCGGCTCGGGCCTGCGCGCCGGAGCGCTCGGCATGGACAAGTGGACGACCAAGCTCGTGGCGGACGCCGTCGGCATCCACACCGCGCCCGGCCGCCTGGTGACGGCGGCAGAGATCGCCGACATCGAATTCAAGACGGACGTGGTGGTGAAGCCGGCCTCCGCCGGGTCGAGCTTCGGTGTCGCCCTGGCGCGCGACCCCTCCGAACTATGCGACGCGCTGCGCTGCGCAGCGCGCCTTGACGACAGGATCCTGGTCGAGGACGTCGTCCTCGGGCGGGAGATCGATGTGGCCGTCCTGCGCGAGGCCGATGGCCGCCGCTGGGCGTCGCCGCCACTGGAGATCCACGCCGACGGCCTGTTCGACACGCAGTCGAAGTACGACGGTTCGGCGAGGTTCAGCGTGCCCGCCGACCTCGACGAGGCGGACCGGGCCGCCCTCACCGGGGCGGCGCTGCGGATGTTCGACGCGCTCGGATGCGCCGGTGTCGCCCGCATCGACTTCTTCCTCACCGACCACGGGCCCGTCCTCAACGAGGTCAACACCATGCCCGGCATGACGGCCCAGTCGCAGGTGCCGAGGATGTTCGCCGCGGCCGGACTGCCCTACGAGCAACTGGTCGCACGCCTGGTCGACACCGCCACCGTGCCCGTCCCCACAAGTTCGTGAAGTCGGCGAAGACCACGGACCCCCATGCCGGACGGCCCGGGGTTTTGCATATGTCGGCGATATGCGGCGCCGCTTAGCCTTCGACTATGCGCGCGTTGATCGTCGAGGACGAGCCCCACCTCCCGGAAGCCGTACGCGCTCATGGGTAGACGCCCCGGGCTCAGCGCCCGCCTGAAACTCACCCTCAGCTACGCCGGGTTCCTCCTGCTCGCCGGCGCCCTTCTGCTGGCCGTGGTCTGGGTGTTCCTCCTGCGGTACGTCCCCGAAACCGCCGTCCAACTCGGGCCCAGGGGAGACCGGCCCGGGGGACTGGGACCGCATTTCGTCCCTGGCCGCGAGGACCTCCAGCGCGCCTTCGTCCCCCGCGCGGCCACGGCGATGGCCTTCCTGCTGGTGTTCGGCCTGCTGGGAGGATGGCTCCTCGCCGGCCGGATGCTCGCACCGCTCACCCGGATCGCGGACGCGGCACGGCTGGCCTCCCACGGCTCGCTGTCCCATCGGATCCGCCTCGAAGGCCCCGGAGACGAGTTCCGCGAACTCGCCGACGTGTTCGACACCATGCTCGAGAAGCTCGAATCCCATGTCGCCGAACAGCGGAGGTTCGCCGCCAACGCCTCCCACGAACTGCGCACCCCGCTGGCGATCTCCCGGACACTCCTCGACGTCGCCCGCAACGACCCCGCGCGGGGCCAGGACGAGCTCATCGAACGCCTCCACACGGTCAACACGCGGGCGATCGACCTCACCCAGGCCCTCCTCCTGCTCAGCCGCGCCGACCGCAGGAACTTCACCCGCGAAGTGGTCAACCTGTCCCTCGTCGCCGAAGAGGCCGCCGAAACGCTGCTCCCCCTCGCCGAACGGCGCCAGATCACGCTCGCCGTCACCGGCGAGAAGGCACAGACCCTCGGCTCCGCGGAACTCATCCTGCGGCTGGTGACGAACCTCGTCCAGAACGCCATCGTCCACAACCTCCCGACCGGCGGCACCGTGACGGTCCACACCGAATCGCAGCACGGCGCCAGCGTCCTGCGGGTCGAGAACACCGGCCGCCCGGTACCACCGGAGCTGATCCCGACCCTCACCGAGCCCTTCCAACGCGGAACACAGCGCCAGCGCACCGACGAACACGCGGGCGTCGGCCTCGGGCTGGCCATCGTGCACAGCATCGTCCGAGCACACGACGGCACCCTCGACCTCACGCCCCGACCCGCCGGCGGCCTCCTCGTCACGATCCGCCTCCCCGGCACGGGACCGTCCCCGAACGGGGCCGACTGGACCGCCGCCGGGTAGGGTCGAGCCCGCCATGGACCACCCGGACATCCGCCCGCTCACGGCACGCTCGGTCGTGCTGAGCACGCTGCTCGGCGTCCATCCGCCCCGGCTCCCGGCCCGCCACCTCGTCCGCGTCGGCGACCTGTTCGGCATCGCCGAGGGCACGATCCGGGTCTGTCTCTTATACACCTCTGACGCTGCCGACGACGGAGAGAGTGGAGATCTCGGTGGGCGCC
>NZ_VCKZ01000580.1 GCF_005889745.1 Actinomadura geliboluensis
GCTCCCGCCCCTTCGACCACCGCCGCGGCGGACGAGTCGCCGCACATGTCGAGGCTGCCCGGCCCGCGAAGCCGCCACAGAACCCCCGTCCCGTGCTCGGGCGGGCTCAGCGACGCCTCCAGCCACCGCCCGCGCGCCCCGTCCGTCGGTTTGATGCCGCGCACTTCGAGCTCCGCCCGGACGGCTTCGAGGTCGGGGACCTCGGCGCCGACATGGTGCAGCCCGGGACGTCCACCGTGCTCGTCCAGCCATGTCCGCAAGGACGAACCGTCGCCGGACGGCGCGACGACCTCCCATGCCTGCCCCCGGCTCCCGGGGATCTCCAGCCGCGCGCCGCGCACGCCCTCGCCCGGGTTGTCCCAGCTCCGGACGCGCCGGAAACCGAACAGCCCCTCCAGTAGCCCCACCTGCGCGTCGAGGTCGGGCGTCACCTGCGCGACATGATCGATGCGATAGATCTGCACTGGCCCTCCTAGCCCTGCCTAGCCGAAACCCTTCCCCAGCACAGCCCGGCTCAGCTCGGGTGCGGCTCGATCCAGTCGTAGCCGTACGTGACGAGTTCCTTGACGAGACGCAGGTTGTAGCGGTTCATCGCGGCGATGCGCTCGGCCAGCTCGCCGATCCGCTTGTCGAACTCGTCCGCCGGGTACACGTCGTTGACCAGGCCCAGCTGGAGCGCGCGGTCGGCGTCGATGCGGGCGCCGGTGAACAGCAGCTCCTTGGCGCGGGCCTTGCCGATCCGTTCCGGGAGCCGCTTCACGCCGCCCCATCCGGGCGCGGACCCGCCGAACTCGGGCTGGTCGGGGTCGCCGTCCTCGGTCATCTTCGGCCGGTACGGCGGGCGCGCCGACAGCGTGATCTCGACGAGGCCCATCTTCGCGTCGCTGGAGGCGATGATGAAGTCGGCCGCGAGCGCCAGTTCCAGGCCGCCGCCGACCGCGTACCCGTGCACGGCCGCGATCACCGGCACCGACAGCCGCTCCATCATCGCGAACGTCTTCTCGCCGAGCCGCCCCTGCTCGATCCGCTCGCGCGGGGTCAGCTTCTCCGACCAGGCCAGGTCCATCCCGGCGCAGAACGCGCGCTCGCCGGCGCCGCGCAGCACCACCACGCAGACGTCCTCGTCGTCGTCGACGCTCCGGAAGATGTCGCGCAGCTCCGTCATGGTGGTGGGCGTCAGTGCGTTGAGCTTGTCCGGCCGGTTCAGCGTCAGCCAGGCGACGCGTTCCTCGATCCGCAGGTCGACGGTCTCGTAGTCGTTCTCGTCGGGCATATCGGTGGATCTCCTCCCGGGTGGGGTGGATACATGGGTGAATGTCAGCTGCGGGGCAGGTTCAGGCCCCGGGTGGCGATGACGTTGCGCTGGATCTCGGTGGTGCCGCCGAGGAAGGTGGACGCCACCGAGTCGCGGCACATGTGCGTGAAGACGGCGTCGAGTGGGGCGTCTTCACGGCCCCACAGCGCGGCCGAACGTCCGAACGCGCGCGCGCCGGTGCGGGCCAGGCGCTGGTGCAGTTCGGCTCCGAACAGCTGGTTGATGGACGCCTCGAAGTCGGGTTCGTCGCCCGCCGCCTGCCGCGACACGGTGTAGCGGGCCAGGTTGTACAGGACGCGGATCTCCGTCCGGCGCCGCGCGATCTCCTGCCGCAGCGCCGGCGTCGTGCGGGCGAACCGCCGCCCTTCCGGCGACCGCAGGTAGGCGACCAGGTCTTCCAGGGCCTGCTCGTACTTGATGGTGGCGCCGATCCCGGCGCGCTCGAAGCCGAGCGCGCTCATCGCCACGTACCAGCCGCGGTTCTCCTCGCCGACCCGGTTCGCGACCGGCACCCGCACGCCCTCGAAGAAGATCTCGCAGAACGGCGCCGCGCCCCGGATGTCGGTGATGGGACGGACGGTGACCCCTGGCGCGTCTGCCTCGATGAGCAGGAATGTGATGCCCCGGTGTGGTTTCTCCGCGTCCGGGTCGGTTCGGACGAGCACGAACAGCCAGTCGGCGTACTGGCCGAGGGACGTCCACACCTTCTGGCCGTCCACGACATACACGTCCCCATCGCGGACGGCGCGCGTCCGCAGCGAGGCCAGGTCGGAGCCCGATCCCGGTTCGGAGAAGCCCTGCGCCCATGTCGCCTCGCCCGACGCGATCGCGGGCAGATGCCGCGCCTTCTGCTCCTCCGTGCCGTGCACCAGCAGCGTCGGCCCGAGGAGGAACGCGCCGATGCCGTTCACCGTCGGCACCCGCGCCCGCATCATCTCCTCGTGCAGGACGAACTCTTCCAGCGGAGACAGCCCGGCGCCGCCGTACTCGGCCGGCCAGTGCGGCGCGATCCAGCCGCGCTCCGCCAGCGCCGCCGCCCACGCCCGCGCGCCCTCGCGCCGCCCCGGATCGTCCGACACCCGGTCGACGGGCCAGTTGTAGCCCGCGACGTCCTCGGGTTCGAGGCTCTGCTCCTCGCCCCCGGCCGGACGGTACGACGCGGGGAACCGCTCCTCGATGAACGCCCGCACCTCCGCACGAAAGGCGGCCTGCTCCGGCGTGTCCTCCCAGTTCACCGGCCCCCCGCCTCCCGGTCCCAGGTCGTCTCGGTGATGCCCGATTCGCCCTGAGCGCGCAGCTTGTACTTGGCGACCTTGTCGGTGGGAGTGCGCGGCAGGGCGTCCACGAACTCGACGTAGCGGGGCACCATCGAGCGCGGCAGCCGCTCCTCGCAGTAGGCGACCAGCTCCTCCGGGTCGAGCCCGGTATCGGGTTGCACCACGATCGACACCTTGATGTCCTCGTCCTCCAGTTCCGAGGGCACGCCGATCGCGGCGCACTCCAGGACGGCCGGGTGCTGGTTGATCTCCGTCTCCAGGTCGAAGGCCGAGATGTTCTCCCCGCGCCGGCGGATGGCGTCCTTCATCCGGTCGAGGAAGTAGAAGTACCCGTCCTCATCGCGCCATACCCGGTCACCGGTGTGGAACCACATGTTCCTGAAGCAGTGGGTGGTCGCCTCCCAGTTGCCGTAGTAGCCGGTCGTCAGGACGAACGGCTGCTTCGGCCGCAGCACCAGTTCACCGGGCTCCCCGGGCCCGACCTCGCGGTCCTGCTCGTCCACCACGGCGACGTGGAACCGCTCCTCGTGCGCCTGCCCGCACGACCCGACCCGCCACTCCCCGTAGGGGCTGCCGGTCGCGATGCCCGCCTCGGTGCTGGTGTAGGTCTCCACCGACCGGACGCCGAACCGCTCCCGCATCGGCTCGTCGAGGTTCGACTTGCCCATGTAGAACGTCTCCAGCCGGTGGTCGCGGTCCCGCGACGTCGGCGGCCGGTTCAGCAGGATCGGGATCATCGAGAACACGCTCATGCAGACCTGCGCGTCGAAGCGGCGCACGTCGTCCCAGAACCGGGACGCGCTGAACCGCTCGACGATCGCGATGGAGCCGCCGCCGAGCAGGGCCGACAGCATGCCGTCCCAGAGCGCCGCCGCGTGGAACAGCGGCAGCGGGCAGTAGACCGTCTTGCCCCACCGGTCGAGGAAGTCGAGCGAGTCGTAGGCGCAGGTCAGCGCCAGCGCGTGCGGAACCATCGCGCCTTTGGACGGCCCGGTGGTCCCGGACGTGTACATGATCGCCTGAAGGTCGCCGAAGCCGACCTTCACGTCCACGGTGCCGCCCTCGTCGTGCAGGGAGCCCAGGTCGCGGGCGGGCTTGCCGAGCCGGTCGAGCAGCACGCCCGCCGCGGCGGCGTCGCGGACGAGGACCCCGCCGAGCTTCGGCAGCCGCTCGGCGATGTCCGGGATGCGCTCGGCGTACGGGCCGTCGATGATGAGCCAGCCGGAGTCGGAGCTGTCCAGGACGTGCCGGAGCAGTTCGTGCTTGTAGGCGATGTTGATCGGCACGGCGACCGCGCCCAGCCGCGCCAGCGCGAACACGATGTGGACGAAGTCGGCGCAGTTGGGCAGCATCACGCCCACGTGGTCGCCGCGCCTGATCCCGGCGCCGGACAGGGACCGGGCGAGCCGGTCGGCGGCGGCGTCGACCTCGCCGTAGGTGACCTCCCCGTCCCGGAACTTCAGGAACGGCCGTCTTCGATGTACCTGCGCCTGTGACCGGAGTACGTCCCCGAGGACGAAGCTCTCCAGCGTCTCCTTGCGCATCCGGACCCTCCGCTGTCGCTGCGTTGGCGTACGTGCGTGCGTCGTCGGTGGCTGGGCGGCTGATGTGGCTGGTGGCGGCTGGCTGACGGGCGGTTGCACGGCGGCGGACGGGCGGCGGCCGCGAAATCGGCCGGCGACTTCACGCAACCGGACAACGTCCTAAATAGAGGAACACGAATCCTCATACCCGGCAACAGTGGCGAAACAGCAAGAAACTGGTTTTAGAGTGATCTACTGGGACATTGGACTTCTTCTGTGACCCAGACCACACCGGTAGGGGACGTCCTTGAGGTCGTGGCCGATGCGCTTCAGCGGGGTGCCGTGCCAGGTCTGGACGTAGGTCTGGCCCTCGCGCTTCATGTACCAGCCGGGAAGGCAGTGGTTCGTGATGATGTGC
>NZ_VCKZ01000090.1 GCF_005889745.1 Actinomadura geliboluensis
GCTACCCGGGGGACGTCCAGTCGCCCGAGGACCTGTGGCGGCTCGTCAGCGAAGGCGTCGACGCCATCACCGACTTTCCCGCCGACCGCGGCTGGGACCTCGACCGGCTCCTCGACCCCGACCCCGACCGGCCCGGCACGTCCTACGTCGCCAAGGGCGGGTTCCTGGCCGGCGCGGCGGCGTTCGACCCCGCCTTCTTCGGGATCGGCCCGCGCGAGGCGACGGCGATGGACCCGCAGCAGCGGCTGCTGCTGGAGACCTCCTGGGAGGTGATCGAGCGGGCGGGCATCGACCCCGCCGCGCTGCGCGGCAGCCAGACCGGCGTCTTCGTCGGCGCCATGAGCCAGGAGTACGGCCCCCACCTGCACGACGGCGCGGCCGGCTTCGACGGCTACCTGTTGACGGGCAACACCGCGAGCGTCGTCTCGGGCCGCGTCTCGTACGTCCTCGGACTGCAGGGCCCGGCCGTGACGGTGGACACCGCCTGCTCGTCCTCGCTCGTCTCGATGCACATGGCCGCGCAGGCGCTCCGCAACGGCGAGTGCGATCTCGCGCTGGCCGGCGGCGTCGCCGTCATGGCCACGCCGGGCATGTTCGTGGAGTTCAGCCGCCAGCGCGGGCTCGCGGCGGACGGCCGGTGCAAGCCGTTCGCCGCGGCGGCCGACGGCACGAGTTGGGCGGAGGGCGTCGGGCTCGTCCTCCTCGAACGCCTCTCCGACGCGCGGCGGAACGGCCACCGGGTCCTGGCGGTCGTCCGCGGCTCGGCGGTCAACCAGGACGGCGCGTCCAACGGCCTGACCGCCCCCAACGGGCTGTCGCAGGAGCGCGTGATCCAGCAGGCCCTGGCGAGCGCCGGCCTGCGGGCGCGAGAGATCGACGCCGTCGAGGCGCACGGCACGGGCACGCGGCTGGGCGACCCGATCGAGGCGCAGGCGTTGATCGCGACCTATGGCGAGGGGCGTCCGGAGGATCGGCCGCTGTGGCTGGGGTCGTTGAAGTCGAACATCGGCCACACCATGGCCGCGGCGGGTGTCGGCGGCGTCATCAAGATGGTGATGGCCCTGCGGCAGGGCCGCCTCCCGAGGACGCTGCACGTGGACCGCCCGTCCTCCCACGTGGACTGGTCGTCCGGTGCGATGCGGCTCTTGACGGAGGAGCGGGCCTGGCCGGAAGCGGATCGTCCGCGCCGGGCGGGGATCTCGTCCTTCGGCATCAGCGGCACCAACGCGCACCTCATCATCGAGCAGGCTCCGGAGGACGGTGAGGGCCGGGAGGTCCCGGAGCCTGAGCCGGTGGTGGTGACGGACGGGACGTTGCCGTGGGTGGTGTCGGCGAAGTCCGAGGCGGCCCTTCGGGGGCAGGCGCGGCGGCTGCTGGATCATCTGGATGCCTTCCCGGAGGTGTCGCCTGCGCAGGTGGGGCATGCGCTGGTGGCGGGCCGTTCGGTGTTCGAGCACCGGGCGGTGGTGATCGGCCGGGAGCCCGGCGACTTCCGGGACGCGTTGGCGGCGCTGGCCGCAGGTGAGCCGTCCCCTCGCGTGGTCACCGGTGCGGATGCCTCTCGCCCGGGCAAGACGGTCTTCGTCTTCCCGGGGCAGGGTTCGCAGTGGGCCGGCATGGGCGTGGAGTTGATGCGCTCCTCGCCGGTGTTCGCCCAACATCTGACCGCGTGTGCGGAGGCGCTGGAGCCGTTCACCGGCTGGAACCTGATCGACGTGCTCGGACAGGTGGCGGGTGCTCCGAGCTTGGACCGGGTTGATGTGGTCCAGCCCGCCCTGTGGGCGGTGATGGTCTCGTTGGCTCGCCTGTGGGAGCACCTCGGCGTCACGGCCGATGCAGTGGTGGGGCACTCCCAGGGAGAGATCGCCGCCGCCCACATCGCAGGTGTGCTGTCCCTAGAGGATGCCGCCCGCGTCGTGGCGTTGCGCTCCCAGGCGATCGCCCGCATCGCGGGCCGGGGCGGGATGGTCTCCCTGCCGTTGCCCGTGGCCGAGGCCATGGCCATGGTCGAGCGCTGGGAAGGGCGCCTGGCCGTCGCCACGGTCAACGGGCCGTCGGCCACCGTCGTCGCGGGTGACGGCGACGCCGTCGATGAGCTGCTGGCCCACTGCGAGGCGGAGAACGTTCGTGCCCGCCGCATCCCCGTCGACTACGCCTCCCATTCGTCGCACATGGAGGCCCTCCGCGAGGAGCTGCTGGAGGTACTGGCTCCGGTGCGTCCGGGGCAGCCGGACGTGTCCTTCTATTCGACGGTGGCCGGCCATGTCGGCGGCGCGATGAGCGACACGACGCTGCTCGGCGCGGACTACTGGTACGAGAATCTGGCCACCACCGTCGACTTCCAGGCCGCCACTCGTGCGCTGCTGGACGATGGGCACACGGTGTTCATCGAGGTCAGCCCGCATCCCGTCCTCACCCATCCTCTGCAGGAAACCGCCGAAGCGCGCGGTGGCGCTGACCAGATCGCCGTGACCGGCAGCCTTCGCCGGGACGACGACACGTGGCAACGCGTCCTGATCTCCCTGGCGACTGTTCACGCCCATGCCGCTCTGGATTGGTCTGCTTTCTATCCGGCGACCCGGCCGACCCATCTCGATCTGCCCACCTACCCCTTCCAGCACCAGAACTACTGGCTGGAGAGGCGCGAGAGCGCGGGGGACGCGGCTGCGGCTGGGCAGGCGGCGGTCGGGCATCCGTTGCTCGGTGCGGCGGTGGAGTTGGCGGCCACGGGTGGCACGGTTCTGACCGGTCGGCTGTCGTTGGGGTCGCATGGGTGGCTGGTCGATCATGCGGTTTCGGGGACCGTCCTGCTGCCGGGTACGGCGTTCGTGGAGATGGTGCTGCGCGCGGGCGACGAGGTCGGCTGTGACCATCTCGAAGAGCTGACACTGCAGGCGCCGCTCGTCCTGCCCGCGACAGGCGGTGTTCAGTTGCGGGTCGAGATAGAGGAGCCGGACGACACCGGGCGGCGTTCGGTGACCGTCCACTCCCGGCCTGATGACGTGGGGACGGGTGCGTCCTGGACCTGTCACGCCACGGGTGTGCTCGCTTCCGGTGATCTGACGCCGTCCGCATGGGATGCGCGGGTGTGGCCGCCGGCCGGAGCGGCACCGGTGGAGACCGGTGAGTTGTACGCGTCGCTGGCCGATCTCGGCTATCAGTACGGCCCGACCTTCCAAGGGGTGCGAGCGGTATGGCGGCGGGGCGACGAGGTCTACGCCGAGGTGGCTCTGGCGGAGGAGCAGCACGGGGACGCGACCGCCTTCGGTATTCACCCTGCCCTGCTGGACGCGGCCCTGCATGCCGGGCTCGTTTCGGACGGGCAGGGCGAAGGGCCGCCGAGGTTGCCGTTCGTGTGGTCTGACGTCCGTCTGCACGCGACCGGCGCGACGAACGTGCGGGTGCGACTCATCCCCTCGGGGCGTGACGCTCTCGTGGTGGACGTCGCCGACGCCGAAGGCGCGCCGGTGGCGTCGATCGGTTCGCTGGCGTTGCGCCCTGTCGATCCGGAGAAGCTGGGCGGGGCGCGGGACGTCCTGCAGGATGCGCTCTTCCGGATGGATTGGGTGAGCCGTGCCGTACCGGAGCCCGAACGCAGGTCGCTGGCGCTGGTCGGTGACGACGGACTCGGCCTGAGCACCGTTCTGGACGGCGGGCGCTACGCGGATCTGTCCGTGCTGGGTGACGAACTCGCCGTCTCCCGGCCCGATTCTGTCGTGGCATGTTGCCCGCCCGGTGATGCTGCTGATCCTGTCGCCGGGCGCGGTGTGCTGCTCGGGGCGTTGTCCGTGGTGCAGGCATGGTTGGCCGATGAGCGTTTCGCGGACATGCGGCTGGCCGTGGTCACGAGCGGCGCGGTTGCGGTCGACGGCACGGAGAAGCCCGATCTCGCGTCGGCACCGGTGTGGGGTCTGCTGCGGTCTGCGCAGACGGAGAACCCGGACCGGTTCGTCCTTGTCGATGTCGATGAGGACGAGCGTTCGCTGCAGATGTTGCCCGCCGCGCTGGCCTGCGGTGAGCCGCAGTTGGCGGTGCGCGGCGGCGAGGTCCTGGTGCCGAGGCTCGTCCGGGCTCAGACCGACGACGCGCTGACGCCCCCGCAGGACGAGACCGCCTGGCGGCTGGAAGCGACCAGCCCCGGAACCCTCGACGCGCTGTCCCTGGTGGCGGCCCCCGACGCGATGGCGCCGCTGCTGCCGCACCAGGTCCGGGTCGACATGCGGGCGGTCGGGCTGAACTTCCGGGACGTCTTCGTCGCGCTCGGCCTCCTCCAGGGCGACGCCTCCCTGGGCATCGAGGGCGCCGGGGTGGTGACCGAGGTCGGTTCGGACGTGACCGGGCTGCGGCCGGGCGACCGCGTGATGGGGATGATGCCCGGCGCGTTCGGGCCCGTCGCGGTCACCGATCACCGCCTGGTCGTACCGATGCCCCGGACCTGGTCGTTCGAGGACGCGGCGTCCGTGCCGATCGTCTTCGCGACCGCGTACCACGGCCTCGTGAACCTGGCCGGGCTCCAAGCGGGCGAGAAGGTCCTCGTGCACGGCGCCGCCGGTGGTGTGGGGATGGCCGCGGTGCAGTTGGCGCGGCATCTGGGTGCTGAGGTGTTCGGCACGGCGAGCACCGGCAAGTGGGCCGTGCTGCGGGAGTCAGGGCTGGACGACGAGCACATCGCGTCGTCGCGCACCGTCGAGTTCGAGGAACAGTTCCTGTCCGCCACGGACGGCCAGGGGATGGACGTCGTCCTGGACAGCCTGGCCGGGGAGTTCGTCGACGCCTCCCTGCGGATGCTGCCGCGCGGGGGCCGGTTCATCGAGATGGGCAAGACCGATGTCCGCGATCCGGAGGAGGTCGCCGAAGCCCATCCCGGCGTCGAGTACCAGGTGTTCGATCTGATCACGATCTCCCTGTCGGAGCCGGAGCTCGTCCAGCGGATGCTGACCGAGCTCGTCGCGCTGTTCGAGCGCGGTGTGCTCACCCATTCGCCGGTCCGGACGTGGGACGTGCGGCGGGCGCCCGAGGCGTTCCGGCTGATGAGCCGGGCCGGGCATGTCGGCAAGATCGTTTTCACCGTGCCGCGGGGTTGGGATCCGGACGGGACGGTTTTGATCACTGGTGGCACGGGTGGGCTTGGTGGGTTGCTTGCCGGTCATCTGGTGCGTGAGTACGGGGTTCGGCGCCTTCTGCTGGTGAGTCGTCGGGGTTCGGAGGCGGTGGGTGCGGGGGAGTTGGTGGAGGGCCTGGCGGGGTTGGGTGCCGAGGTCCGGGTGGCGGCGTGTGATGTCGGTGATCGTGCGGCATTGGCGGGTCTGCTGGCGGAGGTCTCGGCGGAGGCGCCGCTGACTGCGGTGGTGCATGCGGCGGGTGTGCTGGAGGACGGTCTGGTGTCGGCGTTGTCGCCTGACCGGCTTGAGGCGGTGCTGCGGCCGAAAGCCGATGCCGCCTGGCACCTCCACGAGCTCACTCGCGACATGGACCTCGCCGCGTTCGTCATGTTCTCTTCGGTGATGGCCGCGATCGGCGGCGCGGGGCAGGGCAACTATGCGGCGGCGAACGTCTTCCTCGACGCGCTGGCCGAGCACCGCCGGGCCCAAGGGCTGCCGGCGACATCGCTGGCCTGGGGCTTCTGGGATCAGCGCAGCGACATGACAGCGGACATAGGGGAGGCGGACCTGGCCCGCTTCGCCCGCGTCGGCCTGGTGCCGCTTCGAACGGACGAAGGGCTCGCCTTGTTCGACGCGGCCGTGGCTCTCGGTGAGCCGGCGGTCGTTCCTGCGCGGCTGGATGTCGCGCGGTTGGCGCAGGGTGGGGATGTGCCTGCGGTGCTCGGTGCGCTGGTGCGTCCGCGTGCCGTCCGGCGTACTGCTGCCACGGGTGGTCCGGCGGCGGGTGGGGAGCGGTTCGCGGGGATGTCGGCGGCCGATGTCGAGCGTGAACTGCTGGAGTTGGTGCGGGCTCATGCGGCGACGGTGCTGGGGCATGCGACGCCGGAGGCGGTCCGTCCGGACGCCAAGTTCAAGGAGCTGGGTTTCGATTCGCTGTCGGCGGTGGAGCTGCGCAACCGGCTGAGTGCGGCGATCGGCCGGCGCCTGTCCGCTACCGCCGTCTTCGACCATCCCACCCCGGCCGGGCTGGCCCGGCACATGCTCGGTGAGGCGGCGCCCGCCGCCGAGCCCGTGGCCATGGCCGCCGCGCTGGACGAACCCGTGGCCATCGTGGGCATCGGATGCCGGCTTCCGGGAGGCGTCGCTTCTCCGGAGGAGTTGTGGGAGCTGGTCGCGTCTGGCACTGAGGCGATCTCGGGGATGCCTACGGATCGCGGCTGGGACGTCGATGGGCTCTACGACCCGGATCCAGGACGTCCAGGCAAGACCTATGCCCGTGAGGGCGGGTTCCTCTATGACGCGGGCGAGTTCGATGCGGGGTTCTTCGGGATCAGTCCGCGTGAGGCGACGGCGATGGATCCGCAGCAGCGGCTGCTGCTGGAGACCGCGTGGGAGGCGTTCGAACGCGCGGGTATCCGCCTGGAGTCGGTGCGCGGCACCCAGACCGGCGTGTTCGTCGGCGCGCTGTCACAGGAGTACGGCCCTCACCTGCACGAGGCCGTGGAGGGCGCCGAGGGCCTGCTGCTGACGGGCCGGACCACCAGCGTGATCTCCGGTCGGCTGGCCTACTTCCTCGGGCTGGAAGGCCCGGCGATCACCATCGACACGGCGTGCTCGTCGTCGCTGGTCGCGTTGCACCAGGCTGCGCAGGCGCTGCGACAGGGGGAGTGCACCCTCGCAGTGGCCGGTGGTGTGTCGGTGATGGCCACACCGGGCTTCTTCACCGAGTTCAGCCGACAGCGTGGCCTGGCGGCCGATGGCCGGATCAAGGCGTTCGCCGACGCGGCGGACGGCACGGGCTGGGGTGAGGGCGTCGGTGTCCTCATCCTGGAACGACTGTCGGACGCGCAACGCAACGGTCACCAGGTGCTGGCGGTCGTCCGTGGCTCGGCGGTCAACCAGGACGGTGCGTCCAACGGCCTGACCGCTCCTAATGGTCCTTCGCAGGAGCGTGTGATCAGGCAGGCGCTGGCCAACGCGCGCGTCCAAGCCGACGAGGTCGACGCGGTCGAGGCCCACGGCACAGGGACCACGCTCGGCGACCCGATCGAGGCGCAGGCCCTCATCGCGACCTACGGCCAGGGACGCCCGGCAGACCGGCCGTTGTGGCTGGGGTCGTTGAAGTCGAACATCGGTCACACCATGGCCGCCGCCGGTGTGGCCGGTGTGATCAAGACCGTGATGGCTCTGCGGCACGGTCAGATGCCCAAGACACTTCACGTGGACCGGCCGACGTCTCACGTCGACTGGACTTCGGGCGCTGTCGAGCTGCTGACCGAGCAGCAGCCCTGGCCGGACACCGGACGTCCCCGCCGGGCCGGGATCTCCTCCTTCGGCATCAGCGGCACGAACGCGCACCTCATCATCGAGCAGGCTCCAGAGGAGGGTGAGGGCCGGGAGGCCCCGGAGCCTGAGCCGGCGGCGGTGACGGACGGGACGTTGCCGTGGGTGGTGTCGGCGAAGTCCGAGGCCGCACTTCGGGAGCAGGCGCGGCGGTTGCTGGATCATCTTGTTGTCAGTCCGGAGGCGTCGCCTGCACAGGTGGGGCATGCGTTGGTGGCGGGACGTTCGGTGTTCGAGCACCGGGCGGTGGTGATCGGCCGGGAACCCGCCGACTTCCGCAACGGCCTCGCCGCACTCGCCACGGGTGAGCCTTCCGCCGATGTGGTCTCCGGTGAGGCGGCGGCCGAGCCGGGCAGGACCGTCTTCGTCTTCCCAGGGCAGGGTTCGCAGTGGGCCGGCATGGGCGTGGAGCTGATGCGAACCTCGCCGGTGTTCGCCGAGCACCTCACCGCGTGCGCGGAGGCGCTGGAGCCGTTCACCGGCTGGAACCTGATCGACGTCCTCGGCCAGGTGGAAGGGGCCCCGAGCCTGGACCGGGTGGACGTCGTCCAGCCCGCGCTCTGGGCGATGATGATCTCCCTGGCGCGCCTGTGGGAGCACCTGGGCGTCACCCCCGACGCCGTTGTGGGCCACTCGCAAGGCGAGATCGCCGCCGCCCACATCGCCGGAATCCTCACCCTGGAAGACTCCGCCCGCATCGTGGCGCTGCGCTCCCAGACCATCACCCACATCGCGGGCCAAGGCGGCATGGTCTCCCTGCCACTCCCCGCGGCCGATGCCGCAGACCTGATCGAACAGTGGCGGGGACAGCTGGCGGTCGCCACGGTCAACGGGCCGTCGGCCACCGTGGTCGCCGGTGACAGCGATGCCGTGGAGGAGTTGCTGTCGTATTGCGAGCGCCAGGACATTCGGGCTCGGCGAATCCCGGTGGACTACGCCTCCCACACCTCGCACGTGGAGGCACTGCACGGCGAGCTGCTGGAGCTTCTGGCGCCAGTCGAACCTCTACCGGCGACCGTCGGGTTCTACTCCACGGTGGCCGGTCATGCCGATGGCGCGATGCGCGACACGACGGCGATGGGCGCGGCGTACTGGTACGAGAACCTGGCCACCACCGTCGAGTTCCAGGCGGCCACACGTGCCCTGCTGGACGATGGGCACACCCTGTTCATTGAGGTCAGCCCGCACCCCGTCCTCACCCACCCGCTACAGGAGACCGCCGAACAGCACCCAGCGGGCGAACAAACCCTGGTCACCGGCACCCTCCGCCGTGACGAGGACACCTGGCATCGCGTCCTGACCTCCCTGGCCACCGCTCACACGCACGCCACCCCCGACTGGGCGGGCTTCTATCCCAGTGCTCACCCCGCGCAGCTCGACCTGCCCACCTACCCCTTCCAACGCCAGCACTACTGGATCCAGGGCACCAGCGCCGCCACCGACGCCCGAACTCTCGGCCTGCAAGCCGCCGAGCACGGTCTCCTCGGTGCGGCGGTGGAGTTGGCGGAGTCGGGTGGCACGGTTCTGACCGGCCGGTTGTCGCTGGGGGCCCATGGGTGGCTGGCCGACCATGCGGTTTCGGGAACTGTCCTGTTGCCGGGTACGGCGTTCGTGGAGATGGTGCTGCGCGCGGGCGACGAGGTCGGCTGTGACCATCTCGAAGAGCTCACTCTGCAAGCACCGCTCGTCCTGTCCGGGACTGATGGGGCGCATCTCCAGGTGGAGGTAGGGGAGCCGGACGACACAGGACGGCGTTCGGTGACCGTCCACTCCCGGCCTGATGGCGTGGGGACGGGTGCGTCTTGGACCTGCCATGCAACAGGTGTGCTCGCTTCTGGTGATCCAGTGCCGTCTACATGGGACGCGAGGGTGTGGCCGCCCGCCGGAGCGGTGCCGGTGAAGACCGGTGAGGTGTATTCGTCGCTGGCCGATCTCGGCTATCAGTACGGCCCGACCTTCCAGGGGCTGCGGGCGGTATGGAAGCGGGACGAGGAGCTGTTCGCCGAGGTCGTCCTTCCCGAGGAGGGGCATGCGGAGGTAGGGGCTTTCGGGATTCACCCAGCCCTGCTGGACGCGGCCTTGCACGCCGCCGTCCTCCCAGAGACGAAGCAGGAGCTGGAGCCTCCGAAGTTGCCGTTCGTGTGGTCTGACGTCCGTCTGCACGCGACGGGCGCGACGAACGTGAGGGTGCGACTCGCCCCGGCCGGCAGTGACACCCTCGCCGTCGAGGTCGCCGACATCGAGGGCGCGCCGGTCGCGTCGATCGGCTCACTAGCGTTGCGCCCGGTCGACCTGGAGAAGCTGGGCGGGGCACGGGCCATCCTGCACGACGCGCTGTTCCGCATGGATTGGGTGAGCCACGCGCTACCGGATTCCGATGGCGGATCGCTCGCGCTGGTAGGCGAGGACGGCCTTGGCCTCAGCACCCTGCTGGACGGCGTGCGGTACGAAGATCTGTCCACGCTGGGGGACGAACTCGCTCCCGGAATTCGCCCCAGACTCGTCCTGTCCTGCCACCTGCCTGTTCCTGGCGCCGACGCTCGCGGCGAGGTGCTCAGGGCGCTGTCCGTGGTCCAGGCGTGGCTGGCCGATGAGCGTTTCGCGGACATGCGATTGGCCGTGGTCACTCGCGGCGCGGTTGCCGTCAACGGCACGGAGAAGCCCGATCTCGCCTCAGCACCGGTGTGGGGTCTGCTGCGGTCTGCGCAGACGGAGAACCCGGACCGGTTCGTCCTTGCCGACGTCGATGAGGACGAGCGTTCCCTGCAGCTCTTGCCCGCCGCGCTGGCCTGCGGTGAGCCGCAGCTGGCGGTGCGGTGCGGAGAGGTTCTTCTCCCGAGGCTGACCCGGGCGGCGGCGGACGGGGCGCTGGCACCTCCGCACGAGCGGACGGAGTGGCGGCTGGACGTGACCAGCCGCGGGACCTTCGACGCGCTGTCCCTGGTGGCGGCTCCCGAGGCGGCGGAGCCATTGCTGCCGCACCAGGTCCGGATCGCGGTGCGGGCGGCCGGGCTGAACTTCCGGGACGTGCTCATCGCCCTGGACACGTACCCGGGAGAGGCGTCGATGGGCGTCGAGGGCGCCGGGGTGGTGACCGAGGTCGGTTCGGGCGTGACCGGGCTGCGGCCGGGCGACCGGGTGATGGGGATGGTGCCGGGGGCGTTCGGCCCCGTGGCGGTGACCGATCACCGTCTGGTCGTGAGGGTTCCCGACGGTTGGTCGTTCGAGGACGCGGCGGCGGTGCCGATGGTGTTCGCGACGGCCTACCACGCGCTGGTGAACCTGGCCGGGCTGCGGCCGGGCGAGTCGCTGCTGGTGCATGCCGCCGCCGGTGGTGTGGGGATGGCCGCGGTGCAGCTGGCGCGGCATCTGGGCGTCGAGGTGTTCGGCACGGCGAGCACGGGCAAGTGGGTTGCGCTGCGGGAGTCAGGGCTGGACGACGAGCACATCGCCTCGTCCCGGACGCTGGAGTTCGAGGAGCGGTTCCTGTCGGCGACCGGCGGCCGGGGCGTGGACGTGGTCCTGGACTGCCTGGCGGGAGAGTTCGTGGACGCCTCGCTGCGGCTCCTGCCGCGCGGTGGCCGGTTCGTCGAGATGGGCAAGGCCGACGTCCGCGACCCCTCGGAAGTGGCCGAGGCCCATCCCGGCGTGGAGTACCAGGCGTTCGACCTGGCCGAGTTCGCTCTCGCGGAGCCGGAGCGGTTCCAGGCGGTGCTCGCCGAGTTAGCCGGACTGTTCGAGCGCGGTGCGCTCACGCATTCGCCCGTCCGGACGTGGGACGTGCGGCGGGCGCCCGAGGCGTTCCGCGTCCTGAGCCAGGCACGGCACATCGGAAAGATCGTGCTGACCATGCCGCCGGTGTGGAACCCGGACGGGACGGTCCTGATCACGGGCGGTACGGGGACCCTGGGTGCCTTGCTCGCCCGCCATTTCGCGGAGGAGCGGCGGGCCGGGCATCTGCTGCTGACCAGCCGCCGCGGCCTGGACGCTCCGGGCGCCGCCGACCTTGCCGCCGAGCTGACCGGCGTGGGTGTGAAGGTCACCGTCGCCGCGTGCGACACCGCCGATCGCGACGCGCTCGCCGACCTGTTGGCGGGGATCGCCGAGGAGCATCCGCTCACCGCCGTCGTCCACGCCGCAGGTGTGCTCGATGACGGCATCATCTCCTCGTTGACCGCCGAGCGTGTCGAGAGCGTGTTCCGTCCCAAGGTCGACGCGGCCTGGAATCTGCACGAGCTCACCCGTGAGATGGAGCTTGCCGAGTTCGTGCTGTTCTCCTCCGTGGCGGGCGTCCTGGGCAATCCCGGCCAGGGCAACTATGCGGCGGCGAACGTCTTCCTCGACGCGCTGGCCGGGCACCGCCGGACTCAAGGGCTGCCTGGGACGTCGCTGGCGTGGGGCTTCTGGGATCAGCGCAGCGACATGACGGGAGACATGGGAGAGACGGACCTGGCCCGTTTCGCCCGCGTCGGCCTGGTGCCCCTCCGATCGGACGAAGGGGTGGCGCTGTTCGACGCGGCGCTCGCCCTTGGGGAGCCGGCGGTCGTTCCCGCGCGGCTGGATGTCGCGCGGTTGGCGCAGGGTGGGGATGTGCCTGCGGTGCTCGGTGCGCTGGTGCGTCCGCGTGCCGTCCGGCGCACCGCTGCGGCCGGTGGTCCGGTGGCGGGTGGGCATCGGTTCGCCGGGATGCCCGCCGCCGACGCGGAACGCGAACTGGTCGAGACGGTGCGCGCGCACGCCGCGATCGTGCTGGGGCACGCGAATGCGGAGGCGATCCGGCCGGACGCCAAATTCAGGGAGATCGGGTTCGATTCGCTGTCGGCGGTGGAACTGCGCAACCGGCTGGCCGGGGCCATCGGTTTGCGCTTGCCGGCGACGGCGATCTTCGACCATCCGACTCCGGCCGCGTTGGCGCGGTATGTGCGCCGTGAACTGCTGGGTGAGGCGGTGCCTGCCGCCGAGCCCGTGGCCGTGGCGGCGGCGTTGGACGAGCCGATCGCCGTGGTGGGCATCGGATGCCGTCTGCCGGGGGGTGTCCGGTCGCCCGAGGAGCTTTGGGAGTTGGTCGCGTCCGGCAGTGAGGCGATCTCGGGGATGCCGACCGATCGTGGCTGGGACGTCGATGGGCTTTACGACCCGGATCCGGGCCGGGCGGGGAAGACCTATGCCCGTGAGGGCGGGTTCCTGTATGACGCGGGCGAGTTCGATGCGGGGTTCTTTGGGATCAGTCCGCGTGAGGCGACGGCGATGGATCCGCAGCAGCGGCTGCTGTTGGAGACCGCGTGGGAGGCGTTCGAGCGCGCGGGGATCCGCCCGGAGTCGGTACGCGGCACCCAGACCGGCGTGTTCGTCGGCGCGCTGTCACAGGACTACGGATCACTGACCGACACCGCCGGATTCGACGGTTACCTGCTCACCGGCAGGACGACCAGCGTGATCTCCGGTCGGCTGGCGTACTTCCTCGGGCTGGAAGGCCCGGCGGTGACCGTGGACACGGCGTGCTCGTCGTCGTTGGTCGCGCTACATCAGGCGACGCAGGCGCTGCGTCAGGGGGAGTGCACCCTCGCGGTGTCCGCCGGTGTGTCGGTGATGGCGACGCCGGGCCTGTTCACCGAGTTCAGCCGACAGCGTGGCCTGGCGCCCGACGGCCGGATCAAGGCATTCGCTGACGCGGCGGACGGCACCGGCTGGGGTGAGGGCGTTGGTGTCCTCATCCTCGAACGGCTGTCGGACGCGCAACGCAACGGGCATCCCGTGCTAGCGGTCGTCCGTGGCTCAGCGGTCAACCAGGACGGCGCGTCCAACGGCCTGACGGCTCCTAACGGTCCTTCGCAGGAGCGTGTGATCAGGCAGGCGCTGGCCAACTCGGGCCTGTCATCGCAGGAGATCGACCTTGTCGAGGCGCACGGCACCGGAACGACTCTGGGCGATCCGATCGAGGCGCAGGCGCTGATCGCGACCTACGGCCAGGGGCGTCCTGAGGGACGGCCGTTGTGGCTGGGGTCGTTGAAGTCGAACATCGGTCACACGATGGCCGCCGCTGGCGTCGCGGGTGTGATCAAGACGGTGATGGCTCTGCGGCACGGCCAGATGCCCAAGACGCTTCACGTGGACCGGCCGACGTCTCACGTCGACTGGACCTCGGGCGCCGTCGAGCTGCTGACCGAGCAGCAGCCCTGGCCGGAGGCCGACCGTCCGCGTCGGGCCGGGATCTCGTCCTTCGGCATCAGCGGCACCAACGCGCACCTCATCATCGAACAGGCTCCAGAGGAGGGTGAGGGCCGGGAGGCCCCGGAGCCTGAGCCGGCGGCGGTGACGGACGGGACGTTGCCGTGGGTGGTGTCGGCGAAGTCCGAGGCCGCACTGAGAGAGCAGGCGCGGCGGCTGCTGGACCACCTCGATGACCATCCGGAGGCGTCGCCCGCGCAGGTGGGTCATGCGTTGGTGGCGGGACGTTCGGTGTTCGAGCACCGGGCGGTGGTGATCGGCCGGGAGCCCGCCGAGTTCCGGGGTGCGCTCGCGGCGCTGGCCGACGGTGAACCCTCACCGCATGTGGTCACCGGTGAGGCGGCGGCCGAGCCGGGCAGGACGGTCTTCGTCTTCCCGGGGCAGGGTTCGCAGTGGGCCGGCATGGGCGTGGAGTTGATG
Organism: Actinomadura geliboluensis; assembly: GCF_005889745.1. Taxonomy (GTDB): domain Bacteria; phylum Actinomycetota; class Actinomycetes; order Streptosporangiales; family Streptosporangiaceae; genus Spirillospora; species Spirillospora geliboluensis. The sequence goes on from NZ_VCKZ01000090.1 coordinate 14,094, forward strand.
CGCACTTCGCCGGTGTTCGCCGAGCACATCACTGCATGTGCCGCAGTTCTGGAGCCGTTCACCGGTTGGAACCTGATCGACGTCCTCACCCAGACCAACGACGCTCCCGACCTGGACCGGGTGGACGTCGTCCAGCCCGCGCTCTGGGCGATGATGATCTCCCTGGCGCGCCTGTGGGAGCACCTGGGCGTCACCCCCGACGCCGTAGTGGGTCACTCGCAAGGCGAGATCGCCGCCGCCCACATCGCCGGAATCCTCACCCTGGAAGACTCCGCCCGCATCGTGGCGCTGCGGTCCCAGACCATCACCCACATCGCGGGCCAAGGCGGGATGGTCTCCCTGTCCCTCCCCGTCGCGGACGCCGAGGATCTCATCGCCCCATGGGCGGGCCGGGTGGCCGTCGCCACCGTCAACGGCCCGTCGGCCACCGTCGTCGCGGGCGACGCCGACGCGCTGGGCGAGATCCTCTCGCTCTGCGAGCGCGACGGTGTTCGCGCGCGGAAGATCCCGGTCGACTACGCCTCCCACTCTCCGCACGTGGAGGCTCTCCACGACCAGCTCCTCGAACTGCTGGAGCCCGTGCGTCCGCGCCAGGCCGAGGTGGCCTTCTACTCGACAGTGGCCGGTCATGCCGACGGCGTGATGAGCGACACGACGACGATGGGCGCGGAGTACTGGTACGAGAACCTGCGGACCACTGTGGCGTTCGAGGCGACCACACGCGCCCTCCTGGACGACGGACACACCGTGTTCATCGAGGTGAGCCCGCACCCCGTCCTCACCCACCCACTCCAGGAAACCGCCGAAGAGCACGGCGGCGCCGACCAGATCGCCGTCACCGGCAGCCTTCGCCGCGACGAGGACACCTGGCACCGCGTCCTGGCCTCCCTGGCGGTTGTTCATGCCCATGCCGCCCTGGATTGGTCCCGTTTCTATCCGGCGACCCAACCGACACATTTCGATCTGCCCACCTACCCCTTCCAGCACCAGGGCTACTGGCTCAAAACAACTGCGAAGGCAGGAGATGCGGCTGCGGCTGGGCAGGCGGCGGTCGGGCATCCGTTGCTCGGTGCGGCGGTGGAGTTGGCAGGGACGGGTGGCACGGTTCTGACCGGCCGGTTGTCGTTGGGAGCGCATGGGTGGCTGGCCGACCATGCGGTTTCGGGAACCGTCCTGCTACCGGGTACGGCGTTCGTGGAGATGGTGCTGCGCGCGGGTGACGAGGTGGGCTGCGACCTTCTTGAAGAGCTCACCCTTCAGGCGCCGCTCGTGCTGCCCGCGACTGGCGGGGTTCAGTTGCGGGTCGAGACAGGAGAGCCGGACGAAACCGGACGACGTTCGGTGGATCTGTACTCCCGCCACGATGCTGACGGGACGAGCGAGCCCTGGACGTGCCATGCCACGGGTGTCTTGGCTTCTGGTGATGCAGTGCCGTCCACCTGGGACGCACGCGTGTGGCCGCCGGCCGGAGCGGCACCGGTGGAGACCGGTGAGGTGTACTCGTCGCTGGCTGCCCTCGGCTATCAGTACGGCCCGACCTTCCAGGGGTTGCGCTCGGTATGGAAGCGGGGCGAGGAGCTGTTCGCCGAGGTCGTCCTGCCCGAGGAAGGGCACGCGGAGGTAGAGGCTTTCGGCATTCACCCGGCCCTGCTGGACGCGGCCCTGCATGCCGAACTGGTTTCGGACGAGCAGGGTGACGGGCCTCCGAGGTTGCCGTTCGTGTGGTCTGACGTCCGTCTGCACGCGACCGGTGCGAAGAACGTGCGGGTGCGACTTGCACCGGCCGGCGCCGACACCCTCGCCGTGGAGGTCTCCGATACCGAGGGCGCGCCGGTCGCGTCTATCGGCTCACTGACATCGCGTCCTGTCGATCCGGAGAAGCTGGACGGGGCGCGGGACATCCGTCACGACGCGATGTTCCGCATGGAATGGGTGAGCCACTCCGTACCGGATTCCGAGGGAGGATCGCTGGCGCTGGTCGGCGAGGACGCACTCGGCCTCAGCGCTGCACAGACGCGGCACTACGCGGATCTGTCCATGCTGGGCGACGAACCCGCCGATTCCAGGCCCGATCTTGTCCTGACCTGCAGTGCACCCGGTGATGCTGCCGATCCCGTCGCCGCTCGCGGCGTGCTGGTCAAGGCGTTGTCCGTGGTGCAGGCGTGGCTGGCGGATGAGCGATTCGCGGACATGCGGCTGGCCGTGGTCACTCGCGGCGCGGTCGCGGTCGACGGCACGGAGAAGCCCGATCTCGCCTCCGCACCGGTGTGGGGCCTGCTCCGCACCGCCCAGACAGAGAACCCGGATCGCTTCATCCTCGCCGACGTCGATGAGGACGAGCGTTCCTTCCGGATCCTGCCCGCCGCGCTGGCCTGCGGTGAGCCGCAGCTGGCGGTGCGCGACGGAGAGGTCCTGGTACCGAGGCTGACCCGCGCCGCCGGGGGACTGACGCCCCCGCGCGACCAGGCCGCGTGGCGGCTGGACGTGACCAGCCGCGGGACCTTCGACGCGCTGTCCCTGGTGGCGGCCCCCGACGCGATGGCGCCATTGCTACCGCACCAGGTCCGGATCGCGGTGCGGGCTGCCGGGCTGAACTTCCGGGACGTGCTCATCGCCCTGGACATGTACCCGGGCGAAGCCTCGATGGGCAACGAGGCCGCGGGCACCGTCGTCGAGGTCGGATCGGAGGTGGCGGGACTCGCGGTCGGCGACCGGGTGATGGGGATGATCCCCGGCTCGTTCGGTCCGCTGGCGACCGTGGACCGCCGGCTCGTCGCCCCGGTTCCCGACGGCTGGACCTTCGAGCAGGCCGCTTCCGCGACCACGGTGTTCCTGACCGCGATGTACGCCCTGGTGGACTTGGCCGGGCTTCAGGCGGGCGAGAAGATCCTCGTCCATGCCGCCGCCGGTGGTGTGGGGATGGCCGCGGTGCAGCTGGCGCGGCACCTGGGTGCTGAGGTGTTCGGCACGGCGAGCACCGGCAAGTGGGTTGCGCTGCGGGAGTCCGGGCTGGACGACGAGCACATCGCCTCGTCGCGCACCGTCGAGTTCGAGGAACGGTTCGCCGCCGCCACCGGGGGCGCCGGGGTGGACGTCGTTCTCGATTCGCTCAGCGGCGACCTGGTGGACGCGTCGCTGCGGCTGCTGCCGCGCGGCGGGCGCTTCATCGAGATGGGCAAGACGGACGTCCGCGATCCGGAGCGGATCGCGGAGCTGTACGCGGGCGTGCGCTACCGGGCGTTCGACCTGCTGGAGGCAGGTCCGGACCGGCTCGCCGAGATGCTGGCCGAGTTGGTGGAACTGTTCGAGGCGGGGGCGCTCCGGCCGCTGCCCGTCCGCGCGTACGACATCCGGCGGGCGCCCGAGGCGTTCCGGCTGATGAGCCGGGCCGGGCACGTCGGCAAGATCGTTTTCACCGGGCCGCGGGGTTGGGACCCGGACGGGACGGTTTTGATCACTGGCGGCACGGGTGGGCTTGGTGGAGTGCTTGCCGGCCACCTGGTGCGTGAGTACGGAGTCCGGCGTCTCCTGCTGGTGAGTCGTCGGGGTGCCGAGGCGGCGGGCGCGGCGGAGTTGGTCGAGCGCCTGGCGGCGTTGGGAGCAGAAGTCCGGGTGGCGGCCTGTGACGTCGGTGATCGTGCGGCGTTGGCGGATCTGCTGGCGGAGGTCTCGGCGGAGCATCCGCTGACTGCGGTGGTGCATGCGGCGGGTGTGCTGCAGGACGGTCTGGTGTCGGCATTGTCGCCCGACCAGCTTGAGGCGGTGCTGCGGCCGAAGGCCGATGCCGCCTGGCACCTTCACGAACTCACCCGCGACACAGATCTCGCCGCGTTCGTCATGTTCTCCTCCATGGCGGGCGTTCTGGGCAACGCGGCCCAGGGCAACTACGCGGCGGCGAACGTCTTCCTCGACACGCTGGCCCAGCGCCGTCGCGCCGAGGGCTTGACCGCAACTTCCCTGGCTTGGGGAATGTGGTCCGACCGCAGCGGCATGACCGGCCACCTGGATGACGCCGATCTGGCCCGCCTGGCTCGCTCGGGGATCACGCCCATCACGGCAGAGGAGGGCCTGGCGCTGTTCGACGCGGCCGTGGCTCTCGGTGAGCCGGCGGTTGTTCCCGCGCGGCTGGATGTCGCGCGGTTGGCGCAGGGTGGGGATGTGCCTGCGGTGCTCGGTGCGCTGGTGCGTCCGCGTGCCGTCCGGCGCACCGCCGCCACAGGCGGTCCTGCGGCGGGTGGGCAACGGTTCGCGGGGATGTCGGCGGCCGATGTCGAGCGTGAACTGCTGGAGATGGTGCGGGCCCACGCGGCGACGGTGCTGGGGCATGCGACGCCGGAGGCGGTCCGTCCGGACGCCAAGTTCAAGGAGCTGGGTTTCGACTCGCTGTCGGCGGTGGAGCTGCGCAACCGGCTGAGCGCGGCGATCGGCCGACGCCTGTCCGCCACGGCCGTCTTCGACCACCCCACCCCGGCCGCGTTGGCGCGCTATGTACGCCGTGAACTGCTGGGTGAGGCGGTGCTTGCCGCCGAGCCCGTGGCCGTGGCGGCGGCGTTGGACGAGCCGGTCGCCGTTGTGGGCATCGGGTGCCGCCTGCCGGGAGGTGTCCGGTCGCCCGAAGAGCTTTGGGAGTTGGTCGCGTCCGGCAGTGAGGCGATCTCGGGGATGCCGACCGATCGCGGCTGGGACGTTGACGGGCTCTACGACCCGGATCCAGGACGTCCAGGCAAGACCTATGCCCGCGAGGGCGGGTTCCTCTATGACGCCGGGGAGTTCGACGCGGGGTTCTTCGGGATCAGTCCGCGTGAGGCGACCGCGATGGATCCGCAGCAGCGGCTGTTGCTGGAGACCGCGTGGGAGGCGTTCGAACGCGCGGGCATCGACCCGGCCACGCTGCGGGGCAGCTCGACGGGCGTCTTCGTCGGCGCCGTGTCGCAGGACTACGGCTCGGCGCACGACACCGCCGGATTCGACGGGCACGTGCTGATCGGCAGGACGACCAGCGTGATCTCCGGCCGGTTGGCCTACTTCCTCGGGCTGGAAGGCCCGGCGATCACCATCGACACGGCGTGCTCGTCGTCGTTGGTCGCGTTGCACCAGGCGACGCAGGCGCTGCGCCAGGGCGAATGCACCCTCGCGGTGTCCGCCGGTGTGTCGGTGATGGCCACACCGGGCCTGTTCACCGAGTTCAGCCGGCAACGCGGTCTGGCGGCCGACGGCCGGATCAAGGCGTTCGCGGCATCCGCCGATGGCACCGGATGGGGTGAGGGCGTCGGTGTCCTCCTCCTGGAGCGGCTCTCGGACGCGCAACGCAACGGCCACCAGGTGCTCGCGGTCGTCCGTGGCTCGGCGGTCAACCAGGACGGCGCGTCCAACGGCCTGACGGCCCCCAACGGTCCTTCGCAGGAGCGTGTGATCAGGCAGGCGCTGGCCAACGCGCGCGTCCAGGCCGACGAGGTCGACGCGGTCGAGGCCCACGGCACAGGGACTACACTCGGCGACCCGATCGAGGCGCAAGCCCTCATCGCGACCTACGGCCAGGCACGCCCGGCAGACCGGCCGTTGTGGCTGGGGTCGTTGAAGTCGAACATCGGTCACACCATGGCCGCCGCCGGCGTCTCCGGCGTGATCAAGACCGTGATGGCCCTGCGCCACGGCGTGCTGCCGAAGACCTTGAACGTCGACGAGCCGACACCCCATGTCGACTGGACCTCGGGCACCGTCGAGCTGCTGACCGAGCAGCAGCCCTGGCCGGACACCGGACGTCCCCGCCGGGCCGCGGTCTCGTCCTTCGGCATCAGCGGCACAAACGCGCACCTCATCATCGAACAGGCCCCGGAGGACGGCGACGACTCCGATCACGACGCTCCGGAGCCGGCCGTCGCCACGGACGGGACGCTGCCGTGGCCGCTCTCGGCGAAGTCCGAGACCGCACTGAGAGAGCAGGCACGGCGGCTGCTGGACCACCTCGACCGCAGCCCGGAGGCGGCGCCCGCGCGGATCGGTCACGTCCTGGCGACTGGACGTTCGGCGTTCGACCACCGGGCGGTGCTGATCGGCCGGGAGCCCGCCGACTTCCGGGGTGCGCTCGCGGCGCTGGCCGACGGTGAACCCTCACCGCATGTGGTCACCGGGACTGCGGCGGCCGAGCCGGGCAGGACGGTCTTCGTCTTCCCGGGGCAGGGTTCGCAGTGGGCCGGCATGGGCGTGGAGCTGATGCGCACCTCGCCGGTGTTCGCCGAGCACCTCACCGCCTGCGCGGACGCGCTCGAACCGTTCACCGGCTGGAACCTGATCGACGTCCTCACCCAGACCAACGACGCTCCCGACCTCGACCGGGTGGATGTCGTCCAGCCCGCGCTCTGGGCGATGATGATCTCCCTCGCTCGCCTGTGGGAGCACCTGGGTGTCACCCCCGATGCCGTTGTGGGCCACTCGCAGGGCGAGATCGCCGCCGCCCACATCGCCGGGATCCTCACCCTGGAGGATTCGGCCCGCATCGTGGCGTTGCGCTCCCAGACCATCACCCACATCGCGGGCCAAGGCGGCATGGTCTCCCTGCCCCTCCCCGCGGCCGATGCCGCAGACCTGATCGAACACTGGCGGGGACAGCTGGCGGTCGCCACCGTCAACGGGCCGTCGGCCACCGTCGTCGCCGGCGACGGTGATGCTCTCGACGAACTCCTGGCCCAGTGCGACGCCCAGGGCGTCCGCGCCCGGAGGATCCCGGTCGACTACGCCTCCCATTCGCCGCACGTCCACCCGCTGCATGACGAACTCCTGGAGCTGCTGGCTCCGGTGCGTCCGCAGGACGCGGGCGTGGCGTTCTACTCGACCGTGTCCGCTCACGCCGGCGGTGCGCTGGACGACACGACGGTGATGGACGCCCAGTACTGGTACGACAACCTGGCCACCACCGTCGACTTCCAGGCGGCCACACGTGCCCTGCTGGACGACGGGCACACCCTGTTCATCGAGGCCAGTCCGCACCCCGTCCTGACGCACCCGCTTCAGGAGACGGCCGAAGAGCACGCGAGCACGGCCGAGGTCGCCGTCACCGGCACCCTGCGCCGCGACGAGGACACCTGGCAGCGCGTCCTGACCTCCTTGGCCACCGCTCTCACCCACACCTCCACGTCCTCCCAGTGGGCGGGCTTCTATCCGGGCGCTCATCCCGCGCACCTCGACCTGCCCACATACCCCTTCCAGCACCAGCGCTACTGGATCGACGGCCCCACCATCGCCGCCGACCCCAAGACACTCGGCCTGCACGCCGCCGAGCACGGCCTGCTCGGTGTCGACGTCGCGCTCGCGGACGGGGAGGGCCACCTGTTCACCGGGCACCTGTCGTCGCGCAGCCATCCGTGGCTCGCCGACCACGCCGTCCACGACGTCCCGCTTCTGCCCGGCACCGCGTTCATCGAGCTCGCCCTCCACGCCGGCAGCGTCATCGACGCGCCCCGCCTGGAAGAACTCACCCTCGAAGCGCCCCTCACGCTCCCGTCCCCCGGCGGCCTCCACCTGCAAGTGCGCGTGGCGGCGGCCGACGACGACGGACGCAGGGCCTTCACCGTCCACTCCCGGCCGGACGACGCCGAAGCCGGCGGCGCCTGGACCCGCCACGCCACCGGCGCCCTCGCCTCCGAGGCGGCCCCGGCCGCCCCGCCGGACACGGCCGCCTGGGCGGGGCCGGAGGTCTGGCCACCGGCGGGCGCGACCCCCGTGCCCACCGACGCCCTCTACGACGGCCTCGCCGCACGCGGATACCGCTACGGGCCCGCCTTCCAGGGCCTGACCGCCGCCTGGCGGCACGGCGACACCCTCTACGCCGAGGTGAGCGCCCCCGCCGGAGACACCGTCGGCACCGACCGCTACGGCATTCACCCGGCCCTCTTCGACGCCGCACTCCACGCCATCGCCGCCACCAGCCCCGGGCAGGGCCCGGACGAGGTGCTCCTTCCGTTCGCCTGCTCGGACGTCCGGCTTCACGCGGTGGGCGCGCGGGCGCTGCGCGTCCGGATCGTCCCTTCCGGCGAGGACACGCTGCGCGTCAGCCTCGCCGATCCGGCCGGGCGGCCCGTCGCCGAGGTGGCGTCGCTGGCCATGCGGCCGGTCCCCGCGGACCACCTGGCGAAGGCCGTCTCGGCGAGGCGGCCCGGCCACCTGTTCCGCCTGACCTGGACCCGCACGCCCGGCACGGACGACCTCAGTACCGGTCGCGTGGCGTTCGTGGGCCCGACCGTTCCCGAAGCGCTCGTTGCGGCACTGCCCGACGGAGTCGCGGTCGAGAGCCATCTGGATCTGGCGGCGCTGTCGACGGACGCCACCGCCGCCGTCCCCGACCTGGTCATCGCCACCGGCCTGCTGGGGCGTTCCAGCTCCGCCGAGGACGTCCCCGGCGCCGCGCGGGAGGCCGTCCAGTACGCCCTCGACACGATCAAGTCGTGGCTGGCCGAGGAACGGCCAGCGGATAGCCAACTTGTGTTCGTCACCGCGCGGGCTGTTGCCGTCGATGACGGCACCGAGTCGCCGAACCCTGCGGACGCCGCCGCCTGGGGGCTGATCCGTACGGCGCAGAGCGAGAACCCCGGCCGCTTCACCGTGATCGACCTGGACGACGAGGACCGCGTCCCTCCGGAGGCGTTCCGGGTGGCACTCGCGAGTGACGAGCCGCAACTGGCGCTGCGCGGCGGTGACGAGCCACGGCTCTACGTCCCCCGGCTCGTGCGGGAGACCCCGGTGGACGACGGCACGGCCGCGCCGGACCCGGCCACCGGGGGCACGGTCCTGATCACCGGCGGCACCGGGACCCTCGGCGCCCTGTTCGCCCGCCACTACGCGACGGCCCGGCAGGCCGGGCATCTGCTGCTGACCAGCCGGCGCGGTCTGGACGCTCCGGGCACCGCCGAACTCGCCGCCGAGCTGGCCGACCTGGGTGTGGAGGTCACGGTCGCCGCCTGCGACGCCGCCGATCGCGACGCGCTCGCCGCGCTGCTCGCGGCCGTCCCGGACGAGCACCCGCTCACCGGCGTGGTCCACGCCGCCGGCGTCCTCGACGACGGCACCGTCACCTCCCTGACCGCCGACCGCGTCGACCGCGTGTTCCGCCCCAAGGCTGACGCCGCCTGGCACCTGCACGAACTCACCCGCGACGCGGACCTCACCGACTTCGTCCTTTTCTCCTCCATGGCGGGCGTCCTCGGCAATCCGGGCCAGGGCAACTACGCCGCCGCCAACACCTTCCTCGACGCGCTGGCCCAGCACCGCCGCGCCGAGGGCCTGCCCGCCATCTCCCTGGCCTGGGGAATGTGGTCCGACCGCAGCGGCATGACCGGCCACCTGGACGACGGTCGGCTGGCCCGCCTGACCCGCCTGGGAGGCGAGCCCATCACCGCGGACGAGGGGCCGGCGCTGTTCGAAGCCGCCCGTGCCACAGGCGCCGCATGCCTGGCCCCCGTCAAGATCGTCCCTGCGCTGCTCCGCTCCGAGCTGGAGAGCGACACCCTTCCCGCCGTGCTGAAGGGGCTCGTCCCCGTTCCCGTCCGGAAGGCCGCCGCGGCCGCCGCGACGGCCGACGCCGGTGGCCTCCGCGACCGGCTGGCCGGCCTCTCCGCCGCGGACGCCGTGGAGGCCCTCGCCGCCCTCGTCCGGTCCCACGTCGCCCTCGTCCTGGGGCACGCCACGGCCGACGCGGTCGACCCCGACCAGGCGTTCAAGGACCTCGGGTTCGACTCGCTGACGGCGGTCGAGCTGCGCAACCGCCTCAACGCCGCCACCGGTCTCCGCCTCCCCGCGAC
>NZ_VCKZ01000581.1 GCF_005889745.1 Actinomadura geliboluensis
CCCCAGAAGACCCGCCCGTCCCGCTCCACCAGCCGGGCGCGGAGCACGGGCCGGCGCGGGGGCCGGTACTCGGCGGCGGCCAGCGCCCCGGCGTGGTCGCCCTCGCGGATCAGGTACGCGGCGATCGCGGGCAGCGGGTTGGCCAGCTCGAACACGCGCGGGTCCAGCTCGGCCAGGTAGCCGGCCGCGAGCTCCAGGAACCGGTCCCGGTGGGCGGGGTCGCGGCCGCGCAGTTCCCGCAGGTAGAGCAGCAGGTCGTGGTTGACGAACTTCACGTCCTTGGCGCGCCGCAGATCGTGCGCGCCGCGCAGCGCGAACAGCATGTCGATGCGCCGGTGGATCTCCAGCCGGTCGGCGAAGTTGGCCGGCTCGGACCGCCGGTTGGAGATCGACGGCGCCCCCGTCCGCCGCCGGACGAGCCAGCGGTAGACGCGGTGCGGGATCAGCGCGGTCCGCTCCGCCGCCAGGTAGGCCTCGGCGGTGAACAGCAGGTCCTCGTAGTGCAGCCGCTCGACGAACCGCAGCCCCTGCTCCTCCAGGAACCCGCGCCGGTACGCCTTGTTGGTGGAGAGGGTGTCGTAGAGGAGACCGGGGTTCTCGCGCAGCGACCCGTAGACGGCGCTGCGCTCGTACAGCCAGGGGTACCAGGGGCGGACGCGCCCCTTCGCCCCCTCCGGCATGTCCAGGAAGACCCGCTCGCACAGCCCGGAGACCAGGTCGGCGCCGGTGTCCTCGGCGGTGGCGAGCAGGTTGAGGCAGGCGTGCCGGTCCAGCAGGTCGTCGCTGTCGAGGAACATCACGTACCGGCCGGACGAGGCCTCGACGCCCGCGTTCCGGGGCCGGCCGCAGCCGCCGGAGTTCACCGGCAGGTGCACCGCCCGGACCCGGCCCGGCCGCGCGGCGGCGAGCCGATCGGCGACCTCCCCGGTGCCGTCGGTGCTGGCGTCGTCGACGATCACGGTCTCGACGCCGCCCAGGGACTGCTCCAGCGTCGAGGCGACCGCATGGGGAAGCCGCCGGGCGTCGTTGTAGGCGATCACCACCACGCTGACATCCGGGCGCACCCCCTCGGCCTCCCCTCACCGGGTCCCGCCGCGCACCGGACCGGCCGCCGGGGCCGGAGACCGGTCGGACGCGTTGCCAGGGATTCCTTTCCAGGAACGCCCCAGTGAGGTCCAAGGAGCATCAAAGGCTGTCAATGCTTCCCATTACTCGCCTTCAACGGCGACTTAGGACACACCTCCAGGAACGCCCGAAGGCGCCCGGCCGGAGCCGGGCGCCTTCGATGCGTGCGCTGGGGGGAGGAGCGTCAGGACGCGTACTCCGGGTAGCCGTAGCCGACGACCTCGGACTTGTCGCGGACCTTCTTCTCCACCTTGTCGTTGCTGTTGCCCTCGACCGTGCTGATCTTGCCGTTGCCGTTGTCCTTCACGACGAGGCCGACGTGGTCGATGTCGCCGATGCTGCCCTTCGAGCCGTCCTTCCAGTCGAAGAACACCACGGCGCCGGGCTTGGGCTTGTCGCCCCAGCGGTCCGCCTTCTTGAACCACGTGGCGTGCTGGACGGTGTAGGCGTCCCAGCCCATGTTCTTCACGCCGGTGTGGGCCCCGACCCAGGACACGAACATGTCGCACCACTGGGCGCCGTTGTAGGCCTTGACCGAGAAGCCGCCGTCGCGCTGGGCGGTGGCCTTGGCGTGCGGGGTCGAGACGTACCACTTGTGGAACTTGGTCTGGCCGCCCTTGCCCTCGCTGATGCCGACCTGCTTCTTGGCGAGCGCGATGGCCTCGGAGGCCTTGACCGGACGCGGCGCGACGCCCCAGCCGGCCTCGCGGGCCTCGGCCTGGGTCATGCCCGCGGACTGCTTCGACGTGGACTGCTTCGACGCGGTGCCCTGCTCGGCCACCACGGCCGCCTTCGCCTGGGCCGGGGTCTCGGCCGCGGCGCTGCCGCCGGCGAGGGGGTTGAGGACGGCGAGTCCGACGGCTCCGGTGAGCACGGCGCCCACGGCGACGCCGACGGCCTTGTCCTCGGGGGAGAAGCGGTTGAGCGAAAGTCGATCGAAACGACCGGTCATGCAGGGAATCTCCTATCTTCCATGACGCCTACCGGGTTAGCTGACGGATTCGGGCATGGAAGCAGCCCTACGGCGCGGCTCTGGGTCGCGCCGATTCACCCCTGGAACGTTGGGTCCCCGGCTCCGTCCGGTCGCTTCGACCGGCACGGACTCGGCCTCGCACCGCACATGCGGCGCAGACTTATCGGATGTATCTCAGTGACTGATCTCTGAGGGGTGCGCGCATCGTCTGGCGCGCATCGCGTGCGGATACCGCTCCGCGATCCTCGGCCGCCCTGGGAACGGACGACCGGCGGCAACGCATGGGGTGCGTTGCGGGATTCCGGATAGAAGGTACCAACCTCCTGAGGAAAAGCAAACCAGGCACAAATCTCTGTCTTGCCTGTTCAAAGCCCTTCCAAGGATCCTTCAACACCGTCAGGCCCCGGCATCTTCCCGATCTTTACCGAACTGGCCCTCAGCCCTTTGCCCATGGGCCTTACAAGCCAATGCCCAAAGGGTAAAGAAACCCGGAGGGTTCCGGGGCCGCATGCCCCGCCGCACCCTTCGCGGGGCCTGCGGGGGCCGTTCTCGTGCGGCCTAGCTCACAGGGCGCGTCCGCCACCGGATCCGGGTGCGCTTCGTCACTCGACGCGCAGCGCGAAGAGCGTGGTGTCGTCCGCCGCCCGGTCGTGCTCCATCCGCGCCAGGACCTCGTCCAGCACCTGGTCGGGGCGGGTCGAGGCGTCCCGCAGGATGCCGGTGAGGCGCTCGATGCGCTCGTCCAGGTCCGCGTCCCTGCGCTCCACCAAGCCGTCCGTGTAGAGGAACAGCATGTCCCCGGGGTCGAGCTCGGTGGTGATCGTCGTGTACTGCCAGCCCGGCATCGCGCCGAGCATCGGGTCGCGGACCACCTCCAGCGGCGCCGCCCAGCCGTCCCGCACCAGGATCGGCGGCGGATGGCCCGCGCACGTCCACTCCAGCACCCGGCGGGCCGGGTCGAAATGCCCGACGATCGCCGTGCCCGTCGCCGGCGGGTCCATGTTGCCCACCAGCTCGTTCAGCCAGCCCACCAGCCGCCCCGCCGGCTCGCCCGTGCACGCGAGGCCCAGCAGCCCGTTCCTCGTGCGCGCCATCGCGGCCGCCGCCGGCAGCCCGTGCCCGGCGGCGTCGCCGATCGCGAACACGGCCCGCCCGTCCGGCAGCACCCGCGTCGCGAACCAGTCCCCGCCGATGCGGGCGGTGCTCTCCGCCGCCAGGCTGCGCAGCGCCACCGTCAGGCCCGGCAGCTCCTCGATCTCGTCCTCGTCCGGCAGGATCGCGCGGCGCAGCGTCACCGCGACCCGCCGCTCCTGCGCCGTCCGCGCCTGCTGCTTCAGCATCTGCCGCCGGGTCTCGGCCAGCGCCCGCTCCACCCCGCGCCGCCGGGTGATGTCCTGCGAGACGATGTTGATCGAGATCGGCAGCCCGGACTCGCCCAGCACCGGCTCGGCGAACAGCCACAGGTGCCGCGGCGTCCCGTCCGGCGCGATCACCCGGTGCTCGGCCTCCACCGGCTCCTTGCGGGAGAACATCGTCTGGATGGCCTCCTCCATCAGCGGGAGGTCGTCCTCCGCCACGACCTTCGGCAGGTCGTGCGGCATCGGCGGCACCTCCTCGGGGTCGAGGCCGTAGTTCGCCAGCATCTGCGGCGTCCAGTCCGCCTCCCCGGTCGCGAGGTCCCACTCCCCGAAGCCGATCAGCGCCAGCCGCTCCACCCGCTCCATCCGCCGCGCGACGCGGTCCTCGGCGAAGTGGTACCGCCACGTGACGCAGACCCCGGTCGACACCCGGACGCACCGCACGCTCATCCGGGACGAGCGGGACAGCCCCCGCTGCGCCGTGGTGTAGGAGAACGAGTCGCGCTCCAGCCGCGTCCCCGACTCCCAGACCTCCACGTACTCCTCGAACAGCCCGCTGAGGACCGCCCCCGGATCCGTGCGCAGCAGCCGGAGCCCCGTCAGCTCCTCCCTGCCGCGCCCGAACATGTCCTTCGCGACGCCGTTGAGGTCGGCGTACAGGAAGTCCGCCACGGCGCCGTCGGGGCCGACGACCGGCACCAGGTGGGCGCAGGAGTCGAGCGTCCCGTCCAGCAGCGCCCGCGCCACGGGGTCGTCCCCCACCTCGGCGAGGATCTCCGCGTCCCCCGCCGTGTCCTCCGCCGTCACCCGGCGCAGGACCTCCTCCGCCTCCGACAGCACCGCCTGGCGCTCCGCCGCGCCGCCCTCGGCGCGCGGCGCCCGCCGCCCCGCGAGCACCGCCCCGACCGGTCCGCCGCCGCTGTCCTTGACCAGCAGGGACGCCGCCTCCGCCAGGTCCATCTCCAGGTCGCGCGCAAGCCAGATCAGATGCTGCAGAGCCTCCCCCGGCGGGACGCCGAGCCGCCGGGCCAGCACGACCCGCGCCTCGGCCAGCACCGCCCGGTCGTGCGC
>NZ_VCKZ01000582.1 GCF_005889745.1 Actinomadura geliboluensis
CCAACCCCGCCACCACCCACGGCAACGGCAACGGCCAGAGCAAGGGCCACGGCAACCAGCTCGACCGGAAGGTGCGGGAGCAGGCGGCGAAGCTGGTCGCGGACGGGGCGCCCGGCGTCATCGTCATGACGCGGCGCGGCGGCCGGGTGTCGCACGTGACCGCCGGGGTGGCGGACAAGGCGACCGGCGCCCCGATGGACCACCGGCTCCAGTTCCGCATCGCCAGCGTGACCAAGTCGTTCACCTCGACGGTCGTGCTGCAGCTCGCCGCCGAGCGCCGCCTGTCGCTGGACGACACCGTGGACGACTGGCTCCCCGGCCTGCTCGGCGCGAACGGCAACGACGGGTCGAAGATCACCGTCCGGCAGCTGCTCGCGCAGACCAGCGGGCTGAACGACTACACGCCCGACCCCCGGGTGATGTCCGACCCGGCCCGGTCCTGGACGCCCGAGGAGCTGATCGCGATCGCGACGGAGAAGCCGCCGCTGTACGCGCCGGGCACGGACTGGAACTACGCCAACACCAACTACATCCTCGCCGGGATGATCATCGAGAAGGCGACCGGGCGGCCGGTGGGCGCGGAGCTGCAGCGGCGGATCTTCACGCCGCTGCGGCTCCGGCACACCTTCTACCCGACGACCGACCCCGGCTTCCGCGGCCCGTACGTGCACGGCTACTACTACGACTACGGCGACGTGAGCACGCTGGTCAGCCCGTCCAGCGCCCGGACGTCCGGCGGCATCGTCAGCACGGTGGACGACGTGGCGCGCTTCCACCGGGCGCTGTTCACCGGGCGGCTGCTGCCGGCGAAGCAGATGCGCGAGCTGCGGACGGTCCGTCCCGTCAACGACGACGGCGTGGTGGAGGACTACGGGCTCGGCGTCGCCCGCATCAAGTTCTCCTGCGGGTACGCGTGGGGCCACGACGGCGGCTTCCCCGGCTACCGCACCTGGACCTACACCAGCGCCGACGGCCGCCGCCAGGCGATCATCACCTACAACGAGTCGAAGCTGGAGCACGACACTGCCTTCCGGGCGGACCTCGCCAAGGCCGCCGACACGGCTGTCTGCGCCTGAACGAAGGCACCCGGTTATAAGCGGGTGAGCAGTGGCCGCAGGGTTTTGTTCTTCCGCACTACAGAACAGCGACGGGGGCGGTGCGTACCGTCGGGGCGTCCAGCAGCACAGCCGGGCAGACGGAGGTGTGCCGATGACCAGAACCCTCGCATCCGGAGGTGCCGACGAGCGGCAGGGTGACGGCGAGCGGCAGGGTGACGGCGAGCGGCAGGGTGACGGCGAGCGGCAGGGTGACGGCGAGCGGCAGGGTGACGGCGAGCGGCAGGGTGACGGCGAGCGGCAGGGTGACGGCGAGCGGCGAGGTGACGGCGAGCGGCGGGGCGCTCGCGAGGGGCGGGGCGCCGGCGCGCGGCCCGTGCTCCTCCCGCCGCGCCTCGCCGGGCTGATGCGGCCGGAGCTGCCGAGCCTCGCCGAGGAGATCGTCACCGAGATCCGCCGCGCCATCCCGGAGTACGCCCGGCCGCTCGACGGCCCCTACGGGCACGTGCTGCGGCTCAGCGTCGAGCACAACCTGGCCGCGTTCGTCGACCGGATCGCCGCCCCGCACGGCGCGCCGGCCGACGACGACTCCGCGGCGACCGCGCGGATGCTCGGCCAGTACGAGGCGCACGAGGGCCGCGACCTGGACTCCCTCCAGGCCGCATACCGCATCGGCGGGCAGGTCGCCTGGCGCCGCGTCATGCGGGTCGCGCCCCGGCACGACATCTCCGCAGCCGTCATGTCCCGGCTCGCCGACGCCCTCTTCGTCTACCTGGACGAGCTGGCGGAGCTGTCGCTCGACGGGTACCGGCAGGCCAGGGCCCGTCCGATCCCGGCGCTGGACGAGCGGCGCCGCCGCCTGCTGCGCCTGCTCCTGGACGGCCCCGAGGCGGAGATCGCGGAGTCGGCCGAGGCCGCCGGGTGGCCCGTCCCGGACGAGGTCACGCTCGTCGCCGTCGAACCGGACGCCCGCTGCGCGTGGGCGGCGCTGGACGAGGACGTCCTCGCCGACCTGGAGTGCGCCGCCCCGCACCTGCTCCTGCCGGGCCCGTTCACGCCGGAGCGGCGCCGCATGCTGGACGAGGCGCTGCCCGGCCGCCTGATCGCGGTCGGCGTGACAATGCCGACCGGGCAGGCCGCCGACTCGCTGCGCTGGGCCAGGCGGGCGCTCGGGCTCGCGCTCGGCGGTGTCCTCGACGGCCCGGTGGTCCGGTGCGAGGAGCACCTCGTGACGCTGTGGCTGCTGTCGGACCCGGCGCTGGTGGACGAGCTGGCCCGGCGCCGCCTCGGCGTCCTGGACGGCATGACGCCCGGCCAGCGGGACCGGCTGACCGAGACCCTGCGGACCTGGCTCGTCACCCGCGGCACCGCCGCCGAGATGGCCGCGATCCTGCACATCCACCCGCAGACCGTCCGGTACCGGATGCGCAAGATCGAGCAGACCTTCGGCGCCGAACTGGCCGACCCGGAGGCCCGGTTCGGCATCGAGGCCGTGCTGCGCGCCGCCCACCTGCGGGCCCGCGCCGGGCGGGCCGGGACGGGCATCGGCACCGACACCGGCACACGGCGTCCACATCCGTCTGCCATCATCCCCAGGTGACTCCGACAAAGCGGACATCGATCCTGCTGCTCGCGGCGGCGGCGGTGCTGGCCGGCGCGGCGGGCTGCGGCACCGAGACCGCGCCCGCCGCCCTCCCGTCCGAGCCGTATCCCGTGCTGCCGTCGAAGCCGGCGACGCCGACGCCGATCCCGCTGGAGCGGAACACGCCCGCCCCGCCGGTCTGCACGCCGGAGGGCATCAGCATCGGGATGGAGGAGCCGGAGGCGGCGATGGGCCTGCGCGCCGCGACCATCCGGCTCCGCAACTGCGGCGACCGCCCGTACCGGCTGAACGGCTACCCGTCCGTGCGCGTCCTCGACAAGGACCGGCAGCCGTTCGACGTGGAGATCGTGCGCGGCACGACGCAGGTCGAGGACCCGGGGCCGAAGCCGCTGACGATCCGTCCGGGCGGGTCGGCCGTCTTCGGGATCGTCTGGCGGAACCTCGTCACCGACCCGACGACGACCGCGGTGGCGGGCACGTACCTGGAGGTCCGGCCCGCGCCGGGACGGCCGGTCGTCATCGTGGAGTCCGACGGGCCCCTCGACCTCGGCAACACCGGACGCCTGGAGGAGACCGCCTGGCGCCTCCCCCGCCCCTGACCCGGCTCAGCGGGGCGGCGCCTGAACCTTGCCGATGCCGAGCGTGTTCTCCGCGGGCATCAGGCCGGTCTCCAGGACCTTGACCAGGATCGGCATCGTCAGCTGCCCCAGCCGCTCGGCCTTGGCCTCGCCGAGGGCGCGCCAGGGCGCGTAGGCGAGGTCGTCGGTCATCCGCTCGACCGAGTCGCGCAGCTCCCGGCCCCGGTCGGTCGCGGCGCCGTCACCGCTCACGAGGCCGCGGGACGCGAGGCGGTCGCGGGCGGCGGCCCACTCCTCGTCCGTCCAGCCTCGGCTCGCGAACGTCTCCACGGACGCGGCGCCGACCGCGGCGAACGAGACGAGCGACTCGGCAGGGTCGAGCCCGTGGGTGAGGAGCGCGGCGACGTGGCCGTCCCCGCGCTGCTCCCGCAGGATGCCGATCGCGTGCCACAGCGCGAGGTGCGGCTCGTCCGGCCAGGGCAGGTCGGCGTTGGCGGCGGCGATCGGGCGGCCCGCGGTGCCCGCCTCCTCGGCGGCGGCACGGGCCAGCGAGGCGGCCTCGGCGAGGTCCGGGGAGCCGATGGCGTCGCCGAGCAGCGCCCGGTACATGCGGTCGACGGCGCGCACCCGTGCCCGCAGGACGCGCTCGGGCGGCGCGACCGTCCACACCGCGGGGACGTGCTCGGCCACCATGCGCGGGCTGAAGCTGTAGAACGCGGACGCGACCCGCTCCGGACCGGCGGCGCCGAGCGGGGCGGCGCGCCAGGCGAAGTAGCTCGGCCAGCGCGTATCGACCTCGTACCCGAGCTCCGCCGCCTCCGCGAAGACGTCGGGCGAGTACCAGAACAGGGCGTGGACGGCTTCGAGTTGGTGCCACATCTGCCGTGCCAGGCCGGGGTTCTCCGTCATCGGCGCTCCTTCGCTCGGGATCACCACCAGCCTATCTAGACAGTGACAAGATTTCACCGGCCGAGCCGGAACGCGTCCGCCTCAGACCACCGCCCGTCCGTCCCCAACGCCGACGACCACGCGCCCGACGTCCCACTGACCTGCGACGAAGACATCCCCGGAGCGACATGCGCCTCCCTCGAATAGGCACCGCTCGACACGGCCGGATAAGCACCAGATGCCGCGGACTGGCCGTGCGGCACCCCGCGATAGGCCCCCGACGCTGCGGCATGCTCGCCCAACACGGCCGGGTAGGCGCCGGACGTTCCGGAGTGTGAGGGCGTGGG